>NZ_JAAXLT010000053.1 GCF_013285555.1 Candidatus Cyanaurora vandensis | reverse complement strand
TCCGCCAAGTGCGTGAAGTGGTCGAGGTCGAGCTTGACCGTCGGCTCCGCGATAATGCCCGTATCCTCGTCACCAGTGCCGATTCTGGTTCCCTCGCCATGATCGTCCAAGAGCTCGAAGATGCCCTGTGCGTCCCGGTCCAAGGCGTTCACCTCTGGGAGTTGACCCAACATCTTGCCACGACTCAGGCCGGACTCATCGTCACCCAACGCTATGACCTGAGTAAAGTCCGCCAGACCCTCAATGGTTTTAGGGGGGAGGTGATCCCCTTGGACATCTATAGCTATCAACGGGAAATCGAACTCGTTGAACAGTTATCGGCTGGTAGCACCCTCGGGCTGGTCAGCCTCAGCCCTGGCATCCTCAGAATTGCTGAGATTATTGTCCAGAGCATCCGTGGTCAAAATCTGCTGGTCCTAACCGCCCAACTTGAGGATACTTACGCTCTGATGGGCATCCTCCGCACCGCCGACTTGGTGATTGTGGATGAAACTAGCTATCGACAGCTAGAGCAACAGGTGAAGAATGCCCGTCTCGACCGTCTCCGCCCCCTACGCTTACACCGAGTCGCTAACTATATTACAAAAGACTCTATCGCCGCCCTACGTCGTCATCTGCACACTGAACCGTAATTCACAATCCGCGCAAAACTGGTTGCCTCCAGGCTCGCCCCACCGACGAGAACGCCATCAATCTCTGGTTGGGCCATAATCTCGTCAATATTCTCCGGTTTGACGGAGCCGCCGTACTGGATCGGGACATCAGAGTGGGTGAGTCGGCTGCGAATCAACCCAATAACCCGGTTGGCCTCCAGGGTAGCGCAGGTGTCGCCGGTGCCGATAGCCCAGATCGGTTCGTAGGCGATAATCAGTTTTTGCTGGTCCACCCCGACCAAGTCCTGTTCGAGTTGGCTAAAAATCACGGCTTCAGTGGCTTGGGCATCGCGCTGGGCCTTGGTCTCACCCACGCATAGGATTGGCGTCAAGCCATGGTGTTGAGCGGCTTTGAGCCGAAGATTCACCGTGGCATCGGTCTCCCCGAAATACTGCCTGCGTTCACTGTGCCCAATGATCACGTGGCTTACGTCTACTTCCCGGAGCATCGGTCCCGAGACCTCCCCAGTGAAGGCCCCAAAATCTGCCCAATGGATATTTTGGGCGGCTAGATGCACCGTGGCGGGTAGACGTACCGCCAAGCCCCCCAGACTGGTAAAAGGTACTCCCAGGATCACTTGATGGGCGGTCTCTGCAATCAAGGGCAAGAACTGCTCCAGGAAGGCCAATGCCTCCGCCTGGGTCTTATACATCTTCCAATTACCAGCCAAAATGATCGGACGCAAGGGGCACTCAGCACACGGAATAGATATAGATTACCGTCTATCGGGGACGGGGTTCAACGAGCAGGACAGGAACCATCTACCATGAATACACACAAAATCTAGCCTTACATAATTACTTTGACCATCAAGAGTTTGCTACTGGGGCGCGGGTTGAAGAGGGGCCAATTTTTCTCAACGCGCTCCAGACGGTAGCCCGAACGTTGGTATAGCTGGACCGCAGCGATGTTATCCGCCATGACATGTAGGTAAAGCCGGGGGTGACACAGGCTCCGGGCAATCGCTTCGACTTCCTGGAGCAGACTTGAGGCTACCCCCTGCCTACGCCAAGCTGGGGTGACCGCCAAATTAGAGATATAGAGCGGGTCCTGGGGACTGGCGACTTGGGGGAGCCACCACCATTCGTGGGGGAGCGGACGGTGGGCGACCTCGACGGTCCCGGCGAGGAAACCACTCATGGTTGCCACGAGACAACGATAACTAGCGGGGGGACGGGTAAGCCGACTCTCTAGGTCCTGGGCCAAGCCCGAGCGCACCCAGCCCTGGGTCCACTGCCACCAAGCGTCTGAAGGCTGGAAGCTATCGGTCAAGAGACGGGCGAGGGCGTGGACATCGGCGGGAGTGGCAGACCGGACGGTGGTGAGAGGAGTCGTCTGCATCGGTTTAACTCTTGGGACCGAGATTGGCGACGAGGGCGTAGGACTGCATTCCCTGGAGGACGGCGAGTTCAGCAAAGACTTCCCCGAGCCGATGGTGGGCTTCATCTTCCAGACTGCCCTCCAGTTGCATCAATAGCTCCAGAACTAAGCGGTTTTGTTGTTCAAGCTCCGCCGACTCAATCACGCCGTCGGCGATTGCCGTCTGCCAAGAGGCCATCCGCTCAAAAAACCGGGTTGAATAAACCTCGCCTGTGTCGGGGTTGAACCAGTCAGTCGGTAGAGGGGTCGTCGCTTTGGGCACCCCGAAACCTAACATCGGGACCACACGTTCAACGGCAGTGGGTAAGCCCTGTTCGATAGTTGCCCAGACTTCTTTGTCCAGTTGCGATTGCTGCCAAGTTCCCCAAGCTGCTGTCAGCGCGAGCGGCAAAAAGAACAGTACACCCAAACTCGCCACGAGAATCTTATCCACCCAGGCTCCCGCCCCCACCCGTACCGCAATCTGGTCGGGTCCCAGGGTCTTGACCTCCACCGTAAGGGCTGCCGCTACCCCCAACACCGAACGCCAGAGGTCATTCTGGTAGCCCTGGACCATGAAGCAGTCTGGCGCAGTACGTAAATACTGGGTCTCGAAACCATGCCCCGTGAACCAAGCCGCCAACAACTCAGCTAGCCCGTCCGGTTGAATGCCAGGAGATTGGTAGATGCGAGTTTGCATGGGTGTCCTATAGTTCGCGGCGGAGGGTACTGGTCAAGGCGGTCGTCTGCATAGCCTGGAGGACCGCCATCTCATAGAGGATCAAGGTCAGTTGGGCGCGTTGGTCTTCACTGAGCAGGTCTTGGACTGATTTTAATAAATAGATAACCCGGTTGGCTTGCTCTCGGATTTCCTCGCTGGTGATCTGCCCATCAGCGATGGCCTGTTGCCAGGAACTCATGCGCTGAAAATAGGCCACCAGTTGTAGTTGACCGGCAGTCTCATCAAACCAGGGCTTACGGCTCGGCATCAGGTGGTCCAGGTATCGCACTCAATTGTAAGGGAGCTTGCCTATCCAGTACCATGTACAGTCATGGAACCCTTAATCCGCATCTATACCGATGGAGCCTGTATCGGCAATCCCGGCCCCGGGGGCTACGCCGCCATCATTGATGACCCTGTGACCGGCGAGCGAGAACTCACCGGGGGCTACGCCCACACCACCAACAATCGCATGGAAATGTTGGCGGTCATTCGTGGGTTAGTAGACTTACCGGGTGCCAGGAAGGTCATGGTTTACTCAGATTCTCAGTACGTCATCAACGGCATTACCAAGGGTTGGGCCAAGAAATGGAAGGCCAATAACTGGATCAAGGCCGACAAAAAGCCCGCCCTCAACCCCGATCTCTGGCAACAACTCTTGGATCTTTGCCAGCAACACCAAGTCACCTTCGAGTGGGTACGCGGTCACAGTGGGCATCCCCAGAATGAACGCTGTGACCGGTTGGCGGTAGTAGCTTCGCGGCGAGCGGGTCTGCCCCCAGATCCCCAACTCGCTCGGGTGGGACGGTGAGTTGGCTCTATCTCGCGGGACCCTTGTTTACCCAGGCCGAAATCGTCTTTAACGAAACTCTGGCGACCCAACTGCGGGCGGAGGGCTACCGGGTTTACCTGCCGCAACAGGAATGCGCCGGGACCACGGACCCCAAACGCCTCTTCGATCTGTGTTTGCGGGGGCTCAAGGGGGCCAATTTGGTACTGGTAATCCTGGATGGGCCAGATGCGGATTCGGGGAGTTGTTTTGAGATGGGCTATGCCTACGCTCGCCAGATTCCCCTAGTCGGGTTGCGGACGGATTTTCGGGGGACAGGGGAGGATCTGGGTCTTAATTTGATGCTGACTCAAGCTTGTGACCATTTACTTTTGACCAGCTTGGCGGACCTCACATCTACGCCCCGCGTAACCTACCTCAAGCCGGGAGCGGATTTCCTGCCACGCCTACGCACGGTCTTCAGCCAGTTCACTACCCCAGACTAGCCCTAGCCCTAAGACAAACCCCGGTAATACCTGCTCGCCGGACAACTGCGACGGCACACTGTAGAAGAATCAAAGGTGATCCCCAATTGAGTACGCTGGTTCCAAAGCCAAAGCTGGGCGGTTAAACCCGCATTGAGTGCTCCAGTCTCGCCGCCCGTCGGGGACATACTAATCAGGTCTCCCTGGGCAGTACGTTCAAAGCGCGGGTCTCGGTTTGCCTAACAACGGACTTTCCCGCTGCCTCTGAGCAATTTTCCGCCCAGCTCATTGACCCATTGGTCAAAGACATACGCCATATAGGTCCCGGATTTTTGATTTCTCCTTATTGCTTGCTTGCGGCTCATCGCTTAGGGTTAGAGGCTAGGCGGCTGAGGCAGAGCCAACTATAAACTCGGTGTCATCCCTTGAGGATAGAGATACAAAATTGGTGGAAGAGTTGACTGATATTAGACAATTTAGCGCGGGTTTACCGTTAATTCCCAAGTGGTAGTGGGGGGCTGTTCTTGGGAGGGAGGGCGACGGCTTCAAAAGTTAGACCTACGGTATTCTCGACGGTGACAAGCAAAAGACTAGGGGGCGTGAGGTTGAAATCGGTCATTTTAATCGTCCCGGTGGCCTTGATTCGCAGTTCCCGGCTGGTGTAGACCGCTTCACCGTCGAAAGTGACAGGGCGCGTGATATCCCGGATCGTTAAATCCCCGCGAATTTTACCCTGTTGGCGGCTGCCCCACTGTTTCCAGGCCGAGAATTTGGGGAAGCCCTCTAGGGTTTGGAGGGTGAAGGTGGCGGTCGGGAATTTGTCGGTCTGGAGTTCCCCACGCATCCGCGCATCCCGTGCCCCATTCTTGGAATCAATCCCAGCTAATTGCACGGTCACAATGCCAGCTAAGAGTAAGCCCGTCCGGTCATCAAAGCGGATACTCCCTTGCATCTGGTCCGTTGTCCCCGTCCAAGCACTGAGAAAATCGCGGCTTTGGTAACTGGCGGTACCCCGTTCGATGGTCAAGGTCCGAGGAGCAGCCTGAACCGGAACCGTCATCACTAAGCCCAGCAGGACAAGACTTCGCATACCGTAGCTCCTAGTGATGCTTCATTCTGGCACTGGGAAGGGGAGCCGACAGCAGGTTTGCGGGGTGCCATAGCTAACGCCACAGCACCCCGGCGGCTCATTCGATTAACGGCGGGCGGTTGCCGGGAGGGAACGGGTCATGTCGGGGATTTGGATATCCCAGATGCGGACCCGTTGGGGACTGGAGGCCGGCGGGACGACCTGGGAGGCCATAGCGAGGAAGGCATCACTGTCACCGGCTTTTTTATCCTTGGCAATCAAGGAACCGTTGCTCATACCCATACCATTGCCGAAGAACGAAGTCGAACGGCGTTTGGTCGGGGCTCCGTTGGATTCGACGGCATCGTAGTTACTGACGGTCAGACCGGGGGCCTTGGCTTGGATATAGGAACTGGTGGTGGGGTTGCCAATCAGGTCCAGAGCCGTGAGTAAGCCAGCGTCAGTGATCCCCACGGAGTCAAAACCGCGACGGCTCGTGCCCTCGTGCATCTTCCGGGCGTAGGGCAAAGTGTTCTCACCAAAGATCGTTAGGTACTCATCGGAATTGACCAAGCTATCAATCAGCGCGGCGAACCCTTGGCGGCTCGCGATGCTGGAATAGTCGAAGAGTTCACGGCGGCTCACGGGCGCACGGCCCAGGAGATGCTTGAAGCTCAGTTCGACGAAGCGATTGTTGGAGCAACCCTGGTAGAAGGTCACGAAACAATACTCCGACTTCGCCAAGGCCCGTACAAATTCGCGGAGCGTCAGGTCCCCGTTCATCAGCTTGGACTCTAGGGGACGGTTACGGAAGGTTTCCAGGAGTAAATCGGTCCCAAAAACCTGACGGTAGCTGGCCTTCAGGAGAGCTTCACCATCTAGGGCGGGACTATTGGCGGTATTCATCGCCTTTTGTCGGATGGAGAAGGCCCGGAGGGGCGTGAGGGCTTCCGTGCCACTCATCCAACTGGTACTGGCGGGGGTGGTCAATAACCGGAGTTGTTGGGCCATGCTCGCTGTCTCCGGGGCCGCTGCTCGCGCCGTGGGATAGGAGGGGATGGAACGCTCAAATTTGCGGTAATCCGAGACTGTGAGACCGGGGGCCTTGGCCTGGACATAGGAACTGGTGGTGGGGTTACCCATCAGGTCCAAGGCGGTGAGTAACCCAGCATCGGTAATGCCCACCCGGTCAAAGCCTTGGCTCGCCACACCCTCGTGCATCTTGCGGGCATAGGGTAGGGTTGTGTCCCCGAAGGTGGTTTGGTATTCCTCGGAGTCAATCAGCGCGTCAATTAAGGCGGCGAATCCCTGGCGGCTGGCGATGCTGGAGTAATTGAAAAGTTCACGCTGGCTCACGGGCGCACGACCCAAGAGGTGCTTGAAACTCAGTTCAACAAAACGATTATTAGAGCAGCCCTGGTAAAAGGTCACGAAGTAGTACTCCGACTTCGCCAAGGCCCGCACGAACTCGCGCATAAACAGGTCGCCATTGAATAATTTAGACTCCAGGACCCGGTTACGGAAGGTCTCCAGGAGTAAATCCGTCCCATAAACTTGACGGTAGCAAGCCCGCAACAAAGCTTCCCCACTCAGGGCCGGACTACTCGCGCTATCCACCGACCGCTGCCGAATCGAGAAGGAACGCAAGGGCGTAATTGCTTCGGTGCCACGAGTCCAATCCCGGTTGGCGGGCTGGGTCAAAGCTTGCAGTTCGTCAGCAGTGGCAGCAGACCAAGAGCCACCGGGAGGGAGGAGTTGTTCGCGTAGCTGCTCCGCATTGGAGACGGTACCGCGCGACCGCGCACTCGGCACATCCAGGGCCATCGCTTTGTAACGGTCCAGGTAGCTGTCGGTGGCGGGTTTTACTGGAGCTTCAGTTACGGTTTCATGGGTAGATTCAGTGATAAGCGGAGCCGGACCTTGGTTGAAGCTGTAATCACACAGGGTAAAAGTCGGGGCTTTGACTTGGATATAGGAACTGGTGGTGGGGTTGCCAATCAGGTCCAAGGCGGTAAGTAGTCCTGGATCGGTGATGCCCACCCGGTCAAAACCCTGACCCTCGGGTCCCTCATGCATCTTGCGCCAGTAGGGGAGCGTGTCTTCACCAAAAGTCTGCTGGTACTCGGGGGAATCTACCAGCGCGTCAACCAAGGCGGCGAACCCCCGGCGACTGGCAATGCTCGAATAGTCAAAAATCTCGCGTTGGGAAAAAGCCGCACGGCCCAACAAGTGCTTGAAGCTCAACTCGACAAAACGGTTATTAGAGCAACCCTGATAAAAGGTCACGAAATAGTACTCGGACTTGGCTAGAGACCGCACGAATTCCCGGATTGAAAGCTCGCTATTCAAAAGCTTGGACTCTAGAACCGGAACCCGGAAGGTGTCCAGGAGCAACTTAGTCCCAAAGACCTGCTCGTAGGCCGCCCGGATCAGTTCTTGACCCTTGAGGGCCGGGGCACCGGGCATCCCGATGGTGCGCTGGCGAATCGAAAAAGGACGCAGGGGCTTGAGGATTTCGGTCCCCTCCGCCCACCTGCGGTCGGCTGGGGTGGTGTAGTAACTCAGTTTGGGAATTGGCTCTCCCTCTGGAAACAAAACCCGTATTCCCTGCACAATCGGCATGCTTTGAGCCATTTGCACGAACTTCTGGAGAAAGAGGTCCGGCTTTCTTGGGCTGGTACTGATCATGAGGGACGCTCACTGAAGGGTGGATAAATGTGAATTTTGTCTCATAATAACTTAGTATTCTGTGAATAGCTGATCTTAACTTTACTAAGTTTGTTACATAAGCTGGGTAAAAATATTTAACCCAACCGTAAGTAGCCTAAGCTACAGGTTCTTTTTGCATTGTAAGGACTTCTTGAGCTTTCATCTGTACCAAACGGTCAGCATCCTGAACCAAAATTTGGAGGATAACTCGACTTTCGGGACCCGGAAAGTTAATCAGAGCCATTGCCACACAGTAACGTAATCCCCAATCTGGTGACTGGGCAGCTTGGGCCATAGCAGGTAGAGCGCGGGGGTCTGCTAAATAGCCCAAACCTTTACAGGCACTCCGACGAACCGAGGGCGCGAAATCACGGGCTAGAGCGTTGTGGAGCGTATCGAAGGCTCTGGAGTCGTGCAACTGAGCTAGACAACAAATGATGTGATGCCGTGCCCCATAGTCGAAATCATCCAACAGCCGAATTAAAGGTTCGAGGGACTTTTCGCCGACTCGAATTACGGCGGCGACAGCGGCATCACAAACCTCGGGGTTGTAGTACCCAAACATCTGGATTAACGCCTCAATATTTGCCGGGGTTGGTTGACTGGCTAACTGCTGGATCTCACCGAGCAATCGCTGTTGCTCATCCTGGCTCATGTCTCACCAGCCTGTAAGTTAATCTCCGCTGCCAAGCGGTTAACTTCTTCTGGTGAAAGGCGACGGATTTCTGAACAGAAGGTCATCGTTGTCACGCCGCCCCGGACTCGGACCAAGCTCACCCGCGCCCGACAGTTGGGGGTGACAAACCAGACTTTTTCCTCTGCTTCCGTACCTTGGTAGGGCGTGACTACGGTTAAGACGCCCTCAGGGTTAATTTGGTAGCGGCCTACGGCGGGGACTTCCTGGGCATAGCCTTTATCGCGTAGAATCTGGCCCTGCTGGGGGTCCTCGGGGTCGGGAATCGCCACGAGGGTAGTTTCGCCCGCGTGCTTCTTCTCGTCAAATTCCACCGTCCCGCCCCAGGTGAAATAGGCTCCCCCCAAAGCATCCGACGCATCAAACTCGTGCATCGCACAGACCTGGGCCACCTGAGCATCTGTCGGACCCAGGGCCTGGATATTTACTTCAGACTCACCCGCCTCAGACATCTTGAAGGCGAGGTGGTGGGTGGTGCGTTGGACTGACCAAGTACCAGTGCTTTTCTCAAAAAAATCAAGGACATTCATGGGGTACGCCAAGGAAATGGGCTAGAGGCCCGTGTGGGCCTCCAACGCATCTTACACAACGGGAAATAACGCCTTACTAGAACTGGCTCCCGGAATATCAGACCCAGCAAAACCAGGGAACGACTTCAAGGAACGGGTGAAATTTGCCGTCACCTGGCCCGTCTGGGTGAGAAAGCCCCGGTTGTAGGGGACAATATTCGGCCCAAAGGCTTGCTGGTATTCCAACCCATCCAGGTAGCTATCAATCTCGGCCTCGTATCCAGCATTGGCATAGATCTGCACGTGCTCGGAGACTTCGGCCTGGGTATAGGGAGCGCGGCCTAGGAGGTGTTTGAAGTTGAGTTCCACAAAGCGGTTCTGGGACATGGGCCAGAAGAAGCGCGACTTGTAGAGGTCAGACTTCGCCACGGCGCGGACGAAATCCCGCACACAGATTGAGCCATTCCGCAACATGGACTCAGAACTGGTCAACCGCTCAGCGTCCATGATGTAGGCGTTGCCCACCACCTGACGATAGGCGGCCCGGATCACCCCTTGCAACTCGTCCTCGTTGGCGAAGGGCTGGAGTTCCACCATCATCGGTGTGACCACCGCGCTGTAGTTGGGCGTGCGGTCCACATCTAGTTTCTCAATGGACGTGATCCGCCCATTGCCGCGCTTCAGGACCTTTAAGAGAGCTTGCAGACCCGAATAGTCAATGGTGTAGCTCTCACAACTCTTCTTGACATTTTGAGAACCAATCAGGCCCTCGACCGTAACGTTAAACCGATCCACCATCTCATCCTCCAGAGTTAAAGAGCAGGCAATAGCGCACTACGGGTGCTAGCGGACGGGATATCCGACCCCGCAAAACCAGGGTAAAGCTTCAAGCCACGGGTGAAGTTCGCGTTGACCTGCCCGCGCTGCGTCAAGAAGTTACGGTTGTAGGGAGCTACGTTCGCACCAAAGTATTCTTGATACTCGGCACCGTCGAGGTAACTATCAATCTCAGCGTCATAACCCGCCGCTGCATAAAGTTGGATGTGCATGGAAATTTCAGCTTGGTCAAAGGGCGCACGACCCAATAGATGCTGGAAATTCAACTCCACAAACCGGGTCTGGGAAACCGGAGTAAAGAAGCGCGACTTGTAAAGATCCGACTTAGCGATGGTCCGCACGAAATCGGACACGGTAAAGTCGCCGTTACGCAATTGGGACTCGGCGTAGTTGAGCCGCTCTGCGTCCATGATGTAGGCGTTCCCCAAGACCTGACGGTACACCGCCCGGAGCACGCCTTGTAACTCGTCTTCGGTGGCATCGGGCCAGAGTTCCACGGGGGAACTGGTCACGAGGGGCGCGACACGGGGGTTGCGCTCGGTCTCCAGTTTGTTGATTGAAGTAACGCGACCGCCGTTACTTTTAACTTTCTTTAAGAGAGCTTGCAGGCCCTCATAGTCCACATTGTAAGTCGTGCAACTCTGACGGACTTTGGGACGAACGAGACCTTGGACTTCAACGGTATAACGCTCACGATCTGCCATGGGAACCTCCTAATTTGCATCCAATCAAACTTAAATCACGGGGAATTGAGCAGCGGTCACCAAACGGTCACTTCCGGCAACACCCAGGTAAAGCTGGCTGCTGTGGGGGTAGTTGATGTTGGATTGACCGGGTTGGGTGATGAAGCCGCGCAGGTACGGGACCGTATCATCCCCAAAGGCATTGTTGTAATCCTCGCTGTCCAGGTAGCTGTCAATATCTGTGTCATAGCCACTGTTGTTGTAGCGGCAGACGTGTTCAGACATTTCCGCTTGGTCGTAGATGGCGCGACCGAGGAGGTGCTTGACGTTCAATTCCACAAACCGCACCTGGGACATCGGGTAGAAGAACCGCTTTTTGTAAGCGTCGGACTTCGCCACCAAACGGACAAATTCACGAACGGTAATCTCGTCATTCTTGAGCCGGGATTCAGCGACGAGGGCGCGGTCCACATGGGAGTAGTAGGCGTTCCCAAACAACTGACGGTAGACCGTATTGATGACCAATTCTTTTTCGTCCGGAGTGGCATCTGAGTTCCACTTGACCGGGGCGGTCTCTAGCACAGCGCTGTTATTGGGCTTGGCAACGACGTTGAGCTTCTCGATTTTGGCAATCTTGGCCCCGCTACGAGCGATGGTTTGCAGTTTGTTCTGCAACTCTTCGTAGCTGACGGTGATGGTCTGCTGGGCGCGTAGGGAGGAATTCCCAACGGAGGTACGGGAGCGGATGACCCGTTCAGTGGTGATAGCGTAGCGTTGCATGGGTGCCTCCTAGGTTAAGCGCGGGTGAATCGGTAGTCGCACAGGGTCAAGTCGGGGTCCTTGGCCTGGACATAGGAACTGGTGGTGGGGTTGCCAATCATGTCCAAGGCGGTGAGCAAGCCGGGATCGGTAATGCCGATACTGTCGAAACCTTGGACGTTCGGCCCCTCGTGCATCTTGCGTAGGTAAGGTAGCGTGTCCTCACCAAAGGTCTGCTGGTATTCCGGTGAATCCACGAGCGCGTCAATCAAGGCCCCGAACCCCCGACGACTGGCAATGCTCGAATAGTCGAAGATTTCCCGTTTGCTGTAGGGCGCACGACCCAACAGATGTTTGAAGCTCAGTTCGACGAAACGGTTATTGGAGCAACCCTGGTAAAAGGTCACGAAATAATACTCAGACTTGGCTAAGACCCGCACGAATTCGCGGATTGAAAGCTCACTATTGAGGAGCTTGGATTCCAGGACCGGGACGCGGAAAGTATCCAGGAGCAATTTAGTTCCGAACACCTGTTCATAGGCCGCCCGAATCAGTTCTTGACCCTTGAGGGCAGGGGCTCCCGGCATCCCGGTGGTGCGTTGGCGAATCGAGAAGGGCCGTAAAGGACGCAGGGCCTCGGTCCCCTTGGACCACTGGAAATAGACCCGCGAGTTCAGCACATCCTTAGCAAGGTCCATGTAGGCACCCAGGACCGAAGCCGTCGTCGGGGTGGGTTGCTCGGGCTTGAATAAGGGTTGCAGGACTTGCATGGGCCGGGGCTGGTCCTGGAACAACGCCTGGACATAGGAACTGGTGGTGGGATTGCCAATCGTCTTCAAGGAACCCAACAACCCCAAGTCCGTGATTCCCACCCGGTCAAACCCCTGACCCTCGGGTCCCTCGTGCATCTTGCGGGCGTAGGGGAGGGTATCTTCACCAAAAGTGGTCTGGTATTCCTGAGAATCAACAAAAGCATCAATCGTCGCTTCAAATCCCCGACGACTGGCAATGCTGGAATAGTCAAAGGTTTCGCGCTGGGTGTAGGGGGGACGGCCCAACAGATGCTTGAAGCTCAGTTCGACAAAGCGATTATTAGAGCAGCTTAGATAAAAGGTTTGCAGGTAATACTCGGATTTCGCCAGGGTCCGCACGAACTCGCGGATCGAAAGCTCACCATTGAGGAGTTTGGATTCTAGGACCGGGACCCGGAAAGTGTCCAGGAGTAACTTAGTCCCGAACACCTGCTCATAGGCCGCCCGGATCAGTTCTTGACCCTTGAGGGCGGGGGCACCGGGCATCCCGACGGCGCGTTGGCGAATCGAGAAGGGGCGCAGGGGATTGAGGCGGGGGTTGGTCCACTCGGTCGAGGAGGAGGGCCGGGTAAGGAGGCCGTATTGTTCCGCTGTGTTAACCCGGTCTAGGCTCTGGCGCAACCGCTGGGCCTCGACGAATGTACTGGCTAGGTCCAGGTACTTCTTCAGAAATGGGTCGGTTTTGGCGGTAAGTGGGGCCATGGTTTACAAAAGCTCCTCGATGGTTTGACGCAACAGCAACGTATCCGCAGTATCCGCTTGGCGGTCAAAAATCTGTTTCAAGGCGAAAAGCCGTAGATTAGCAGGCAACAGACAACGGGCAATCGCCGGGACCACACTCAGGTCCCCGACTTCACCCAAGTCCAGTAGGGCACACCGCCTTAGATGTAGATTATGGCTGGCGAGGTTCTCCAGCAGGATATTGAGAGCCGCTGTTTCCTGAGTGAACTGAAAAACTACCCTGGCGGCGGCACAACGGACCCGTGCGGAGGGATGGTGTAAAAAACCACGGATGGGCAGCAAGGCCTCCCGACAGTCCAGAACCCCCAAGGTCTCAATCACGTACTCAAAAGGTTCTTCCGGGCGGTCCAGAAATTCCCGCAGGACTCTAATCATGTCCGCCCGTAACTCAGGCTGGCTCACACGGGGAGCTATCTTCCCCAAGGCCCAAATCGCCTCCGAGCGTACCCAATAATCCGAAGAGTCCAATACCCTCAACAGGGCGGAGACCGCTTGTTGATAAGCAGTCTCATCCCAACCCGGTTCCGCCAAAAGCTTACCCAGGGCTTCACAGGCCCGACGGCGCAACGGGTAGCCGCCTAGAGCGGTACAGGCTGAATCGGTCAGGGCATCAAGTAAAAGGGGCAGGGCTTCTTTGACCTGATATTTCCCGGAATGCCAAACCGCATAGTAGCGGTCTTGATCATCCCCGGACATCAAATCCAAAACCTGGGCGGTGTCTAGCCCCCCAGTCAAAACCGGGGGTTTCATGCTTCGGGGCTAGCGGTCGCAGTCACCGGGGCAATCTTGGTAATCACACCGCCCTGCTGTTTAATGCGCTGCATCTCAGCAGTCATGCGGTCGTAGGAAACGCACACTTTGTAGCTGCTCTTGCGAATCCGGGCCCGACTGCCGAGGTTCTGGGTCTGTTCTAGGGCAACGGCATGAATCTCATAGAGTTGACCGTTTTCAGCACCCTCTGCCTGCCCGTAGGTAGGCAAGTTGGTCCATTGCATATTCGCCTCCCAAAAGGTCAAAAGACCCCCCAATCCTGGCGGACTGGGGGGTGAACAAGTCTTAGCTCATCGCGTTGACGAGGTAATCCATGTAAAGGGCAGCTTCGGTCTTCGCTTGGGGAGAGAGAGAAGAGGACTTCACTTTCTCTTTGATGGAAGACAGACAGTCAATGTAGGCACTCGCGGGCAGGCTGAAGGCGCGGTTGATTTCGCGCAGGCCGCTGATCGCGTAGTCATCCAAGGGGCCGGTATCGCCGCACACTAGGCAGTAGCTCACGAAACGCAGATAGTAATCCACGTCACGGGCGCACTTGGCTTGGTTGGTGGCACCGTTGAACAGACCGCCGGGTTGGGTCAGGTAGGGCATTTTGCTCGCCATGCCAGTGACGGCTTCTTTGGTCAGGCTCTCGTGGTTAGAAGTGATGAAGGAAGCCGCTTCCAGACCAGCACTGGCCCGTTGTAGACGACCTTGCACCGCTTGCAGGTCCCCACCGCTGAGGAAACGCGCTTGGGAATCAGCCCCAGCAATGACACCAGTAATTACAGTTTTCATCAGGCTCTCCAAACTTTTGGGTGATTAGGAAACAGCAGCAGCCACTTTGTCGAAGTAGGTGCCCAACTCGCTGGCCAAGGAGGCGCACTTGTCAGGAGTTTGGATAACCGCAGGGTCCTTGGTTACGAACGCAATCGCGGCGGCTTTCATGATCCGTACGCCACGAGCGGTCGAGGAGGTAGGTACGCCCAAGGCCACATAAGTTTCTTTCAGACCATTGATACAGCGGTCTTCGAGGACGCTGGCATCACCCGCCAACATCGCGTAGGTGACGTAACGGAGGATGATTTCCATGTCGCGGATGCAAGCAGCCATGCGACGGTTGGTGTAAGCATTTCCACCGGGACGGATCAAGTCAGGCTGTTCGCAGAAGATCCCAGCAGCGGCGTCAGTGACGATGCAGCTAGCGTTGGCGGTAATGGTGTTTACGGCATCAAGACGGCGGTTGCCATCTTTGACGTACTGAGCGAGGGCACCCATGTCCCCGGAGGAGAGGTAGGAACCTTTAACGTCAGCGTTGGAGACTACTCTCGTAAATGCGTCGTTCATTGTCAAAAAATCCTCGTTGAGCGAGTCCTCTGAATTCTAGGACATGATTTATGAGGGGGATCGTTAATAAATATTACTCCTGTAGATAGAGGACTCTGTGGACTTAGCCATCATGTCACTGTCAGCTTTCACTGCTAAATGTCAGTGCAAAAATCCGGCAACAGTGCCATCTTGGGCTTTCCTAAGTTTCTTGAATCCCAGTCTGGGAGCTTAGGGTTGCAGTAAACTAAACCTAATATCCGGGTAAGTCCCATGTCCTCCTTGGAACAATTGTTGCCCCTCCTGGACCACCCTGACGTTGAGACCCGGCGGAGTACAGCTCAGGCGATTGGGGATTTAGGGCCAGGGGGTATCTCAGCTTTAGTGGAACGCTTGACTTTTCCCAGTGCCACCCTCAGGACGACTAGTGCGAAAGCTTTGGCGGCAATTGGTCGCCGCTATCCCGGCTCCTTGGCAGCCCCTGAGGTTTTGACGGCCTTGGCTCAGGTTTTAGGCGATGAGGACCCGGTGGCCCGAATCTCAGCGGTGGGTGCGTTAGGAACCGTGGGACGAGGAGCGGTACCCTACTTACTACAAGCTTTGGCGGGGGATGATCAGGTTTTACGCCTGACCGTGGCTTCGGCCCTAGGGACAATTGGCGGTCAAGAGGTGATCCCGGCCTTGTTAGAACTCCAAAAGGATGCCGATCCTAGTGTGGCGGGGATTGCGCGGGGAGCCTTAGCAATGGTTAAGGGCGGCGGGGCCTATCACCATGTGGCTTGAACAACTCCAGGACGCGGATGTCTCTAAACGGTGTACGGCGGCCCGGAAACTCGGGGACCTAGGTGATATCACCGCTCTACCCCAGATGATTGAAGCTTGCGCCGATCCCCACGGCTACGTGCGTTTGGCCTTGGTTGAATCCATGGCCCAGCTCGGCCCTGCGGCGGTAGACCCACTACTCAGTGCCTTGGCCCATCATCCCGAACCGATGGTCCGCCGCTCGGTAGCGAAAAGTCTAGCGATTCTAGCGGCGGGTACTTCGATTGCACCTTTGATCCACACCTTGAAGTTTGATCCCGACTTGGTGACCCGTAATGCAGCGGCGGGTGCCCTCTGCCGAATTGGCGTCCAGGCGGTAGACCCCTTGATCCAGCTTTTGACCGATCCCGATGAATATGTCAGTGGCGCGGCGATCTGGGCCTTGGGTTCGATTGGTCCAGCCGCGCTATTAACTTTGTTGACCTATATAAAGGATGGCAACCCCCAGGTCCGTAGCGGGGTAGTCCAAGCTCTCGGCAGTATGGGGACTGATGAGGTAGTCCCCGCTCTACAGACGGCTCTCCAGGACGCGGATGCCGGGGTCCGTGCCAGTGCGGCCCGCTCCGTCGGCAATGGTCGCTACAAAGTCTGTATTCCTCAACTCGAAATGCTCCTCACGGACCCCGACCGTCAAGTGCGCCGGGATGCGGCGATTGCCTTGGGTGAGGTGGAAGCTGACCACGCGCTACCCACCCTCCTCTCAGCCCTGAGTGACCCTGATGTGGAGTTACGGAAGGCGGTGGTGATGGCCCTCAAACGCTTACCTAGTCCCCAGACTACCCAGGCTCTTAAGGACTTGGCGACCGTAGACCCTGAGGAGAGTGTCCGCACCTTGGCGCGGATGACCCTGCAATTCATCAACTCCTAGGTACACCATGCCCGATATCACCGCCCACGACCTCCGTACGATGGTCCAATGGATGGCTGGTTATTTCACTAACCGCGCCCAAGCCTTTGCACAGCCCCGGGACTTTGCCCAGATTCGACTCTGGCAACGGCCCTTGCCCTGGGAATTCTTTGGGGGTCTTGGTCTTTATGTAGAACAGGCCAATGAACTCGCCCCGACTGAGCCCTACCGCCGGGTGGTCCTCCAGTTCAAACCGGAACGTGAGTGTATCTACGTGGCCCACTACGCCCTGTTGGATAACGGGTATTTCAAGGGGGCGGCGGGGAACCCAGAGCGATTGACCGAATTGAAGCTTGAACAACTCAAGCCCACCACTGGCTGCAATATGGTGTTTGAGCGGATCGAAGATTGTTTTTGGGGCGAAGTGGAGCCGGGGAAGCACTGCCGTTTTGAAAAATCTGGGCGCAACACCTACTTGAGCAGTCTGAGTGAGGTCCGCGCTGGGACTTTCCGCAGTCTGGACCGGGGCTTGGATTTAGAGACCGATGAGCAGGTCTGGGGTTCCTTTGCGGGTCCCTTTAATTTCAGCAAAGTCGAGGATTACGCGGCCCAGGTGCCCGAACTGAGGGACTGAGGGCCACTTGCTACACTGCAAGCAAGACAAGAAACGCTGTGACCCTCAAAGCACTGGACCTCCTCCAGAAACGCTATCAGTTAGTGGACTGTCTAGGGAGTAACGGTCTCAAACAGAATTGGCTGGCCTAGGAGGTCCGGCACTGGCTGAGGACGAGGCCATGAAAATGAGTGAGGTGAGCATGGTTCGACTGACGGAGTATTCCCACGGTGGGGGGTGTGGTTGTAAGATTGCCCCGGCGCAATTACAAGAGATCCTGCGTGGACTGCCGCTCCCTCTAGACCCACAGCTATTAGTGGGTACCGAGACCAAAGACGATGCCGCCGTGTATCGGCTCAATGACCAACAGGCCCTAGTTTTGACCACAGATTTCTTCATGCCGATTGTGGATGACCCCGTGGACTTTGGGCAGATTGCCGCAACCAACGCGCTCTCCGATGTCTATGCCATGGGGGGTACGCCGATTTTGGCCTTGGCGGTGTTGGGGATGCCCATTAATGTCCTACCCATGACGGCGATCCAGGGCATCATGCAAGGTGGACAACAGGTCTGTCAGAGGGCGGGGATTCCATTGGCGGGGGGACATTCAATTGATGCCCCAGAACCGATCTTTGGTCTTGTCGTTGCCGGGTTAGTCCATCCCGATCAACTGCGGCGCAACAGCACGGCCCGAGCGGGAGACCAACTTATCTTGACTAAACCCTTGGGGATCGGGGTGATGACTACGGCTCTCAAGAAAAATCAACTCACGGCCCCAGCCTACGCTGAAGTCTTGAGCGTGATGACGCTCCTGAATCGTCCTGGGATTGAACTGGCAGCCCTCGCGGGGGTCCATGCCATGACTGATGTGACGGGGTTTGGGCTGTTGGGGCATCTGTTGGCGATGGCGCAGGGCGCGAGGATGACAGCAACCTTGGAGCGTGCAGCCGTCCCGATGCTGGAGACTGCTCGGGAACTGGCGCAAGCAGGCATCTTCCCTGGGGCTGCCCGTCGTAACTGGGAGGGCTATAGTCCACAAATTCACGCTGTAAATGTACCCGAGTGGGAGCGGTTCCTCTTGGCGGACCCCCAGACGAGTGGCGGGCTTTTGCTGGCAGTGGAGCCGGAAACGGTCCCCGCAGTTCTGGAATTACTCCACCGGACGGGCTTTCCTTGGGCCAGCGTGATTGGGCGATGTGAGCGGGGGGAGCCAGGGATTCGTGTGACCTAGGTCTAGGCGCGGGGGACCGGGCAGACCTCGTATAATTCAACAAGTAACCCTCCTTGATTCGGCTTTCATGGAACAACCGCTCACGACCGTGGGGTTTGGCGACTTATTACGCAACCGGAATTTCTTGCTCCTGTGGGCGGGTCAGGTTTTTTCACAGTTAGCCGATAAGATTTTTTATGTATTGGTGATTGCGCTGGTCAGTCGTTATTTCGGCCAGGGCGGGAACCTCAACTCCCTCATCTCCTCAGTCTCCATTGCCCTCTCGGTCCCAGCGATTCTCTTTGGTTCCTTGGCGGGGGTCTTCGTGGACCGGACCTCGAAACGGTGGATGTTGGTCGGGACCAATGTGGGGCGGGGACTCTTGGTCTTAGCCCTATCGGTGTTGCCCCAGGACTTTATGGTGTTGCTGGTATTGACGTTTTTAGTCTCGACCTTGACGCAGTTCTTTGCCCCGGCGGAGACTGCTACGATCCCTCTCATCCTGGACCGCTCCTATCTTTTGGCGGCGAATTCTTTGTTTACCACGACAATGATGGGTTCAGTCATCTTGGGTTTTGCCGTGGGAGAGCCACTTTTGGCCCTCGTCGGGGTAGATCATGGGGATTGGTTGGTGGGCGGAGCTTACTTAGTAGCAGCTTTATGTTTGATAATGATGCGGACGGGCGAACAGCAGGAAGCCAAACTCCCGTCAGCCACCAGTGTATTGACCGACCTCAAGGAAGGATTGGCCTACGTCTGGGCAGTGCGGCCTGTATTTGCAGCCTTAGTACAGTTAATTGTTCTGTTCTCAATTTTCGCGGCTCTCTCGGTTCTGGCCGTGAGTCTGGGTCAGAGTGTGGGACTCAAGGGCGAACAATTCGGATTTCTTTTGGCGATGGCGGGGGTCGGGATGGCGGTGGGAGCATGGGCGGTTGGTCGGTTTGGACATGGTTTCAGCCGCGCCCAACTCGCCTTCGTGGGAACCCTGGGGATGGCCTCGACTCTCGCGGCCCTGGGTTTGGTCAGCAACCTTTGGTTAGCCCTGAGCTTATGTACCCTGTTAGGTTTGGCAGCGGCGTTGGTTGGCGTACCCATGCAGACGGTAATCCAGGAGGAGACCCCCCCAGAACTGCGCGGCAAAGTATTTGGTCTCCAGAATAATTTGGTCAATATCGCTCTGAGTGTGCCCCTCGGAGTTGCAGGGGTTGCCGCCGATGCCTTCGGGCTGCGCCCGGTCATCCTTACTACTGCTTTTGTCGTCCTCTTAAGCGCGTTCGTGTTGCAAGCTTCTAACCGGATTGTCAAAACTTGACTAGTTATCTTGCCACAGCCGCCCCTACCCCGTACCCTGACGGGCACAGGCGAGCCGGGTAGGGAAGCAAGAATTAAGAACATTCTTCTGTTTTTTGCCTTGGTCCCCCACTTGCCTGTGCCTGTCAGGTATGGGGTGGAGGGGCCTGCTTAAGGTCCCAGTACGGGCAGTTGGACCCGCAGTTGTGCTCCGCCTGCTGGGTGATTAGCCGCTAGCACCTGACCGCCGTGGGCCTGGACAATCTCACGCACCAAGGCTAGCCCCAACCCCGTGCCCCCCGTCTGCCGCGAACGAGCCGGGTCCGCTCGATAAAATCGTTGAAAAACCCGCTCTAGGTCCTGTACCGGAAACCCTGGTCCCTGGTCGCGCACTTCAATCTCTAAGTAACTCGGGAACTGTTGCACGGTCAACTCCAGCACCCCCTCGGCAGGACTGAACTTAATCGCGTTGTCCAAGAGGTTAAGGAAAACCCGGCGCAGGTAGGCTTGGTCGGCTTCTAGGGGTAAATGGTCCGGGCCTTGGTAGGCTAAACCAACACCCTTGACTTGAGCAATCGGTTCCATTACGGCCCAACTATCTTCCAGCAAAAGGATGAGGTCCAAGGGTTCAGTCTGGAGAGCCAACGTCCGGTCGAGGGCGAATTGATTTAGACAAAGTAAGTCCTCCACCAGTTGCGCCAGCCGCATGACTTCTTTGAGTAGACGGGCTAACCACTGGCTGTGGCGGGGTTCGACGCGAGTAACTAGGGTTTCGAGGACCAAGCGGATTGAGGTGAGGGGGGTCTTCAGTTCGTGGGCCACATCCACGGTCCACTGGTCGCGCTGGGTGGCGAGGTTCAAGGCTTCTTGCCGGTCTTCGAGGAAGAGCGCGACCGCCCCGGTCTGGAGCGGGACACTGGTTGCCCGGAGGGGCGCGGGTTGACTGCCGGGAGTGGGGTAGAGACTACAATCCTGGGCCTGGGTCCGCCCGGTGCGGCGGGTGGTTTCCACGAGGGCATCCAGTTCCCAGGAGCGGGCTACTTCCAGAAGTAGCGGCTGGGTACTTTCTTTACGGTGTAATAGCAGCCAAGCCGTCGGGTTGCCGTAGAGGACCCGGTTATCAGGACCCACACAGAGGTAGCCGAGGGGCAGGGCCGCCAGTAGACGTTGATTATCCTGAAGCTGCTGGGTCAAGGTCTGGAGGTCTTGCCCCTGACGACTTAGGTAAACTCGCAACTGCCCGAGGGTCGTAAACCCCTCAATCCGCTCGCCCACCACGAGGACTTGGAGACGGTTCTGCCACCAAAGATACGTCCCCACCGCCCCGAGGACCAGCCCCACTAGACCGACTAAAAGATAAAACATCAACCAAAACGATAGCCAAAACCCCGCACCGTCACCAGATATTCCGGTTGACTGGGGTTATGTTCCAACTTTTCACGCAACCAACGCACGTGTACATCCACCGTCTTGCTGTCGCCCATGAAATCCGGTCCCCAGACTCGCTCTAGAAGTTGGTCCCGTGACCAGACCCGGCGCGGGTTACGCATAAAGAGTTCGAGCAGGCGGAACTCCTTGGGCGAGAGGTCAACTAGGACGCCACGTACACTGACGCGGCACTCATCCGGGTCCAGAATAATGTCGCGGCAGCGCAGGTTGGGGATGGGCTCCAGGGTAAATTGCCGTTGTCGCCTCAGCAGAGCGCGGCAGCGGGCAATCAACTCACGCATCCCAAAAGGTTTCGCCAAATAGTCATCCGCCCCGGCCTCCAGACCCGTCACGCGGTCTTGCTCCGCACTCTTAGCGGTGAGCATCAAAATCGGTACAGTATTTCCTTCTTTACGTAACAAACGGCACATATCCAGGCCGTTCAAGTGGGGCAACATGAGGTCAAGGACAATTAGGTCTAAATTCTCGGCTTCGCGGATCGTCGAGAGGGCCTTGCGTCCACTGTCGGACATGAGGACTTGGTAGCCTTCATCTTCCAAGTTTAAAACCACAGTTTCCCGAATTAATTCCTCATCCTCGACCACCAGGATTGTCTGGGTCATGGTTTTGTTCCGTCCTGCGCTCTCAGGCTATCACGAGGACAACCTTTCTTAATCTGTTCATAATCTAACGAAAGTCTAAACCCCTTCCCAGGCGGGCTAAGCACGATAAAATAAAGTTATGAAAACAATTGTGACGATATGAGTCCTGCCCACGGTCGCGCCGTCACCTCGCTAGAGCAGGCGCAAGAACTTGTCAACGGTTTCCTGGCCCAGCAGGCTTTCGCTCAGATCGCCGGTTCCCCCCAGCTCAAGGCGGAGTATCTGGCGCGGTTGCATTGGTTAGAGAGTTTCGCCGTGGGGATGCTCAAGCACCGGGTCGCCGGGATGCCCACCCGTGAACTCCAACTCAAGGTGGCGCGTCACGCCGCCGATGAATTCAAACACGCCAAGTGGATCGCAGAACGCCTCGAACAGTTGGGTTATCAGCCCCGCGCCGAGGTGGAAGACCCCTACACGGCTGGGGTTTTCGATGATTATGAGCAGTTGCCTTGGCAGCAGTTTTTTATCCAACTCTATGTGGCAGAGACCAGGGGTGCCCAGGACATGCGGACGCTGCGGAATTATCTCGGTGATGACACCCTCACCCGTGACCTGCTTGACCGGCTCTTGGCGGACGAAGAGAACCACGTAAACTACCTGGGAACCGCTCTCAAAGTAGAATTCGATCAAGACCCAGACTTGCTGCGCCAATATTACAAAACCGTCTGGCGCGAGAAGCTTGCCTACGTGGGCGCGATGGCCCGGATTGTCGGACTCTACGTCAGCGGCAACCGCGATGCCATCCCAGCGACGATGGCATTTTAAGGGAATAATTCAGCTTGGAGCGTCTGGGCTGTCGTCCAGTCCGGGCGGCGGGTCTGGGCCGTGGCGAAATTATCAAGGACTGCCGGTCGCTGATCAGGAAACTGTTGCAGCAACTGTCGCGCCTGTTGCCGGTGGTAGGTCACGCCCTGCTGTTTGCTATCAGTCAGGCCCAAGATGAGGTTGATGTGGGCTTGGGCACTATCACGATCCAGGAATACGGCTTTACGGGCACTCTTGACCGCTGCCTCGGGCTGGTCCGCCAACAGTTGTAACCAACTCAGACAAACCCACACTGACTGTTCCTCCGGCTCCTGTTGGCTCAGTTCGGTGAATAGAGGAATCAGGGCTGCCACAGGCTCCCCAGCTTGGTAGCGGTTGAACCCTTCATCAAAACGCTGGACAGATTTGGCATTCACAACAACATCCGATGACTGATATCAGCTTAGGTTCTTTAGCCGGGGCTAATGCATCTAAGTTAACCATTCTCAGAGATACAGTCTAAAGTCTACGACAGCACTGTCTACACCTGTAACGTTAATCCCAAAACCTCAGTCATTTACGCCCTCACTTAGCTATTTGCTGTCTTTAAAATGAAACGACCCTGCAAGGACGACAATTAATTTTTTAGAAGGACGTTAATTTTCCAAAGGTGACAATTAATTTTTCAATGTATAAGTGGAGCGGACGATGGGACTCGAACCCACGACGTTCAGCTTGGGAAGCTGACATTCTACCGCTGAATTACGTCCGCAGTTCTCTTAAGATACCACAGTGTCAGTCTCTAGTGGCCCCAGTTACTAGGTTAGGAACCTCTTGGGCGATGGGCTAGCTTGGGAGCAGCGTCATTAAGGAACGACCATGACCCTTGCTCTTCCGGTTGCGACTCTGGAATCTTGGTTGGGGAGTGAGGCTGAGGACTTATTGAGCTATCGTGCCCGTGTGGCGAAAGAACTCTTGCACCTACCTGGACCCGATTGGATTGAGCGGATTTGGCTCCCTAGTGACCGTCCGCCCCAGGTCCTCCGTAGCCTCCAGCAACTCTACGGTACGGGTCGGCTGGCCCACACTGGCTATCTCTCAATCCTGCCTGTGGACCAGGGCATTGAGCATTCTGCCGGGGCTTCTTTTGGGCCCAACCCGATGTATTTTGACCCGGAAAATATTGTCAAACTCGCACTAGCGGCTGATTGTAATGCAGTTGCAACTACCTTGGGTGTGTTGGGTAGTGTGGCGCGTCGCTATGCCCACCGCATCCCCTTTATTGCCAAACTCAACCATAGTGAGCTATTGAGTGCCCCCAATCAGTATGACCAAGTGCTATTTGCTGGGGTGGAGCAGGCGTGGAACTTGGGGGCAGTGGCGGTGGGGGCGACGATTTATTTTGGTTCACCGGAGTCTACCCGGCAGCTCCAGGAGGTGAGTCGAGCCTTTGCCTTGGCCCATGAGTACGGTATGGCGACGATTCTCTGGTGTTATTTGCGCAACCCCTATTTCAAACAGGACCAAGACTACCATCTCGCCGCTGACCTGACCGGACAAGCTAACCATCTTGGCGTGACGATTGAGGCCGATATCATCAAACAAAAACTCCCCGAGACCAACCGGGGCTATGGGGCGGTAGCCAAGGCTCTAGGGAAGAGCTACGGCAAGACCGATGACCGGATGTATAACGAACTGACGACAGACCACCCCATTGACCTGACCCGTTATCAACTGCTCAACTGTTACGCGGGCCGGAGTGGGTTAATTAACTCTGGCGGGGCCTCGGGCAAGAACGACTTTGCCGAAGCTCTCCGTACCGCTGTCATCAATAAACGCGCCGGGGGTTCGGGGCTCATCCTGGGTCGTAAGGCGTTCCAACGACCTTTTCAGGAAGGGGTGGACCTGTTCCATGCCGTCCAAGATGTCTACCTCGCGCCAGAGGTGACCATTGCCTAGGATGATGGGGATGTGCTGGACTGACCCATGCGTGCTGTCCTCCTGAATGCCCCCGGCGGCGACGAGAATCTGCAACTGCAAACCGTCCCCGACCCAGACTGCGGACCCACCCAGGTCCTCGTCGAGATTAAGGCGGCGGGCGTTAACCCGATTGATACAAAACTACGTCAGCGCGGGACTTTTTATCCTGAAGCGATGCCCGCCATCTTGGGCTGTGATGGCGCAGGGGTGGTAGTGGCGGTGGGCCGGGAGGTGCGTCGGTACCGAGTCGGCGATGCGGTTTATTTTTGTCATGGGGGCTTGGGCCAAGGGGGCGGTAACTACGCCGAACTGATCGCTGTGGAAGAACACTGTCTTGCCCCTAAGCCCGCGAGTCTGAGTTTCCAGGAGGCCGCCGCTGTGCCCCTCGTCCTCATCACCGCCTGGGAAGCTCTCTATGACCGCGCCCAACTCGATACCCGGATGCGCGTCTTGGTCCACGCCGGGGCTGGGGGCGTGGGGCATTTGGCGATACAGTTGGCCCATTTGCGGGAGGCCCGCGTTTGCACCACCGTTGGTTCCCGAGCGGCGGCTGAATTCGTCACGGGGCTAGGGGCTGAGGAGATTATCTTTTATAAAGAAACCCCTTTTGTTGAAAAAGTGCTGGCTTGGACTGGGGGGCAAGGAGTGGATGTGGCCCTCGACACGGTGGGGGGCGCGGTCTTCGGGGAGACTCTCCGTACCGTTACCTATTACGGCGACTGCGTTACGCTCCTGCAACCCCCCGCCCTTACCTGGGAGGAGGCCCGCCGTCGTAACCTCCGTATTAGCTACACCCTTATGCTCACGCCGCAACTCGCTGGCCTCAAGGCGGTCCAAGCTTACCAAGCCGGACTCTTGGCCCACGCTAGTCAGCTTTTTGATACGGGCAAGCTTAGAATTCAGGTCAGCCATAGCTTCTCCCTCGCCCAGGCTGGCGTGGCCCATCGTCTCCTAGAAGCAGGTTCTATGATAGGAAAAATAGTTTTGGTTCCATGAACTGATGGTCTGTCCCCGTTGCGGCACCCGCCCTGTCACCCAGACCGCTTGCCCGACCTGCGGTCAAGTCCTCAAGGCCCGGGGTCATCCGGGGGTCAATCTCTATACGGCTCCGGTAGGAGAAGTCCTCTGTGCCACCTGCCACTACCATCTAGACCAGACCTGCGACCTCCCCAATTACCCCGAGGCCACGGAATGCACGCTCTACCGCGATAGTCGTAAAGCCTCTCGTCCTCCATTCACCTATCGTCCCCGGCAGTCCTGGGGCTGGCTAGTCTGGTTGGGATTGGTCGGGGTGAGCATAGCTTTGGCCCTACGGTGAGCTAAACGCATGAATAGTAAGCACCTACGGGCTTTACCGGATGGTCACGTCCTCAACAATTTTTTATTCTTAACAAAGAGTTGCAAGTAACTCAGTTCATAGCTGGAGGAAGGGATGGAGCGTCATGTGAAAGAGCCGATTTTTACGGTCTATCATACTGAGCAGGGTATCGAGTTACACGCCCAGTGTGACCGCTATCCCAATAAACAAATTCTCTGTGTTTTTGCCTCCTATGAATTGGCTCAGGAGTACGGCGGTTTTGCGGCGCGGCGTCGGCAACTGAATTTTAAGAATGCTCTCGCTTAATAATTTTTTGGTGCGGCAGGAGCCGTGGGCAAAGCCCGTTCCACTGCTGCCTGTTGGTCCCGGCGCGTCAACCAATGGTGATAGACCCCGGTATGGACTTGGACGCTATGGCCCATCATCGGGGCGACCAACGAACTATCGAGACCAAAGTGAATCGTTCGTACCGCCCAAGCATGGCGCAACAAGTAGGGATTAAAGGGTATGCGATAACGGTAGAACTGGGTGTTGACCCGCTTACCAAGAGCCTTAGCAGGCGTACCGGGGAGGACCGTGGGTAAGGTACTGGTCACTAGGGCAAATTGTTCCACCCACTCGGGATAAAAGGGCCAGGTCTCCCGTGCCCCAGTCTTGGTCTCCTGCCCTACCCAGAGGACGGACTGACCCGATTGGAGCGGGGTGAGGTCTACGCTGAAACATTCGTGGGGTCTGAGTCCGTAGGTTGCCATCAAGCCGTAGACTAGCCGCCAGTGGGGGTTGGGGATGCGCTGATACCATTGGGCAATTGTGGCATCGTCGGGCAGTTGGCGTGGTACCTGTTGACGTTGGTTATAACTACCGCGATAGCGACCTAAATCACTGGCATCCAAACCCACAAATAGCAAGAATTGCCGAAAGGCGGTGCAAGCCAGTTGACGGCCTCTAGGTTGCGCGGGGACTTCGCGGAGGGTTCGTTCAATCAGGGTTTTGAGATCTAGATGCGGGTAAGCCGTAGCGGTGCGGGTGAGTTGGTTGAAGTAGGGCACATAGGTGGATTGGAGGGTACTCAGACTGTAGCCCTGCTCGGTTAAAAAATAGTCTCGAAAAGCTGCCAGTTGTTCGCTTAGGGGACGTTCCGGGAGTGGTTGCTGCCGTTTCAAGTAGGGGGTCCAATCAAAAACCCGCCGCGCTAAGTCGCCACCAATTGTTTTCGCCAGAGCTTCGGCATGTTTCAAACCCTCGGCACTGGCGTAGGTACCCAGCGCGAGCCATTGTTGATAGGCAGCAGTCCGAGTTGAACCCGGTCGGGGCGGGAAAGTCGCCCTAAGCAATAACCGTTGCTCCTTGCGATAGACCCGGACCCCAATGCGAGCGAGCTTCAGCCGTTGGTTACACTGGGCAATTTTGAGGTCCATCCGGTCAAAGGTCATGACGTTGGGTTTCTGGTTTCAGCTAGCTGTTTTAGGTTTTCCATAACGCTAGGTAGCACGGCTTGAAATTGTCTACCCAGAATTCGTGAAAATAAAAAAGCTAAGGGACCTTCAAATGAAATTTCATGGGTAAAGTAAGTACCATTAGTTCGGTCACTAAGATAACGATATACATTCAAACGACAAAATGGCAATTGACAGGTGAAGGTATAACTTTGTTTCAAATTCAGTTGCGAAATAGTAAAGGTGGAGACTGAGCCTGTCTTAGCGGTCAACTTTCCCCGCGCTCCCAAGACAAAAGAGCCTTCCAGATGTGCATTACGAAGTTCAGTATCCCATGCTGACCAATTTTCCACATCAGCCCAGATGGCCCAAATAGCTTCTGGTGAAGCAGAGGTTTTGAGGGTGTGGCTGAACATTACAGCATTGCCTCGTCTAGATTCGAGTTGCGGATAAGCATGGCTAGGTTCTTTATCTCACGGTTTCCGGTCCTTTCTCGTATTTTATAGCCTTAGAAAGGGTGGGTCGGGTAGTTAGGTCTCACGACCACGACCCACGCTGTAACTAAGCTAGGTCAAAGATCAGAACCTCGGCGGCGTCAATACCTTCCAGTACCACTTCATCACTAATTTGGGCGGCGTCTCCGGCTTGGAGGGACTGACCATTTACATTCACCGTACCTCGGGCGATATGGACCCAGCGGTGACGGTTGGGGCGTTGGGGATGGGTAACGGTTTCACCCAGTGCCAGAACAGTGACATATAAATCCAGGTCCTGATGGATAGTGACAGACCCCGCCCGCCCCTCTTGACTTGCCACCAAGCGCAACTGACCCTGTTTCTCGGCGAGGGGGAAAGCTTGCTGTTCGTAGCTCGGCTTGAGTCCTTGGGCCGCAGGTAAGACCCAGATTTGGAGGAGGTGTACGGGATCAGTGGTCGAGGCGTTGTACTCACTGTGGGTCACGCCCGTCCCGGCGGTCATGCGTTGGACTTCACCGGGGGTAACGATGGCCCCGTTGCCGAGACTGTCCTTGTGTTGGAGGCTCCCCGCTAGTACATAGGTCAGGATCTCCATGTCCCGGTGACTGTGGGGGGGGAAACCCTGGGCTGGGGCAACGCGGTCCTCGTTGATGACCCGGAGGGCACGAAAGCCCATCTGCGCCGGGTCGTAGTAATTGGCAAACGAAAAGGTGTGGTAACTGTCAAGCCAACCGTGGCGGGCATGACCGCGCTCTTGAGACCGTCTGACTAACATAGTTTACTCCAGTCAGGATAAATATAGTTTAACATTAAACTATTCAAAAAGAGAAATTTCAATATTAAATTAGTTTGCTGAATCTAGCCCGAGCTTTTTACATAGCTGGGCCAGTTGCTCCTGTTCCGTTGAGGACAGGGGGGAAAGGTTTGCCACGACGCGCTCCACATGGGCCGGGAAGAGTTGCTGGATCAGGCTAGAACCCGTGGCGGTGAGGTGGACACTAATGAAACGGCGGTCGGTGGTTCCTCGTTCCCGTTGGACCAAGCCCCGCTTTTCCAAGTTATCCACGACCAGCGTGATATTGCCGCCACTCTTGAGCAGTTTCGCCCCTAGGTCCCGTTGACACAGTGGCCCGAGGTGCCAGAGGGCCTCAAGGACCCCGAACTGACTGACGGTCAAATCGGCTTGGGCTAGAGGGCGGTGGATACGCGCACTTAGGGTCTCGGTCGCCCGGACCAGCTTGATATAGGCGTCGAGGGCCAAGGTTGCGGCGGCGGTGCCCTGATAATGTGTTCCCATGGTTCAGAGCTAAGTGATTTAATATTATACTACTTAACTCTGAACAGTTTAAGTGAGGAGCAGGATACTATTAAAACGATGACAAATTTGTTGGTTGTTAAAGTTGGGACTTCCACGCTGACCGATGGACGCACCGGGCGATTACAGTTGGGGCGGTTGGCGGAGTTAGCTCAGACCTTAGCCGCGATTCAACAGACTGGGTGGCAGGTAGTTCTAGTCTCTTCGGGGGCGATTGGGGTAGGGGCGGAGCGGTTGGGGCTCAAGGAGCGGCCCACGACGGTTGCCCTGAAGCAAGCGGCGGCGGCAGTGGGCCAGGGACTGTTGATGAGTTGGTATGAGCAGTTCTTTCGGGCGAACCACTGCACGATTGCTCAAGTCCTCTTGACTAGGAGTGACTTGGCAGAGCGTAACCGTTACCTCAATGCCCAACGCACATTCCAGGCCTTGTTGAGTCTCGGGGTTATCCCGATTGTTAACGAAAATGACACCGTGGCAGTCAATGAACTGACTTTTGGTGATAACGATACGTTATCGGCATTGGTGGCGAGTCTACTCTCGGCGCGATTACTGGTATTGCTGACCGATGTGGCGGGGTTTTATTCGGCTAACCCGCGTCTTGACCCCACGGCCCGCTTGATTACAGAAGTAGACCGTATCTCGGCGGAGATGTTGCAGCAGGCCACCCGTGGCGGGAGTGGTTGGGGGACGGGGGGGATGAGTACCAAGCTAGAGGCGGCCCGGATTGCGACGCAAAGCGGGGTCACGACGATCATCAGTGATGGTGCCCAGCCCCAGAGTTTGCGGGATCTGGTGCAGGGTAAACCCGTCGGGACCCGTTTCAACCCCCAGCCCCAGTGCACCCCCTCGCGTAAACGTTGGATTGCCTACGGGTTGGTGCCCAGGGGACGGCTTTTTTTGGACCCCGGGGCGGTGGTGGCGGTCCTCAACAGACAAAAATCCCTCCTCCCGGCGGGGATTACCCAGTTGGAGGGCGAATTCCAAGACGGGGACCTAGTGTATCTCTGTGACAGTCAGGGCCGGGAGTTAGCGCGGGGGCTGGTGAACTATAGCAGTCTGGATCTACAGCGCATTTTGGGTAAACAGACGACTGAAATTCAGCAGCTATTGGGGGATATTGAACTCCCGTCTACGGTGGTCCACCGCGATAATCTGGTGCTCAGCTAGGGGTAACTAACTTGCGGTTGCCTAAAAACTGATGAATAATAGTGGGGAATCTACGCCGCCGTGCGTATCCCATCTTCAGGTATGGCCCATGACCCATAACGCTCCCTCCTTGGCCCCCTGCATTATTGATGCTGGCATTGTTGTGAACAAACGGGATATGTTGCGCCTCCTGGAGGACTTGGGGCGCGTTAGTTATGAAGAGATCCGTCAGGGGCAGGTGTACCGCCGGGGTGAAGGTTACGTGATGGAAGTTTACTGCGACCCCTCCTGCGCCACTGTGGTCGTCAACCGGACGCTTTACCTCAATGTCAATAGTTTTGATTATTTAGAGTTGGACGCACCTGAAAACGAGCGACCCCGCTTCAACCTAGTCCTAGACGGACGTATCCTTTCCCTACGGCCCCTCTCAGACCCAATCTCAGAGCGCGAAGAAGAACGACAGTCCGAAGTCCATACCCCGACCCGCGATGTCCTCTCGGATGTGGTCCTGACCGACTGGGACGAGGACGACGAAGTGGACCTTTGATTGGGCTTTGAATTCACTATTCTCAAAAATTGTCCTGAGACCCTAGCGCGGGCGGGTATTTTTAGGACCCCCCACGGTGAAGTCCCGACCCCGGCGTTTATGCCCGTGGGGACGCTGGCGACGGTGAAGACGATTAGCCCGCAGCAGTTAGCCCAGACTGGGGCGACGATGGTTTTAGCCAATACCTACCACCTCCACTTGCAACCGGGGGAGGACATTGTGGCGGCGGCGGGGGGCTTGCACCGGTTCATGGGTTGGTCGGGTCCGCTCTTGACGGATTCAGGGGGGTATCAGGTTTTCAGTCTGGACCAGATGCGGACCCTGGATGATGATGGGGTCACGTTTCGGGCACCCAGTGGGGACGAGGTACGTTTTACCCCGGAGGTGGCGACCCGGATCCAAAATACCCTGGGGGCCGATGTCATCATGTGTTTCGACGAATGCCCCCCAGCCCAAGCCACCCACGCTGCCGTGCAAGTGGCCGTAGAGCGGACCAGCCGTTGGGCCAAGCGGTGTCAGATGGCCCACCAACGCCCGGACCAAGCCTTATTTGGGATTGTCCAAGGGGGAGTTTATGCAGACCTGCGGGCACAGTCAGCCCGTGAACTAGTGGCCCTTGACTTTCCGGGTTATGCCATCGGCGGGGTGAGCGTGGGTGAGGCTCCAGAGCTAATCCGCGCTGCCGTGGTTCAGACTGCCCCGCTATTACCGTCCGCGAAACCCCGTTACTTGATGGGCATCGGCACTTACCGCGAACTAGCCCAGGCGGTCGCCCAGGGAATTGACCTCTTTGATTGCGTCCTGCCCACCCGTTTAGCCCGTCACGGAGCCGCCTTGGTCCAAGGGGAACGCTGGAACCTCAAAAATGCGCCGTTTCGCCGGGACTTTAGCCCCCTAGATGCCACTTGTCCCTGCTACACCTGTCAGACTTTCAGCCGCGCCTATCTGTGTCATCTGATTCGGACCCAGGAAGTCTTGGGCTTGACCTTGCTTGCCATCCATAATGTGACGGAGTTGGTCCGGTTCGTCCAGAAGTTGCGGCAGGCCATACTCGACGGTTGTTTGACCGAAACCTTCCCGCAGTACCGTTAGGTGGAGGCTGGCCTCTGGGGGGCCAAAGTCCAGCGGACCGGATACTCAGCGTGGGGGCACGCCACAGTTAGCTAGAGCGCACATTAGCAACTGTCCTACCCAGCGTTCGGAGTCAGTCGGTAAACCCTTACATTTAGGGCAGTAAGAGCAAATCCGATGTCCTACATTTCGCCCTGGCTGTCCACGCTGCTCAGACCCATTCACAGCCTGTTCATGTTCCTCTACTTCGACGTACACCTGCACGGTACGGAGCACCTCCCGACGAGAGGACCGATTATCCTAGCCCCGGTCCACCGCTCCCGCTGGGATGCCTTTGTCACCTATTGCCTATTCCCGCGCCGATTACTGCGCTTCTTGACGACCCAGGATGAGTTTGTCGGGTTGCAGAGTTGGTTCATGAAACGCTTAGGAGCCTTCCCAATCAACACCCAGCGGCCCAATGCCTCGGCGGTGCGCCATTGCCAGGAATTGGTCTTGGCCCAACAGGTCTTGGTCATCTTCCCGGAAGGCAACCTGTACTACTACGCCCCCGACGAAGTCCATCCCCTCAAACCGGGCGCGGCGTGGCTCGCCCTCAGTTGTCAAAAAGAAGCTCCTGAGCTAGATTTACCCGTCATCCCTGTGCGCTATGTCTACTCAGACCGGGTTTTACGGTTTCGCAGCCGGATTGAGGTCTATGTCCAAGCCCCACTCAAGGTCCGCGATTACCTGTCCTTAGCTCCCAAAGAAGGCATCCGTCAACTGACAGCGGATATCCAACGGGCTTTGGGCGATGTCGTCAACGAGACTCCCCCTGACCTGCGGACCCAGGCACAGACTAAACTAGAGAAATCGTCTTGAAGAGAGACCCATGGATTTTGTGTGGCAGCAAGCGGGGCAAGTGCTGCAAAACATCACGAATTATCAGTTCTCAACGGAGGACATCCCGTTGGTGCTGACCTTGATCCTCTTAGAAGGGGTCTTGAGCTTTGACAATGCGGCAATCTTGGCAGTGATGACGAGTAAGTTACCCAAAGAAGAACGGGCTAAGGCCCTCACCTATGGCTTGGTCGGAGCCTACACGTTCCGGTTTTTGGCGGTGATCTTCGCGGCGGTCCTCCTCTTGATTCCAGAGACTAAAATCATCGGCGGCGGCTATCTCGTCTATTTGTGTGTGTCCCACTTCTGGCGTAAAAAACAGGCGCAGGATGCAGCGGGCTCAGCGATGGAAGTCCCGGTTTTTACTTTCCTGGGCTTGAGTCCTTTTTGGAGTACGGTGGTCAGCGTCGAATTTGCCGATGCTGCCTTTGCCATTGACCAGATCCTGGTGGCGATTGCCTATACCGATAAATATCTCTTGATCCTGGTGGCCTCGGTCTTTGCGATTCTTGCCCTCCGCATCTCAGCTATGATCCTCACCCGCGTCCTGGAGTGGTTCCCGTCCCTGGAAGAAATCGCCTATCTGGTGGTGGGTCTGGTGGGGATCAAGCTCTTGGTAAGCTACTGGGGGGTGGAGGTCCCAAAAACAATCTCCATTACCCTGACCCTGGGGGCTTTTTTAATTCCCATCTTCGTCAAACTAATCCTCGACCGCGTCAAGCCTACCAGTTAGCATTTTTTGTGCAAGAATGAGAATAATTCTCGTTTAAAGCCTGTGTTTGTCCTCAGTCTTAAAAACGTCACCGTAGACCGGGCGGGGGGTCCGGTCCTCAAAGACGTAAGTTTTACGGTCCAGCCGGGGACGCTGTGTGCCTTGGTTGGTCCCAATGGCGCGGGTAAGACGACGCTCCTCAAGGCGGTCCTGGGGCTGGTGGCCTACCGGGGGCAGATCCGGGCGGTGGGAGACCTAGGCTACATCCCCCAGGCTTTGCGTCCAACGGAACCTTTCCCGCTTACAGTCCTGGAACTAGTGGCGGCGGGTTGTCCCCGGCGGTCTTGGTGGTGGCCGGCGGCTTTTCAGGGGGCCAGTCTGGCGGCTCTGGACCAAGTGGGGATGGCCCATCTTGCCCAGCGGCCCGTGGGGAAACTCTCTGGGGGGGAGTTCCAACGGGTCCTCTTGGCCCACGCGCTGATTGCTGAGCGGCGGATATTACTCCTGGATGAACCGACGACGGGCTTGGACAGTACCGGGATTGATGATTTATTTGAATTGCTGGCGCGGTTACGTGGCGACGGGGTGACGATGTTGATGGTCTGTCACGAGTTGAGTTGGGTCACGCGCTGGGCGGATTGGGTGGTCTGTCTCAACCAGCGCGTCATCGCCCAAGGTAAGCCCCTGGTCGCCCTCTCTGCTCATAACCTAGCCTTGGCCTATCCGGGTCGTCCGCCTGGGGGCTATGGCGAACTTAATTGACCTGCTCCAGTATCCTTTTATGGTCCGGGCTTTGCTGGGGGCGGTGTTGCTCGGGGTGGTCTGTCCGCTCCTGGGGACGCTAGTTATCCTCAAACGCATGGCTTTTTTTGCGGATGCGGTGGCCCATTTTGCCCTGCCGGGAGTCGTGCTGGCCCTAGGGTTGGGGTGGTCGGTGGGAGGTTTTTTGACGGGCTTTTGTATGGCGGCGGCCCTGGTGATCCTTTGGGTCAAGAACCAGACGGCTCAAGCTGCCGATACCGTGTTAGGGGTTTTCTCCGCGACTGCCATCGCGTTGGGGGTAGTCCTGCTGAGTTGGTTGCCGGGCTATCAAGGGCAGGTCTGGGCTTTTTTGTTTGGGGATATCTTGGCGGTGGGCTGGGTGGACCTAGGCGTATTGCTGGGGTTGGGCGGGTTGGTGGTGGCATTCATGATATTCACCCTCCAAGCGCAGGTGTTGATTAATTTCCAGCCGGACCTAGCCCGGGTCCAGGGATTTGCGGTGGGGGCGATTGAGATAGTTTTTGTCCTGTTATTGGCGGGGGTGGTGGCGACGGCAATTAAGCTCGTTGGGGCCTTGTTGGTCACGGCATTCCTCGTCATCCCGGCGGCTTTGGCCCGCAATGTGGCGAAAAGTTATATCCAGATGTTACTGATTGCGCCGGTGGTCGGGGTGGTCGGGGCAGTGGTGGGGATAGTAGCCTCGGCGGTCCTAAATACGCCCTCGGGACCGATGATGGTTCTAGTCCAGGCTGGGTTATTCCTGGGTTCGCTGGTGGTAGTCCGCAAATAGCGGGGATTAAACTGGGAGAAAGAATGAGGACGGTCATGACCCGTGGTTTCAGTTTCGGCTTTGGCTGCAATCCCTTTGACCAGAATTTCGGCTTCTGCAACCCAGAACCGCTCTCCCGCAAGGAACGCCTCCAACGCAAAGTCCGCTTCTTGAAAAGGCTGCGCGATGATTTAGAAGCTCGTCTAGCCGGACTCAACGCCAGTATCAGCACCATCGAACGGCAGTTGAGCGAAGAGGACGTGGCGTAGTCATTAAACTGATAAACCGCTAGATCCGTTCAAGACCTAGCAGCACTGGCTCCCAGACCCAACCGCCGCCCCGACTAGCAGCATAGGGGAGCAAGAATATTAATGATGCTCTTCTTGCCTTTTTCGCCTTGGTCCCCCATTAACCTGTGCCCGTCAGGGTATGGGGCGGAAGGGCCGCTGAGCTTTTTCAGCATAAATTTTTTAGAGTAAGATTCTACTGAGCGAACATCAATTTTATGGAGTAAATCTGTGTTTAAAAACGGTGTAATTTTACAGTTTTTTCAATGGTATATCCGGCCTGACGGTACGCACTGGCAGCATCTCAAAGCCGAAGCTCAATCCTTAGCCCAGGCAGGATTTACCGCCCTTTGGTTGCCGCCTGCTTATAAAGGCTCGGGTGGAGAGGACGATGTGGGCTATGGCGTCTACGACCTGTTTGACCTGGGTGAATTTGACCAGAAGGGCTCGGTCAGGACTAAATATGGCACGAAGGCTCAGTTACTTATGGCAGTTCAGGAAGTTCAGGCTTACGGGATGCAAGTTTACGCTGATGTAGTCTTTAACCACAAAGACGGCGGCGACAAAACCGAGGAAATATGGGCACAGGAAATGGACTGGAATAACCGTAATAATCCCCAGAGTGACTGGTATCCCATCCACGCCTACACCCATTTCACTTTCCCAGGGCGCAAGGACCAGTACTCCAGTCATCAATGGCATTGGTGGAACTTCGATTCGCTCTGTTACAACGCCGACACGGGACGGGTGGATAAACTTTACCGGATTAAAGACTGCGATTACTGTACCGAGGTCAGCCCGGAAAAAGGCAATTTCGATTATTTAATGGCCTGTGACCTGGATATGAGCGATGAATTTGTGCGTGGCGAGTTGATGTACTGGGGCCGCTGGTTCGTGGACACGACGGGCGTGGATGGCTTTCGGATTGATGCAGTGAAACACATCCGCTCGAGTTTTTTCCGGGATTGGCTCAATCATTTACGGGTTCATTTTGGTGGACGTGAACTTTTCAGTGTGGGCGAGTATTGGTCCCGCAATATTGACGAACTGCACAATTACATCATCCAGACTGACGGAGTAATGTCGCTGTTCGATGTGCCCTTACAGAGTAAGTTCCATCAGGCGAGTCGGGCGGGGGGTCACTTCGACATGGGGCGTATTTTTGAAGGTACGCTTGTGAAAGAGCATCCCCACCTTGCCGTCACCTTTGTCGAAAACCACGATACCCAACCGCTCCAGATGCTCGAAAGTGTGGTTGAGTCCTGGTTCAAACCCCTAGCCTACGTGCTGATTCTGTTGCGACGAGACGGTTATCCCTGCGTCTTTTATGCAGATTATTACGGGGGGCATTATTTCGATAAAAACATCGAAATCTGGCTAGACTCGCACCGTGAAATATTAGATAAGCTGCTTTGGGCACGTCACGCCTATGGTTACGGCGACCAAGTGGATTATTTTGACCATCCCGATGTTATTGGTTGGACCCGGCTGGGCGACACTGAACATCCCGGCGCGATGGCAGTCATCCTCAGCGACGGTCCCGAGGGTAACAAATGGATGAATGTCGAGCGGCCCAACGCTAGTTTCCGCGATATCACGGGTCATGTCCCCGAAACCCTGCGCACGAACCAAGACGGTTGGGGGAACTTTATCTGTCGGGGCGGCTCGGTCTCCGTCTGGCTCCAGAACTAGGCATAGCCTGAGTCTTGCCGTTTATTGCTGAAGAGTCCCCCTAAGTCCCCCATGAAAACGGGATCTAGGGCAGATTCTCTTAGGAAAGCTTTTACGGTTGTTATGGGATATCCCGGGCCATTTACTCCAGGTACTATCGCAGTAAGCTTCTCCCAGGTAAACCCATGTTTTTGCTGCCGCGCTTACCGTTATCCCTGAGTTTGAGCCTGGGTCACACTGCTTTGCTGATGGGTCTAACGGTACTCGCCCTACCACCCGCGCCAGTTCAAGCCCAGTTTGTTTTCAACAGCAACCAAAGTTTTGAGTTATTTGCTGGCCCTGAAGAAGCGACAGCCGGAGACTTGGACGGCGATGGAGACTTGGATCTTGTTTTCACAGTAGTTAATCGTGGTGGGTATTTCATCAAAGTGATGCAGAACGACGGCAAGGGTCAGTTTACTGCCGGTCAGGACTTATCTACCGTTGATTATCCAAGCTCTCCCGTTCTAGGTGATTTAGACCAGGATGGTGACCTCGATCTTGTGGTGACTGAGTCTACAGGGGTAGCGGTTCTCAAGAACAATGGGGATGCGACCTTTACTACGCCCCAAAGATTGGCGACAGGGAGTAGTAGGTATTTAAGTGACTTAGCCATAGGGGATTTAGACGGTGATGGCGACCTCGATCTCGCCGGTACGAGCACCAACGGCACGGTCTCCATACTCAAGAATAATGGCAATGCTACTTTTGCCCCTCCCCAAAATTTTCTAGTTAGCAATAGCCCAAATGAGGTTGTAGTTGCAGATTTTGACCAGGATGGCGACCTCGACTTAGCCACGGCTAACCGTTATGACGACAGGATTTCTGTCCTCAAGAATAACGGTCAAGGTACCTTTGCAGCGAGTCAAAGCTTTGCAACCGGGGACAATCCAACCAGCTTGACTGCTGGAGACCTAGACGGTGATGGCGACTTGGACTTGGTGACCCTTGATTTATTTAGCGATACGGTCTCTGTCCTAAAGAATAGCGGTCAGGGTACTTTTGGTGCGCCCCGGAGCTTTGTGACCGGGACTCATTCAACCGCCTTGACCCTCGGCGATTTAGACGGCGATGGCGATCTTGACCTAGCGGTAGGGAATAACAATGACACAACTGGACTTAGGAACAATGGCAGAGGCTTTTTCGCGGCTCCCGTCATTTTGTCACCCAGCGGTTATCCAGAATTTGTGCTGGCGGGCGATGTAGACAACAATGGTGACCTTGACCTTGTGGTGGGTAATTCGTCCTCATTTATTGTGCTGAAGAACCGGGGTAAGTTGAACTTCGTATTACCTCGGGAATTTGCGGCGGGTGAGGGGCCAAGGGATTTAGAGGTAGGTGACTTTGACGGGGACGGGGATAACGATATTGTTGCGGTCTCCTACAGTACAGCTACTATCTCGGTCTTGAAGAACAATGGCAAAGGAATCTTTACGCCCCCTCAAAGCTTCAGTGGAGGAGATAGTCCTGCGTACATAGCCAGCGGCGACCTGGATACCGACGGCGACCTGGATCTTGTTGTAACCAACCTCATCACTGACACCATCGCAGTGTTAAAAAATAACGGCAACGGTACGTTCACCCCGCCCCAAAATTTCTTCGCAGGAGATGGACTGGGCTCACTGGTGGTGGGGGATGTAGACAGCGACGGCGACCTTGACGTGGTAGCCACAAATTTCGTCGGTACCCGGCCTGATAATGGGGCCATCTCTGTCTTAAAGAATGATGGGAACGGTACATTCTCAGCCCTGCAAAGCTTCCAGACGGGCTATGCCCCAACCTCGCCGGTCATTGGGGATTTAGACCAAGATGGTGATCTTGACATTGCCACAAAAAATTCCGTGTCGTACTTCTCCTATTTTCCTTACATCTCCGTACTCAAAAATAACGGGAATGGTGTCTTCTTAACTCCCCAGACCTATGCGACCTACCAAGGCAATACCTTGGCAATCGGGGACTTGGACCAGGCTGGTGACCTTGACCTTGCGGTAGATAGCTTTGAGGAGGGCGAAGTTGAGATATTGAAGAATCAAGGAGACGGTACCTTTAATACTTCCGATGATGTAAACGTTGGCTCCTATCCTAGCGCGGTGACGATTGGGGATCTAGACGGTGATGGCAAGCTAGATCTCATTGTGAGTTTTGGCAATAGAATCACGCTTGTGCAGAATGAGGGAGACGGTGTGTTCGCTGACCCGCAAGGCTTTGTGGTGACAGGCTCCAATCTTGCGGTGGGAGACCTAGACAACGACGGGGACCTCGATATCCCTGTAACTAGTTATCTCAGTGACACAGTTACCATCTTGAAAAACTTGACCCCGTTGTCACCCTAACTTTAAGAGATCCCCCTAGCCCCTTTTCAAGGGGAAAAAGAGTCTACTTGCGTTGCCCTGTCTAGATAAGTTAAGTAATTTGTTTATTAAGTCCAAGCTCTGAAACCCAGTCCTAGGTGAAAAATCTACATAATCATGAACGATTTGAGCCTTCCACATGCTTAGCTCTTCAAGTCCCCTTTTTTTAAGGGGTATTGAGAGGGACCTCTTCGGCCTTGGTCCCCCACGAGTGGGGCGGAGGGGCCTTCTTAATTGGGAGCCGGAGGATTGGGAAACAGGAAGCTAGTGATAAAGATATAAGTGTCCATCTCCCAGACGCCAGTTGCGCCCGTCCCTGAGTTGCGCCAGAGCAGATCGCTCTGTCCATCCCCGGTAAACTCCGCCGCGCCAATCAGTTGCCATGTCAGATCCGTAACGGGTGGGAGGAGGAAGGCTTGGGCATAGAGGTAGCTGTTCATCTGCCAGACCGCGTTCTCGCCGGTGGTGTAATTGCGCCAGAGCAAGTCGCTCTGTCCATCCCCGGTGAACTCTCCCGCCCCGACTAACTGCCAAGCCGGGTCCGTGACCACCGGGAGGAGGAAGGCTTGGACATAGGTGTAGCCGTTCATCTGCCAAATCGCGTTCTCGCCCGTCTGGTAATTGCGCCAGAGCAGGTCAGCCTGCGCGTCCCCCGTGAACTCCCCCGTCCCGGCGAGTTGCCAGTTGAGGTCCGTCACTGTACTAATCCCAAACCCCGAAACATAGGTCGTCCCGTCCATCTGCCAAATCGCATTCTCGCCGGTCTGGGCATTGCGCCAGAGTAAATCCGGTTTCCCGTCGTTGGTGAAATCCGCCGCTCCTACCCATTGCCAGTTTGTATCTACCACTGGGTCTAGGAAAACTTCGCTGCTGAGGATAGCCCCGTTCATTAACCAGACCAGGTTTTGACCCGTAGTGTAATTGCGCCAAAGCAAATCAGCCTGTCCGTCTTGGTTAAAATCCGCCGCCCCGACCTGCTGCCACCCAAAAACCCGGATTGCCTTAGGGAATTGGGGCAGGGCAGTGGTCAAGACTGAGAGCGTATTGGTGCCGCCGCTGACGGTGACGAGATCGAGGTCGCCATCGCGGTCCAAGTCCCCCGTCGCCAAACCATAGGCTGCCTGGGCTGTGGCGTAGTTCCGGGCCGGGAGGAACGTTGCATTACCGTTGTTGAGGACCACCGACACACTGTTGAAAGCACCGTTGGCAGTCAGCAAGTCCAAGTCCCCGTCCCGGTCTAGATCTACTGAAGTCAAAGCTAGGGGTCCAGCGGCAAGGGGTACTTTTTGGGCTGGAGCAAAGGTCAAGCTGCCCAGGTTGGTCAGCACCGATAAATTGTCGGAATAGGTATTAGCCGTAATTACTTCTAGGTCGCTGTCCCCATCCAGGTCGCCAATTCTGATGGCAGCCGGTCCAACCCCGACGGCTAGGTTACGCGCCAAGGTAAAAGTACCACCGTTATTACGCAGGATGGAGGCGGTATTAGCAAGACTATTGGCGGTGGCAAGGTCGAGGTCTCCGTCCTGGTCCAGGTCGCCCAAGGCCACACCGTAGGGACCCAGGCCAACGACTGTGTTCTGAGCCGCCCCAAAAGCCCCCGCACCATTGTTCAAAAGAACTGAGACATTATCGGAGAAACTGTTGGCGGTGACGAGATCCAAGTCGCCATCCCCATCCACATCTCCCAAGACCACTGCCGCTGGACCCAGCCCGACGCTCAGGTTCTGTGGGAGGGCAAAAGTCCCATTGCCACTGTTCAATAGGACCGAGACGTTATCGGAGAAGTAGTTAGCTGTAATGAGGTCTAGATCACCATCGCCGTCCACATCTCCTAAAGCCACGGCGTAGGGATTGAGTCCTACGGCGAGGTCCACCCTAGGGGCAAAGCTCCCTTGGCCTAGATTCAACAGGACTGATACATCATTGCTGTAGCTATTGGCAACCACGGTATCCAGGTCGCCATCGCCATCTAAGTCCCCGACTACCACCGCCGCTGGACGGACACCGACGGCAAATTGAGGCGCGCTGACAAAGGTGCCATTGCCCCGGTTGGTCAGGAGCGAGACATCATAGGAGTTGAGGTTCGCCGTCACCATCTCTGGGTCGCCGTCACCATCGAGGTCGCCGAGGACGAGGCCGCCGGGGTTAGCTCCCACCGGCAGGGTCGCGAGCAAACTGAAACGCCCGAGGGTATCATTTCGCAAGACCGAGACTGTATCGGCAAAAGCGTTGGTGTTGACGATTTCGCGGTCGCCATCACCATCCAGGTCGAGTATCCCCACGCCCCTAGGCCGTTGCCCCGTATGGGTACTTTGGGCGGTCAAAAAAGTACCGTCGCCTAGGTTGAGTAGGGCGGAGATACTATTTGCGTCATAGTTCGCCGTTACGACATCTAGATCGCCGTCATTATCAAGGTCGCCCACAGTGAGGGCCACGGGACCCAGCCCGACAAAGGAATTGCTGGTGAGGGTAAAAACCGCGCTGCCATTGTTCCTGAGGAATGAGAGGGTATTGGAATTCTTGTTGACCACCACGAGATCGAGGTCGCCATCGCCGTCTAGATCGCCCGTGCTGACGGCTTGGGGACTATTCCCCACGGCGAGGTTTTGAGGGGCAACGAAACTACCACTGCCGTTATTTTTGAGGACCGAGAGGGTATTTGCCCCGGCGTTGGCGGTGATGAGGTCGCGGTCGCCGTCGCCATCTAAATCCCCCAAGGCCACACTGACCGGAGCTGTGCCCGTGGCTGCAAATTCTGGCGCACCAAAAGTAGCGTTACCGTTATTGCGGAGGAGAGCGACGGAATTGAGGTCTAGATTAGCGGTGAGGATATCCTGATCGCCGTCGTTATCTACGTCGCCCACGACGACAGCAACAGGTGTTTTTCCGGTGGTAGCAGTCTGGACGGGTGCGAAGGCATCGCCCTGATTGAGCAAGATCGAGACGGTCCGGGTATTGGGTGTGGCGGTTACGAGGTCTAGATCCCCGTCGTTATCCAAGTCTCCGGTCGCCACGGCGTAGGGGCTAGTCCCGACGGTGAGATTACGAGGAGCGGCAATCTGGACTTCAGCTTGAACTACCGCCGCTAGGGTCAAGGATAAGGTCAAGGCCAACCGGGTTAACTTACGCCGCATCCATCTGCTCCTGACTTGGTGACTAGTGAATAATCCCTTGACTCAAAAAATACCCCATCTAACTTAGCCTAACCACGAACTTCGATAATAACTCCGTGGGTCGGCTATGTTAACGTGTCAACAAATGTAAAGCTTGGCCCATGAAACCCTGGTTACTACTTTTGTGTCTGGCCCTGAGCGGGGATATCTTGGCTCAGACCCTACCCCAGCCGGTACGCCCGGTGGTAGACCTCGTGGGTACGGTAGACCCGGTTTCACGCAGAACCTTGACGGGACAGATTACACGGTTAGAAACTGAGACCAATTGGCGGGTGCGGGTCTTGGTCCAACAGAACGAGACTCCCGGCAAACAAATCAAGACCTACTGGGGACTCAATGAGCGTTCGGTGTTGGTTGTACTAGATCTCAAACAGACTAACCCGCTTTTCTTTAATGTCGGTACGCAGGTACGGGCGAAGTTGCCCCGGACCTTTTGGCAGGAACTCCAGTCGCGCTATGGCAACCAGTATTACATCGGTGAAAACGGTCGGGGTAAAGCGTTGGTGTCGGCAGTGGGGGCGATTGACCAGTCCCTGCGCCAAGGGGGACGCGCTACGGTGCCGGGGTTATCAGGGGACCACTGGTTGTTGACCTTTGCCTCTAGCGTGCTGGGGGGCTTGGTGGTCGGGTTCGCCTGTCATCCGCGCCGTCCGGGGGAAGTCTGGCATTGGCCCGGGCTAATGTTCTCAGCCCCTCTATGGTCCATCTTGTTCCTGATTTTTGGGCTGGGGGTGGTCTTGGTGCGGACTGCGGACTGGGTGCCCGTTTTGCAGAATAGCGCGGGGTTCTTGGTGGCGGCGGGAATTGCCTTTTTGGTACCCACCCCCCAGCGGGCAGAGCCGGATTCTCGGTAGTGGTTGAACTCAAAGCTTATTTTGCCCTGCTGCGCTCGCCCCTGGGTTGGCTGTGGGTGAGCCGTGCCCTTTCGGATATTGGCGACAGTATTCATCTGTTGGCGTTTAATTGGTTGCTGGTGGAGCGCACGGGGTCGGCCCTCGCCGTAGTGACGGCCTCGACGCTTTGGTTGGGGGGGCAGGTAGTGGCGGGGTGGCCGGGAGGCCGCTTGGCGGATCGTTTCCCGCCGGTGCGGGTGTTGCAGGGAACTTATTTACTCCATGCCTTAGTGATTGGGGTCTTTGCCTTGGGGAGTCAGCAGTGGCCCGTGGGTTATTTTTATGCCCTGGCTTTTGGGCTGGGCTTGCTCGGGACCCCGCTTGACCCGGCCTCCCGGGGGTTGCTGGTCGCTCTTTATCCTGAACGGAGTCAATTGACCGTAGCGAATGGGCTTTTAGCGACGGGGACGGCGGTGGCTCAAACCTTGGGTCCGGTGGTGGGGGGGCTGGTTTTTAGCCTAGTGCCCCTGGGTTGGGCCTTTGGGGTGAATGCAGTGAGTTATCTGGGGGCGGGGTTAGGATTACTTGCCGTCCCTTTAGTGGCTTCAGTCCCGGGGGAAAAAGTCCCGCCTTCGGATTGGCGGACGCAGCTGCAACTGGCCTTGGGATTGGGGGGAGTGCTGGGTCCGGTCTGTCTTTTTGCCTGGGGGGTTGCGCCTTTGTTGACGGCTCTGTTGCCCTACTACGTGGTGAGTCGGGCAGGGACCGTGCTGGA
>NZ_JAAXLT010000052.1 GCF_013285555.1 Candidatus Cyanaurora vandensis | reverse complement strand
TCTTCGCGGATCTCGCGCAGTTCCTGAATATCCTCTTCGAGGTCGTAGGTCTCACCCGCCAACAACATATTGACTAACCGCACCGCCGCCCGGGCGGCGAACCGACCCGCCTGCTCTTCAATGTAAGAGAAGACGACGTTATAAACACCGGGCGTGCGCGTGGAGCGGGTCCGACCAAAGCCGACATTCATCCCCGCCAAGGCTTGCAACTCCAAGGCGACATGTTCGACGACATGGCCCATCCAAATCCCTTCGCGCAACCGTTTGAGGAAGCCACCGAGATGGTTCTCAGAGCAAAAATGATTGTAGAGAGACGGCATCAACCGTTCGAGATGACCGACAAATTCGGGTAGGCCGTTGGTGGGTTGCTCCTCCAATTCCTCCAAGTCCAACTGCATCACAATCAGGTTGTGACGACGAATGCTCCAGTAATTGGGTCCCCGCAGGGCACGGATGCTCAGGATACGCATGGAGATGAAATGCCTAGATCTTGCTAAACTTATCACTTTCAGCCGGGAAGGGGGTAGTCTCACCTATCAAATCCGGTACTGGGTCAGCAAAAAAGCAGAATTAACTTAGAAACTCTGGGAGTGATCAGTATAATAAGAGGAAAATTTAAGGTGCGTCATGCAAATCGGTTTGCTTGAAGTAGCTGGGGCCTTTGCCGCCGCCCTAGTTGCCGGAATTTTCGCCACGTTACTCGCCTCTTCCCTCGGGAAATAATTGCCGAGCGGGGGTCTTACTCCCGCTACCCCTAATTTTTGGTGTTTACGTTCTATCGCGGTTGAGGTTTTTGTGTCCTCCTTGACTCCCGTCCATCGTCGCGCCTTGGCCCTTAACGGTCTATTGATTTTGGTATTACTGGGTCTGGGCGGATTACTTTACCGGAGCTTGCTCCAGTTGACGAATTACTATCTGCAACAACAAACCCACACGCAACAGCTAGCCCTGGAATTGGATAAAGCCCAGCGGGTCTATCAACAGCGTCAACGACGTTTTGAACGGGCCTTTGATGGCACCCAGCGGTCAGCTTTACTCAAAGAACGTTACGGTCTCGTCCACCCCCAAGACCGCCCAGTAAAATGGGAGCAACCCGTTGATTGAGTCGGGGTATAAAAAGTAAGCTCCCCGGTAAGCAAGCCATGCTCCAGTCCCCACTGACTGTTTCCCTTAAAACCTATTTTGGCTACGACCACTTCCGGCCTGGACAACAGGCAGTAATTGAAGACCTGCTCCAGGGCCGCGATGCCTTGGTGGTCATGCCCACGGGCGGTGGTAAATCCCTGTGCTACCAGTTGCCTGCCCTCTTGCAGCCCGGATTGACTGTCGTGGTGTCACCCTTAATTGCCCTGATGCAGGACCAAGTGGCGGGGCTGGGGGATCTGGGAGCGACCTTCCTCAATAGCACGCTGAGTCTGGCGGAGGTCCGCGAACGGGAGGCGAGTATTTGGCAAGGACAAATTAAGCTCCTCTACGTGGCTCCAGAACGGTTAGTGGGCGAGGGGTTCTTGAATTTTTTGGAGCGGGTGCGGGCGAAATTGGGGTTGAGTTTGTTTGCGGTGGATGAGGCGCACTGTGTCTCGGAGTGGGGCCACGATTTTCGCCCAGAGTACCGCCAACTCAAGTTCCTGCGCGAGCGGTTCCAGGGGGTGCCCGTGGTGGCCTTGACGGCGACGGCAACAGACCGGGTGCGAGCGGATATCTGTCGGCAGTTGGCCTTAGTTGAACCCACCCTCCACTTGGGGAGTTTTCATCGGCCCAATCTCTATTACGAGGTCATCCCCAAGAGCAAAGACAGTTACCGGGTCCTCTTGGGGCGGGTGCGGGCTGAGGCCGGGGCAGGCATCATCTATTGTCTCAGCCGTAGCCAAGTGGACCGACTCAGCCAAAAACTCCAACAGGACGGGATACAAGCTCTCCCCTATCATGCGGGGCTGGCTGATGATGAACGTGCCCGGAACCAGACTCGGTTTATCCGTGATGACGTGGGGGTGATGGTGGCGACGGTGGCTTTTGGCATGGGGATTAACAAACCGGATGTGCGTTTTGTCATCCACTACGACCTACCCCGGAATCTGGAGGGTTATTACCAAGAGGCAGGACGGGCAGGGCGCGACGGGGAACCAGCCCGCTGTACGCTTTTTTTGAGTTATGGGGACAGTCACCGCATTGAGTACATGATTGGTCAGCGCACGGACCCCAAGGAACAACAGGTGGCCCGTCAACAGTTTCGGCAAGTGTTGAGTTACGCCGAGGGGAGCGACTGCCGGACCCGCATCCAGTTAGCCTACTTTGGTGAGGCTCTGACGGAGCCTTGCGGGCACTGTGATAACTGCTGTACGCCCCAACCGACCGAGGACTTGACCATTGAGGCCCAGAAGTTGATTTCCTGTGTCGCCCGTTGTCGAGAACACTTTGGCATGGGTCATGTCGTGGATGTCTTGCGCGGTTCCCAGAACCAGCGGGTCCTGCAAAACGAACACCATCTCCTCTCCACCTATGGCATTGGTCGGGACCGGAGTGCGAATTTCTGGCGGAGCCTAGGACGCTCCTTGATCCAACAGGGGTTGCTGACAGAAACCGGAGAGTTCCCGGTGCCCAAGCTCAATGACCAGAGTTGGCTGGTGCTGCGTGGACAGCGCAAGGTTGAACTGGTACTCCCGGTGATTCCTCCCACCCGTGAGACGGTAGCTACATCCACAACTACGACGACCCTTAAGCCCCAAGCCGAGGACTTATTCCAACAGTTGCGGGCCTTACGCAAACAACTGGCGGATGCCCAGTCTGTCCCGCCCTACGTGGTCTTCCCGGACAGTACGCTCCGTCAGATGGCCCAGGAACAACCCCAGACCCTCGCCCATTTCGCCCGACTCAGTGGTGTGGGTAGCCGCAAACTCACCCAGTACGGTCCCCAGTTCACCGAACTAATCCGCGTTTGGCAGGAGTCTAACACCAAGTCCCGTTGATTACCCCGCCCTGTCCATAAATACCCACCTAAGTTTTGAAAGGGGACTTGCTAAATAGAGTTTTAAATAATCCTAGGGGTACGTGAATTAGGAGTGTCAAGGAACGCATTTGAGATAGTATCCCTCATCCACCTGTATCCCAATTCGATAGGTCAGTCCTGGTAAAAAGACCCAGTTCACCTTTTTGTATCCCAGCTAGCTCACCGTAGCCTAGCTTTTTCGCGCTAGCACCTCAGTCAAAACTTAGTTGTCCTTCTGCCTCCAGTGGTAGAGACCAGTGTGGCAAGGAGTGACTGGGACTGAGGTGTGGGTGGATGAGCTTGCAGCATTTTCGACCAAGTCATCTCAATAAAATTAATCCTGGTCTGGCTGTCCAGCGTAGTAGCTTTTTGGTTCGTCAATTGGTGTAGCACCATACTGTTGCGCGTTGCGTTGGATAGCCGCTTCGCTATCAATCAGCACTTGCTCAATATCAGAAAAGCGGTCATGGGTAGTTTTCGCAACGGCTTTTTTCAGACTTCGGAACTGATTGGTTCTTTGCATGTTGATTTCCCTGAACTATGGGTCTGTTGTGGTCGCTGGTCTTGAACCAGTGAGTTCCAGCAGTGGAAAGTGCTGTAGTCCTTGGTACAGTTGGGGTAGACTAGCTCTACCCAATTTAGCATGCTGTATGGTAAAAGCTTTGTAGGCTTCCCCAATAAGTGGTGCAGCCTGACGTTGCGCGATCCTAAGCCACTGATCATGGTAAGCCCTGGAGCATTTATTCCTCTCAGCAGAGATGATATTTACATTCAAGATAGCGAGCATTTTCCGTTCGCCGGGTTGGGACTCTAAAAAAAGTGGTAAAGATACAAATGCAGCTAGCTTAAGCCGTTCGCTTAGATACTTTTCCCATCTTGACCTCGAAGCAGAAGGTAAGTCTGTACCAAAGGGAGGTAGATCGTCTAGGAGGATAGAAGAGCCTTTAACATTACGGTATGCTTCTAATGCGCCGGGGGTAGATATGTTAGCCTCTTCAACAACCGGCAGCCAAAACCCCAAATGCTGCTCTGTAGTATTTGTTTCAGTAACCACAACTAAGTAGGTATCCGCATCTGTGTGCCCCTCCCACAGGTAAGAAGCTAACTTAATATTATCTTGCGCTATCTGTGACGCAAAAATATTTGACCGTAAGTCTTCTTTCTTAATTGGAATCATGAGATTTGCAAAGAAGCCATAGGTTTCCCCTTCTGGAATATCTACGAGAACTCGGCAAACCACCTGCGAAGCAAGTATTAGAGCATTTTTGATAATACCGCCAGCAAGTCGCCGATCGCGTTTTGAAGGGGGTCTACTGACAATATCTAGGAGCGTAAGATTTAACTTCAAGCTTTGAGTTGATTTTTCAGAGGGCAGGATCTCTGATGATGAACTAGCATACTCCAATAAACTACGACGGCGGCGAATCCATAAACTCAGGACTGGATGCTCCCTAGCAATTTTCTCGCAAGCTTGGTCCAGTCGAACGTAAAACAGTCTCAACTCAAGTCCACGCACTCCTGAGTCTACTCTGATTTGTTCTAAATGGTTCAGATTGAAGTTTGGCGCAAGCCACAGCCATGCAGAATACTCAAGGCGTTGCTTAAAGTCTTGCGAACGAAAAATTTCATCAAAATTATAGCTGTTTCTAGCTAACGAACTGACTGATTCTGTCCCAGAGGGAGTTTCATTAGGTAATCTGGTAGTGTGTATTCTAACATAGTTACTAATTGCTCCCTGCTCACAGCTCAAATATGGAATGGTGGGTAACATTTGAGCCTTAGACATTGTGAATGCTTGTTCCCAACGGACATTTTGTTGATGAAACAAGTTATGTTGTTCTCGCAACCCGTCATGGCGTGAAAATAGACTTTGGATAGATATCGCACGTCCGCCTAAGTCTTGATTTTTATCACGAGAGATACTTAGAATAGCCTGAACTCGATGAGTACGACAATTTAAAACGGGTGCTCCACTAAATCCAGGAACAGCCTGACCACTTTTCAGCTTGAGGAGTTTTTCATTTCCCTCTAAGAAGGTAATTCCTTCATAATCGAAGGTAGCGGAATCACCATTCGTATAGTTCTCTGAATAGCCTATAGTAAAAAAACTATCATCAGTATTGGTAATATCAGCTTCCAGGGATGCGTGAACACAAGGAATATTCAACGGGATTTCCCTAACCTGTAATAATACCAAGTCTATCTCAGCGTATTCTATAAAGATCTCAGCCTGAAGTTGTTGCATTTTCCAAAAAATAGATATTACTGGAGCAGGTAAAACTTGAGTGGGTAAGACATGAGCACAAGTAATCACTAAGCCTGGAGCAATAAAGAAACCTGTTCCCCTACTGTTTCCTGACTGGATACGGACGGTACACTCCCTAAAAAATTCAATCTGTGAGTCATTCATAACCTTGCCTATCCTTCCTTGATTAAGAATTTTGCCATTCAAAGCTGACTTCAAGATTAGCTTCGCCACTACCCTCAGTTACTAAGGCCATAAGTTTCCCAGATTTCATGGCAACTTTGATACCAAACTTTACAATCACCTTCTTGGGTTTGATTGTTTCAATTGAGTCCTTGATTATCGCGAGTGTGTTTTCAATGGTTTGAGTGATAACGGTAGCATCCATGAATCCATCAAATGTGCCGATTTGTTCCTCGCCACCGCCACTTGTGCCTTCAAATTGTACGATTTCTCCACTAGCTAACTTAACTTGAATTATCTCCACTTGATTTTTCCAGGAAGTATGGCCTTTAACGTACCATACAACCCTTAAATCATCAAGCTTCTTAACCCCATATTTTGGGGGCTTGGGGCACTTACCTAGCAAATACGATTTACATACCTTCCTCGACCATATGCTGTATGCTAGCTTCTTCACGGAAGACGCGGCTGAGGCTGACATAGGGACCTTTGAGTAGAGGGATGTTACGGGTTTCTTCCAGATTGAGTAGGGTACGCATCTGAGCGTAGAGATGGGCATCGGTAAAAGGATAGGCAGTAAGTTGGTACCGCAGGAAGTCGCTGACTATTTTTTCTGTGTAGACGATTAGGTTAAGCATGGGGGGTATATAAGCGCGGTAATGTATTCCAATGTACAACATCATCTGTAAGTTTTTGGCGGAGTGACCTTACCCCGAGTTAGTGGAGGGTTACCCTTTACCTTAGGGTACGAAAGAAGAAATTGCAGCAAGGGCTGTAGGACTTAGCGACAATGGATCTAGCCACAGTGAACCTGGTATTTCTTTTCCCGTAAACCCAAAGCTCCCATACCAATTATGTAATTTTTGATACCTTTCCCATGCTTCTAAAGTTGTTGGGAGTATCGGAATTTTAAGTTTTATGGACTGCTTTTTTTGAGCAAGCAAGTAGCTGATTGTATAATCGAGCAATTTAGAACCAAGCTTTATCCCTTGATACCTATCTAAAATACGAATGCTGTGAAGATTTCAAAAATCAAATCTGCCATTGCTTATGGTATTTCCAAGACTCGTCTGATTATCATTAAGAATAATATCTATACGTATCTCGCTTCCAATTTCTTGAAATGTAAATGTAGTACCTGCACTTAAGCTTGGGTAAAAAACAATATTTTGTGTAATTCCCCAATGCTCAATGGAACTCTTTATTTTTTCCTCCTCTAGGGGCAACAGTGAAGAATTGAACTCTAAGCGAAAACCGCCAGAAATGCTTGACACTTAAGGAACTTCGTTGACGAAATGCAGGCAAACAAGATTGATGACTTCTTCAGGGGTCATTTCTTTTTCTCAATTACAGACTTTCATTCTACCTCAGTTTGATTGTCATCTTTTATTTCTCCTTTTTTTGTTTTGCGCTTCAACAACATTCCCAAACAGATTGGTCTGTAACGGATTTCCAAAGAGGTCTGTGGGCTGTGGAAATTTTTCCTCAGTATACTGCGCTAAAGGTTCAGGCTAGTGTAAATTCCTCAGACGGCATAGGTTCTTAGCGTGATGCTCACATTCTGCCCAGGATTCTTCAGGGGTGCCTTCGAGTTGCCAGGGGAGGAAGCGGGAGCCTAATCGGGCAGCGACGGGTTGCGGTTCCTTGGCGCGGTCATCATGACCTAGACCGTAATCAGCTAACCGCAGAGTTTCCGGGAGCATCCAGGCTTCACCATCGTTGAGATTCAAGAAAGCGTCTAGTCCAAGTTTTACCTCGATACTAAGGTGGTTTTTGTAACCAAAATGATGTTTTCCATGACCAGGATCACCTTTACGTCCTCAGCAATGATTTCCATAGTCTCAGCACCTCCCTCTATTACCCAAGCACCCTCCTCTACCACTTAAGCAACGACTCCTACCCGCCAAGCAGCGATTCCTACTCGCTGAGCAATGATTTTTACGGGCTAAGCAACCGCTCCTACCTGCTAAGCAACGACTTTCACCGACTGAGCAACCGTTCATACTGGTTGCGTCGCCATTCCTACCAACTAAGCAACCATTTTTACGACACAAGCAGCAATTTTCGCCCCGTTTGGGCACCCTTAGGAGCGAATCCACCGAGGAACCTATGGTCAGCCGTCCTAGCCAGAGTATCGAAAGTCGTTTGAGCTTTTACCAAACCGCCCTGACCAATGCCACGTCTAGTTCTGAAGTCCAGACTGCTTTAGCTGAATTCGGTTATGACGCCCAGAAGCTCCAGGTGGGCCAAGCCCTCTACGACCAAGCCTTCAGTACCCAGATGCAACAGCAAAAAGAGTATGGCGAACAGCACAAGGCCACTCAGCAACTGAACCAACTCTGGGAAACCGCCGACACCAGCTATATGCGCTTTGTGCAGACCGCCCGGGTCGCCTTTAAAAATGATCCCAGCGCACAGCTTCAACTTGCCCTCAACGGACGGCGCAAAACCACCATTGCCGGATGGCTCCTCCAGGCCAGCCTGTTGTATACCCATGCCCTAGCCAGCCCGGCCTTCCTTGCTAGCCTCAATAACTACGGCATCACCGCTGAGAAACTGCAAACTGGACAAGCCCAACTTCAAGCTGTGGCTGGTGCCAAAGCTGCTCAGGAAAAAGAGAAAGGAGAAGCCCAAGCTGCAACCCAAACACGGGATGGGGCACTAGAAGCCCTAGAGGAATGGATGGATGACTTTCTCGACATTGCCCGTATTGCGTTAATAGAGCAAGCGCAATTTCTGGAAATACTCGGACTTAAACAGTCTTCATGAGCGATTCCCTAAATCCCTCTTACAAAGGAGGCCTTTAAGAGCCTGTTGAGTAGGGCGACTCAAACAGACTCCTTCCCCCCTTGAAAAGGGGGGGCAGGGGGGCTCGCTTAGGGTCAAAATCCCCATGCCGAGGAGGACCAAGCCCTGTAGAGTAATTTCAGGGATCAGGGGCGTGAAACTTTCAGGTCTCTAGTACGTCCGAAGGCAGCAAGACGCGTGGTAAGGGGGTTGGGGTGAGTGCATCTTGTCAGCAGTTGATTCAGTTTTTACAAAAGGAACTAGGGTTGTCCCTCCCCGCCATTCACCTCGGGCTGCGCCGTCAACAGGAACAGGGCGGGCCGTTACCGATTATCTTGTATCAGTTAGGTTTGATTGATGTGGTGCAGGTGAATCGTTTGTACGAGTGGACTTGGACGAGCTAAATGCCCAGCGAAGAAGCTTCTACCCATCTCAAAGTCCTCAGGACCAATATCGCGGCGGTGCAAGTCCTGGTGGAGACCGTCGCCGGGACCCTGGGACCCAAGGGCCTAGATATCCTTTTGGTGGATGATGTCGGTCAGATGGTCGTGACCAATGACGGGATTGAGATTTTACGACAGTCAGACTTCCAACATCCGGCGGCGCGGCTGGCGGTGGCGGCCCTCCAAGCCCAGGAACAACAGGTGGGCGACGGGACGACTACCGCGACCGTTCTGACCGGGGCTCTATTGAGTGCGGCCCTCAAAGCCTTGGAGCAGGGCGTACCCGTGAATTTGCTGCTACGGGGAATTCAGCGGGGTATCGCTTGCGCCATCACACACCTTAAGGCGACCGCCAGCCAAGTAGATATCGCTGACCCAGCTCTTTACCAAGCTGTCCTCGTGGCAGCGCGGGGGGATGAAACCCTGGCCCAGCTAGTTTGGCAAGCCGCTCAACACCTCGGCAGGGAACGACTGCTAGACCCCGAGACGCGCCTGGGTGAATGGGTCGTGAGCCGGGTAGGGGCGGTGTCTGAAGTGATTGCCGGGGTGGTGGTGAGCAAACGTCCCCTCAACTCGCCCTTAGCCGATTGGCAGGCTACGGGCGGGGTCCTGGTCCTCAGTGACAGTCTGGAACCCGAAAGCTTTGACGGTCAGACCCTTGCGACTGAGCATGGCTTCAGCCGTTACCTCGAAGAACAACAACGCTTCCAACAAGCCTTGCATCGCCTCGTCGCCCTCGGCGTCCGGCTAGTGGTGACTGAGAAAGGAATGTCCCCCCTCGCGGAGAGCTTTTGTGATGAACAGGGAATTTTGGCCCTCAGTCGGGTCCTAACCCGTGACCGCGAGCGTATCTGTCGGCTGACCGGGGCTAGACCCGCCAAAACCGCTGTCCTCTACCGTTCAGCCCCGGAAGTCAAAGCCCACTTGGGCCAGAGCGAACTAACCTACCGCAAAGCCACCGCCCAAGTCATCCTTCAGGGTGGAGCCGGGACCGCTCAAGCCACCATCGTCGTCGGGGCCTTGAGTGAGGAGACCGCAGCAGAACAAGAGCGCATTACCGTGGACAGCACCGGAGCCCTACAAGCCGCCCTCCGTAGCGGGGTCGTGGTCGGCGGCGGGGTGGCAGAACTCACTTGCCGCCGCTTAGTCCAAGCCTTGCAGGAACAGACTGAAGACTTGAGCCGTTACGGGGTCGCCTGTGTCCATCAGGCCCTCGCCAAGCCCCTAGAGCAAATCATCTTCAACAGTGGTTACGCACCGCTCGAAAAAGTCGCCCTCGTCGAGACCGCGCAGACGAAGACAAGCAACCCCAACCTAGGCATTGACTGTGAGACCGGACAGGTCACGGACCTAGCCCAGTTGGGTATTTTTGATCCAGCGGAGGTCAAGGTCCAGGCTCTCACGGTAGCGGCGGAGATCACTCTGCGGATTTTACGTATCCAGACCTTGATTCGCCGTCGCCCCGACCCGACGCCATGAAACTCTGGCCCTGGGTCCTCCTCTTCACGCTAGAACCTCTCCCCGTTTTGTCCGCCCCCGAGACGCTCCCAGTTACAGAGGCACGGGGTCAACTGAAAATTATCAACCGGACCGGGCTTGCTGTCCGCCTGGTCATTGCCCCCCAAAATCTCCTCCCGCGCAGCTTCCACTGGGACCTCATCCCCCAAGCCGGGAACAGACGTGAACTCCGCTTAGAGCTTGAAGGCCGGTCTTTAGTCTTGACTCCCGGCGATGTCTTGGCAGCTTTCACGGGAACAGACCACTGGGGACCCTGGGTCGTCGGACGGGCCACGCCGCTCGTTTGGAATGAACGTAAACGGCTCTGGACCCTGACCCTCACCCCCGGTCCCCATCCGCCCCGCTCTATTACTCAAGAAGTCAACCGTCTGGGTCCACTGCGAGTCGGCAATGCTACGCCCCTACCTGTACGCGTGGTCTTGACCAAAACCGATGGCAAGCCCCAAGCCTGGGACCTCGCCCCCCGCCAAGCTAGTAACGAAGGCCAAGAACTTATCACTGCCAACACCCCGGCCCAAGCCGCCGAGGGCGACCTTTTGTTGATTTTTGCCACTGACGGCTCCCGTCGTTACTGGGGTCCGAATGTTCTAGGCTTCACCCCCGCGCCTTTTTGGGACAGCCGCCGCCGCCTCTGGACTACCGTGGTCCGCCCGTGAGCGTGGTATCTTGGCGTTGACAAAGGGGGTTCAAAATGAGGGTGCGTGGGTTATTTCTAATTTTGCTCGGGCTATGGACGGGGGGAGTCGCCGCCCAGACGGTGAATGAGCAGCTTAGCCAAGGGGCGAACCGTGCCCAGGCCAAGGATTATCAGGGCGCGGTCACAGCCTATACCCAGGCTATTCAGGTCAAGCCTTTACCCGAAGCCTTCACCGGACGGGGCGGAGCGCGGTTTTTCCTGGGGGATAGTCGGGGGGCAATTGAAGACTTCAATCAAGCGATCCAACTCAATCCCCAGTACGCCGAGGCTTACAATAACCGGGGCGCAGTCAAGGAGAACCAAGGGGATATCGCCGGGGCCATTGATGACCTGCGCCAAGCCGCCCAGCTTTTCCAGACTCAGGGGGAAGCGGGTTTGGCCCAGCGGATACGCGATATGATCCTGCGTCTGCAACAGTAGTCAACTGTCCAGTTTCAAGACCGACATAAAGGCTTCTTGCGGCACTTCCACAGACCCGACCGCCTTCATCCGTTTCTTGCCTTCTTTTTGTTTTTCCAAGAGTTTCTTTTTACGGGAGATATCGCCGCCGTAACATTTGGCGAGGACGTTTTTGCGGAGGGGCGCGATATTCTCACGGGCCACCACCTTAGCCCCAATCGCCGCTTGAATCGGGATTAGGAACTGTTGACGGGGAATCAATTCCTTGAGTTTGGCAGTCAACTGCCGACCAATACTCGGGGCTTTGTCGGCGTGAACAATCGCGGAGAGGGAATCCACCGCTTCCCCATTGAGCATGATATCCAGCCGCACCAAACGGTCCTCTCGGTAGCCCAGGAATTTATATTCCAAGGAGGCATAGCCCCGCGAGCGTGATTTGAGTTGGTCAAAGAAGTCACTGATGACCTCAGCTAAGGGGATTTCGTAAATCAACGTCGTGCGCGTAGGCGTGATGTAATTCATATTCATAAAAATCCCGCGCCGCATCTGGCACAACTCCATCAAAGTCCCCACATAGTCCGGCGGGGTAATGACCTCAACCTTGACGTAGGGCTCCTCAATCTTGATCCGTTTGTCCGGGGGCGGTAACTCCGAGGGGTTCTGAATCGAGATGATGGAGTTATCGTTGAGGGTCACTTGGTAGACCACCGAAGGGGCCGTGGTAATCAAGGTCAAGTTGTACTCGCGTTCCAACCGCTCCTGGACAATCTCCATGTGCAACAGACCCAAGAACCCGCAGCGAAAGCCAAAGCCTAGGGCCGAAGAGGTCTCCGGTTCATAGGTGAGGGCCGCATCGTTGAGACTCAGTTTCCCTAGGGCCTCGCGCATATCTTCAAATTCATCGGAGTCCGTTGGATAGAGACCACAGAAGACCATCGGTTGCGCCTGCCGATAACCGGGTAAGGCTTGGGCCGCTGGTCGCTGGACCAGGGTAATCGTATCCCCCACCCGCGCATCCTGGACCGCCCGGATTTGACCCGCGAGATAACCCACCTCCCCGGCATGGAGGCTATCCACCTGGACTTGGTTGGGTTTGAGGATGCCTAGCTCGTCAATCTCGAAGTCCCGGCCCGAGTTCATAAAGCGAATCCGGTCCCCGCGCCGCATCTGCCCCGCCATCACCCGGAAGTAGACTACCACCCCGCGATAGGCATCATAGTAACTATCAAAAATCAACGCCTGTAACGGTTCAGCCACGGTGTCCTGAGGCGGCGGGACCTGGGCGACAATTGCCTCCAGGATGTCCGCTACCCCAATCCCTTCTTTAGCTGAAGCATGAATAATGTTGGTGCAGTCCAACCCGACCATCTCCTCAATTTCATTTTTGACCCGCTCCGGCTCTGAACCAGGGAGGTCAATCTTGTTGAGGACGGGGATAATTTCCAAGTTGTGTTCAAGGGCGAGATACACGTTTGCCAAGGTCTGCGCCTCGACCCCCTGGGAGGCATCTACCACCAACAATGCTCCCTCACAGGCCGCCAAGGACCGGGATACCTCGTAGGTGAAGTCCACGTGACCGGGGGTGTCAATCAGGTTCAGGATGTAAACCTGTCCGTTGCGGGCTTGGTATTCCATCCGCGCTGCTTGGAGCTTGATGGTGATCCCGCGCTCGCGCTCTAGGTCCATGTTGTCGAGATACTGGGCCACCATCTCGCGCTTACTGACCGTCTCTGTGGTCTGCAAGAGGCGATCCGCTAGGGTGGACTTGCCGTGGTCAATGTGGGCAATGATACAGAAGTTGCGGATGTTGGCTACGGCTACGTCGGTCATCGGGTCTTTCCCACAGCTTCATCCCCGATCCTACTCGCTGTTTAGCCAATCTCAGCGGGGGTCTAGAACTAAGCCAAACCCCCCAGGCCGCGAACAAAGCCTAAAACGCGAACCGGACCCCAAGCTCCACACTGTTGATGCTGGTGTTCCCGGTATTGAATTCTAGAGATGACCCTTTCAACAAGGTCTGACCCGTTGCCTGGTAGCGGTAGCCCACGTTAAGTACGGCGGACTCGCTAAAGGCATAGTTGATGCCAGCCTTACCCTGGTAGGCAAAAACCGCGCTAGTGGAACTGATGGGTGGTTTCCTAGTTAGGTCGTTGGGGTTGTCAAAGACCTGCCCAAAGATAATCAACGGTCCAAAACCGGGGGGTGGCGGCAGGTCATCAAAGGCAATCCCTTCCGCGTTATAGACTATGAGTCCAAGACCCCCACCGATGTAGAAGCCCAAGGGCGAGGTGGCAAAATCAGTGTTGTCGTAATAACCATTGACCATCACCGAGAAAGCACTGAGGCTGCCAATACCCGGCACTGTAGCCCCATTACCACTTACGCTCGCCACACTCGCATTGACATAGGAAAACTCCAAATCAGCCCGAAAAGGCTCCGCAAACTTGTAACCCACGGCCAAGTTCGCACCGTACCCCGTGTTGAAATTAATCGTAGAGTTCAGATTTAGTCGGGTTACAGGCCCCCCGTCCTCTCTAACTTGGTTTGTGAAGTCTAAAATACCGTTGAAGGGCGTGATAAAGGAAAGATTCCCCCCAATCGAACCGTAGTAGCCGGGTGTGGTCTGGGCTTCCACCGCTACTGGCACACAGGCCAACAGTAGGGCAAACAGGGTCTTCTTCACGGGCACTCCTCGTCGCTTCAGAATGGATATCGCTACTCCTGGATATTATCCATCGGTAACTTTTACTACCACTGACCGTTTATCAGAATAGACCAAAGTGGTCCCAACCGAGGTAATCCGCTATACACGGACCAAAATAATTACCGCGCCGCCAGCCAGTTGTCCACATTGCGCTCCAGGATATCCAGCGGCACTGCTCCAGACCCCAAGACTACCCCATGAAATTCGCGGATATCAAATTTATCCCCCAGGCGCGACCGGGCGCGGGTACGGAGTTCTTGGATTTTGCGCTCCCCGATTTTGTAGGCGAGGGCTTGACCGGGCATGACAAGGTAGCGGTCAATCTCGTTGATGACATCCAGCTTTTGTTTAGCGGCGTTGGCGAGGAAATAATCAATCGCTTTTTGGCGGTCCCAACGGTAATGGTGCAGCCCGGTGTCCACGACTAAGCGCACCGCCCGCCACATCTCGTAGGTGAGTTGCCCAAATTTATCGTAGGGGTCTATGTAGAGTCCCAGGTCCTCCCCTAAGGACTCGGCGTAAAGTCCCCAGCCCTCAATAAAAGCGGTGTATCCTCCGTAGCGACGGAAATTAGGGATTTCGCCTAGCTCCTGGGCCAAGGCAATCTGGAGGTGATGACCAGGTACGGCTTCATGGAGCGAGAGGGCCATCATCTCGTACTTGGGCCGGGACTCGGGTTTGTAGAGATTGACATAGTAGATACCCGCCCGCGAACCGTCGGCGGCGGGTTGCTGGTAGTAGGCGGTGGTTGTATCCGGGGCAGCGGCGGCGGGGATCGGTTCGATGGCGTAGGGCATCCGGGGCAGGGTCTTAAAAAGGGTGACCAAACCAGGATCAATCCGCCGCGACATCGCCCGGTAGCTCGTTAATAGTTCCTCGGGGGTCTGGTAATAAAACCGCTGATCCGTCCGCAAAAACGTCAAGAACTCGGCAAATGTTCCTTTAAAACCGACTTTTTGGATGACCGTATCCATCTCGCCCCGGATGCGTTTGACTTCCGCTAGTCCTAGCTCGTGGATCTGGGCGGGGGTCATAGCAGTCGTGGTGTATTTCCGGGCCAGGAGCGTATAAAATTTATCGCCGTTGGGAATTTGCCACACACCCACGGACGCAAAGGAGGCGGGTAGGTATTTCTGAACTAAAAAAGTCTTGAGCTTACGGTAACTGGGCAGGATACGCGTCTGAATTGCGGTTTTGGCAGCCTGTTGGAGACGGGCTTGTTCTGGTGGCGGGATATCTTTAGGGAAACTACGGAAGGGTTTATAAAAAGGACTCGCTTCGGGCGTAGGGACGAGTTGTTGGTCCACTTGGGCAGGGACACGGGCCATCACCACGCTGGGTAACAAAGTCCGGGTACGGACGCCCTCTTGCATCAAGCCCAACGTTTGGTCCATGTAGACTGGAAACCGCCTGAGTCGGTTGAGCCAGTCCTCGTAATCCTTGACTGTGTTGAACTGAAGGAGGTCCGCTAGTTCATGGGCCGTCTGGATGCCACCGCGCTGGTTGAGGGGAATGCGATACCCACCGTAGGCAAACTCAGCCACCTTAAGCTGATACTCGCGCTCAAAAAGATCGTAATTTAACTGGTCCGCAATAGGTAATTCTGCCCGATTAAAACCTTGTAATTCCTTAAGCACCGCTCGGTCATGGGCATGGCGATTTTGAACTGCTTTTAAACTCAAGTCCTGCCAACGGTCATTGTAGCGACGCTCCCCCAAGGTCGAAGCCTCGACCGGGTCCTGGGCCAGTTGGTAAGCCCACTCTTTGGTAAAAAAGCTATCCAGGGTCTGGGCCAAGACGGGCGGTACACTCCACAGGGTCACAGCCCCTAGCACGGTGAGGAGACGGTTTTTCTGCAGCATGGGCAGCACACTCAAAGCAGATCGAGCCTACCATAAGCTAATGAGGATAGGCAGACTAGACGCATGGGGATCACTAAGGTCGGGATCATTTATAACGACACCAAGTCTTCGGCCCTCCGTGCGGTCAAAGACCTCACTGAGCTACTCGAAACTCACCATTGTCAAGTCCACCTCACCACGGGCCGCAACGGAATCTTGGGCTTTCCAAACCGCACCGGACCCGTCTGTTACACCCCGATTAATCAGGTAAATGCAGCGGGCTTTGATGAGGAGATGGGTTTTGCCATTGTCTTGGGCGGAGATGGCACGGTCTTAGCGGCAGCCCGTCAACTGGCTCCCAAAGGCATTCCCCAACTGAATATCAATACCGGGCACATGGGCTTTTTGACAGAGACCTATCTGGGACAGGCCCACCAAGCCGTCGAACAGGTTTTGGCGGGTGAATTTCGCTGTGAAGAACGCTCCATGCTGGAGGTCTACGTCCTCCGTAAACAGGAGCGCGTCTGGGAAGCCTTGGTCCTCAACGAGGCTGTAGTTCACAAAGAACCCTTCACCGGGATGTGTCATTTTGAGGTCAAGATTGGTTTGCATCACCTCGTAGATATCGCTGCTGATGGCCTGATTATCGCTACGCCCACGGGTTCCACGGCCTACGCCCTCTCGGCTGGGGGTCCAGTCATTACCCCAGAAGTCCAGGTCTTCCAGGTCGTCCCGATTTGCCCCCACTCGCTCGGGGCGCGGGGTCTGGTCTATGCCGACAGTGAGCCTTTAATCCTCTATCCACCCAGTAACCACGAACACGTCATCTTGAGTACCGATGGGTCCTCAGGTTGTTTTGTCCTACCCACAGACCATATCGAGATCTCCCGTTCGCCCTACCGCACCCAGATCATCCGGTTGAAAGCCCCAGAGTTTTTTGAAATGCTCCGTGAAAAATTGGGCTGGGGTCTGCCCCATATCGCCAAGCCCGAATCCGTTGAACTCCCCTAGATTACTGGTCATTGTCAGCGTCTAGGAGCGTCCGTCCTAAGCGTCGCTCAGTGTAGACGGCAAGATTCTGAATTTGGATGTTCCCAGCCGTGCCGACCCCGCCAACTCGCCAGGTATCGTCCGTTCCAACTACGGCATAGTCCCAGCTAGCTCCTGTAACGTTTGCCCCGAGCAGCGTAGACATCGCTGTGTCATCGCCACGAACAACTAGAGGCGGCGTGTTGTTGGCTAGACCCTGGGCATTGGCAGCCTGCGTAGCTGTGCTTGGTAAAAAGAGAATCTGGTCTTCATCCAGAACTGTACCGACGGTAAGGTAAGTTTGGTTGTCATAAAAGTAGGCTTCTTCGCCCGTGTTAATCACACTCAGAACTGACGTTGCCTCGGTCGTGCGGGCTTTGTTGGTCTGGCCCAACAGGTTCGGCAGGGCAATAGCTGCTAAAACACCGATGATCACCACGACCACTAACAATTCAATCAACGTAAAACCATGCCTCTGCTTGAGAAGGGTTTGTCTCGTCATGGGGAAGTTCCTGCCGGGATACTAGGGTTAGGATGCCCTTTCCCGTCAAAACTGCGTCAGCCATTTCAAAAAAGTGTTTTACTTCTTTAGTCAAAAGGCCAGATTCAGTGAAAAGTCAATGGGGAAATCCCTGAAACCCAGCCTTTACCCTAGTTATGTAAAATTCTCGCTAAAATGGTACAATATTCAATCCCTAGTATTGATTGAACAACCCGGTCTCACCATGGTCGCTACACCCCGTGCCAATCTTGAAGCTGTTTTGGAACGCTGCAAACATCAAGGGATGCGCTTAAGTCCCCAGCGGCGGGCCATCTTAGACTTGCTGTGTAACTCCGAGAACCACTTGAGCGCGGGGGCCATCTACCAGCAATTGACCCAGGCCGGACAACCCGTGGGTTATTCCTCGGTCTACCAAAATCTCGAAGCCCTAGCCCGTAAAGAATTTATTGAGGTCCTCAAGGATGGCAGCGGGAACCGTTACGGTTGGCGGCCTGACTCCCACCATCACTTCCACTGCACCCGCTGCGGGGTCATCTTAGATGTAGATTTGCCCGATACCGTCGCCCGTTTCAACGAACAAATTCAGGGGCGGGTGGACCGTTGTCGGGTGGACTTGTATGGTGTGTGTGCAGCCTGTGAGATGCCCTGATGAAATTAAACCCCCGTCACCGCCAAATTCTCTGGGCCACGGTCAAGCATTATATTAATACGGCTGAACCCGTCGGCTCTAAGATGCTGGTGGAAGCCTACCAGCTAGAGTTGAGTTCCGCCTCAATCCGCAACGCCATGAATGCTCTAGAGCAGGCGGGGTTACTCTTCCAGCCCCACACCTCGGCGGGGCGCGTGCCCTCGGACTCGGGCTACCGCGTTTACGTGGATGAACTTTTGGCTCCCTCAGCAGCCTTGACGCGTGAGGTCCGCGAAGTCGTCCTCAAGCATCTCGACGATGAATTGCACCGCAGTCTAGAGAGCCTGTTAGAGCGCACAGCGCGGTTACTGGCGATGCTCACGGGTTGTGTGGCGTTGATTACGGCTCCGGTGAAGAGTTTTGATACGGTACGCCATTTGCGTCTAGTCCCAGTCAGTGAAGGCCGCGCCCTCTTGGTCCTAGTTGCCGACACGCTCCAGACCTATTCACTGATCGTTACACTCCCGGCGGGCGTAGCGACGGAGGATCTAGACCTCATCAACAATTTCCTCAATACCCACTGCTCTAACTGCTCCCTCCAGGACCTCAGTGGTAGTGATGACCCGCTGTGGCAAGAGTTTCGCCAGTGGACCGATTTCTTGCGCGGGTTAGTCGGGCTGATTCGTGAGGAAATCCTAGTACCTCAAGTGGGTCAGATTTTTGTCAGTGGTCTGACCGAACTAATGCGTCAACCCGAGTACAGCCAGCCCCAGCGGTTGCAAGAACTTATCGGTCTCTTGGAGGAGGAAAGAGTCCATTTGGCTCAACTGCTCAAGGACGAGGCCAAACCCCGCACCTCAGTCCGCATCGGCACGGAGAATCCCCTCACCCCGATGCATGGCTGTAGTCTGGTGAGCCGGACTTTTTCCTACCAGGGCCTCTATGGGGGTTCGGTGAGTGTGCTAGGGCCGACCCGTCTACCCTATGACCGAGCCATTGCCTCAGTAGAAGCGACCGCTGACCACCTCTCTACCACAGTTCCCTAAGAGGGGATGGGCAACAAAAATTTAAGTTTCACCTGATTCTTCTTGGTACAGTGAGGCTAAGCGACGAGTCATGAACTTGAATAAACTGTTGGTCTGGGTGGTAATTTTGTTAGCGGGTTGTGCCAGCACGACGCCCACGGAAGTAGCCGTCAAGGTGCCCACGGACCAGGAAATTAAGGCGCGGATTGTCCGTACTGGCGAGCGCAAGGCCAACGGCGTCTTCTACACAATTGAGGACCGCATCAAAGACACCAAGGGCGATACTTGGCGTGTCGGCTTCCTCAAGATCTACCGTGAGAGCGGCAAGGTCTATGAGTTCGTCCAGATCCGCGTGGACCCCCAATACAGCAACTACGCCATCAGTACCGCAGAGCCTCTAGTCCTCAAGACGGGCGAGCAAGCCACCAACCTCATCAATGAATCCCAGGAGCGCAACCGGGTCGGCTACTACGAAGTGACCAAAAGTTTTGCTCAGATTGAGCAGAATGGCGGTGCAACCTTGACTCTCCCCCTAGCCAAGGAGCAACGGACCCTGGTTATTGATGCCGCCGTCCTCAAGGGCTGGCAAAAAGTTCACGGGATCGCTGGACCCAACGATTTTTACCCGGCAGCTAACTATTGAACTTAAGAAAATATGTATGGTTGTTAGGATAATTCGGGTAAACTACCATACTAAGAACATTCATACCTACTGCCGTAGACCTAGGGGAAAACATGGTCCAGAAGCGTGATTTCAGTCCCCGCTCCCGCTCCTCAGCCCCGGCGTTATCTCTACCGGAATCCGTAACTGACGACACAGAATTTATTCCTGAAATATTCCTCGAACCTGACTTAATCCTGCCTGAAATTGAGCTAGAAGGTCCCTCTGTCACCCTCGGCGATAGGGGAGCGATAACCCGTGGGAATACCGACGATCTCATCCGTCTGTACCTCCAGGAAATCGGGCGCGTACCCCTGTTGAAAGTGCCCGAAGAGATCGAGTTAGCCCGTCAAATCAAATCCTGGCTAGAGCTCGAAGAGAAGCGGCGGCGGTTACGCAAAGTCTTGGGCTACCCGCCTACGGATAGTGAACTTGCCGAACACGTCGGTGAAGCTCCCGAGGCGGTCACCAAACAAGTGAAACGGGGCCAACGGGCCAAGGCGCACCTCATCAATGCCAACCTGCGGCTGGTCGTCTCCGTGGCGAAGAAGTACCAAGGCCGGGGTTTACCGCTCCTCGACTTGATCCAAGAGGGGACCTTGGGCTTGATTCGCGCTAGTGAGAAGTTTGATTACACGCGGGGTTTCAAGTTTTCCACCTATGCTACTTGGTGGATTCGGCAGGGGATCACCCGTGCGATTGCAATGCAAGCCCGCACGATTCGTCTGCCGGTCCATGTCGTCGAGAAAGTGAACAAAATCAAGAAGGCGACGCGGCACTTGTCCCAACAGTTGGGCCGCTCGCCCTCAGAGCATGAGATCGCTGAGGCTGTGGAGATGGATGTGGACCAGTTGCGCTTTGTGCGCCGCGCCATCCAGCTGCCCGTCTCCCTAGAGACTCCCGTGGGCCGGGAGGAAGATACAGCCTTGGGCGACTTAATCCAGGCCCAAGGCGATATGCCCGAGCAAGAAGTCATTCATTCCTTGATGCGCCAAGACCTCGAAGCCCTCCTCCAGACGCTCACCCCCCGTGAGCGCGATGTGTTGCGCTTGCGCTACGGCTTGGTGGATGGACGCAGCCGGACCTTAGATGAAGTAGGGCAATGCTTCACCCTTACTCGTGAACGTATCCGTCAAATCGAAGCCCGCGCCCTCCGCAAACTCCGCCACCCCCAACGCCTCCGCCGGGTCCGCGAGTACCTCGAAGGGCAATAATTACGCTAAACGGCAGGTGGAATATTGCTCAACTCCGATCCGGTATGCTCAGGGCATGGCCTACGATAATGTCTGTAAATTCCTTGCTGAATCCGACCCCCTGGCCTTTGCGCGGTGGTTCCTCGGCTCCCCCGTCCCATCTGTCACCCTCCTCAAAACTGAACTCCCCATCGAACCCATCCGCGCTGATTCTGTGGTTTTCCTGCAAATCGAGAACGCCATCCTGCACTTGGAATTCCAGACGCGCTACGACGTAGACCTACCGCTAAGAATGCTCGATTACTCTGTCCGGCTCTACCGCAAATACCGCTTACCCATTGTGCAAGGGGTAGTTCTGTTGTGTGAACCCTCGGCTGACACGGTGATTGAGACGGCTTTTGAGGTCGGGGAGACCTTGCATCATTACCGCGTGGTCAAGTTGTGGGAGGAGTCGCCGGGGAATTTTCTACAAGAGCCAACGCTATTACCTCTTGCCACCTTGACCTGTACCGAAGACCCGGAGCAACTGTTAGCGCAAGTTGCCCAAGCCATAACTGCGGTGGAAAACCGCGCTCAACGGTTAAACATCCTCGCCTGTGGGAAAGTGCTGGGTGGGCTACGATTCAAAGAGAGGCTACTCGACCGATGGCTGAAGGAGGACGTGGTGCAGGAATCCGTGATTTACCAGCGGTGGGTGCGTGAAGGGGCGGCTAAAGGCAAGTTAGAAGGCAAGTTAGAAGGCAAGTTAGAAGCGGTGCCAGCCCTTCGTGCCCGTGGCTTTGCTGAGGAAGAAATCACAGTAATTCTAGGTTTGACCCTAGAGCAGATCCAGTCGGTTCGCTCAGATACTTGAACTTTGTCAGCTAAATTGGTTTAATTCTGCACACTTAGTTAAGATTCAACGCTGACTTTCACGCCCTCGGGTTGGGTGTAGTGACAGACGGCCCAATGGGCAGGGTCTACATCTACACGGGGCGGGACTGTTTGACTACATAGCTCTGTGGCGGCGAAACAACGGGGGTGGAAAGGGCAACCACTGGGCGGATTAATGGGACTGGGTACATCTCCGGTGAGGCGGATGCGGTCCTTCTGGGGGTTGGTCGTCGCCTCGGGGATGGCGGAGAGGAGGGATTGGGTGTAGGGATGTTGGGGACTGCGGTATAGCTGCTCAGTAGGGGCCTGTTCGACAATCCGGCCTAGGTACATCACCGCCACTTCGTCACAGAGGTGCCGCACCACCGAGAGGTCATGGGAGATAAAGAGGAGCGTCAGGTTAAACCGTTCGCGCAGGTCAATGAGGAGATTTAAGACCTGGGCTTGGATACTGAGGTCTAGGGCACTAACAGGTTCATCACAGACCAAGAACTGTGGATTAACGGCTAGGGCGCGGGCAATCCCGATACGTTGGCGTTGACCGCCGGAGAATTCGTGGGGATAGCGACTGCTGGCACTGTTCGGGAGGCCGACGGTCTCTAGAAGCTCTTGGACACGGGCGGTGCGTTGGGTTTTGGTCAGGTCTTTGAGGTGAATCGTCATGCCCTCGGCGATGATGTCCCCGATATCCAGCCGGGGATTGAGGGAACTGTAGGGGTCCTGAAAGACGATCTGGGCTTTGGCACGGAAGTTGAGCAGTTCGCTTGGACTCGCTTGGAGCATATCTTGGCCCTGGAAGAGGACCCGGCCTCCGGTGGCGGGAGTGAGCCGGAGGATGGCTTTGCCGATGGTGGTCTTCCCACAACCGGATTCACCCACTAGACCCAAGGTCCGCCCCGGTGCCAAACTGAAATTCACCCCGTCCACGGCCTTCACCTGACCGACGACTTGGCGGAGGATACCTTTACGGATGGGGAAATAGACTTGGAGACCTTCGACCTTGAGCAGTTCAGACATGAGCGTTCACCCCGGTATAGAGATGGCAAGCCACCTGGACCCCATCGGCCTGGGGTAAAAGTAACGGTTCGAGGCCGGCACAGGGGGCGAAACGGTGGGGACAGCGGGTATTGAAACGGCAACCCGTGGGGAAGTTGGTGGATTCCGGGACCGTGCCCTCAATCGTACAGAGCTTCTGGCCCCTGGCTTGGCGACCGGGCAGACTGGCGAAAAGACCCTGGGTATAGGGGTGGCGGCTGTGGTTAAAAACTTGCTGGACACTGCCGCGCTCGACGACTTTCCCGGCATACATGACCGCCACTTCATCTGCCATCTGTGCCACCACGCCTAAATCGTGGGTGATGAGCAGGACCGCCATACCGAACTCGCGCTGGAGGTCTTTTAATAAGTCCAGAATTTGTGCCTGGATCGTTACATCTAGGGCCGTTGTCGGTTCATCGGCAATCAGGACATCGGGTTTACAGGCTAAGGCAATGGCAATCATCACCCGTTGGCGCATCCCGCCAGAGAGTTGGTGCGGATATTCATCCAGTCGGGCCTCGGGGCTGGGGATGCCCACTTTTTTGAACATCTCTAGGGCGACTTGGCGGGCGGCCTGCCCCCTGAGGCCCTGGTGTAACTGGACTACTTCCATCAACTGGTCGCCCACGGTGTAGACCGGATTCAGAGAGGTCAGCGGTTCCTGGAAGATCATCGTGATCTTAGAACCCCGGTAGGGCCGCATCTGGGCTTCGGGGAGCGCAAGGAGGTCCTTGTTATCAAAGAGAATTTCACTGCCCTGGGTCACAGGCACACCATCTAGGACATCCCCAGAGCGGACCACCCAACCAGCGGGTTTGGGGACGAGCCGAATGACGGAGAGCGCGGTGGCAGATTTCCCACAGCCTGACTCTCCTAACAGGGCCAAAGTTTGACCCCGCCTCAGGTCAAAGGAAATGTCGTCTACAGCGCGGGAAAGTCCATTGCGGGTACGGTAATAGGTACGCAGGTGTTTGACCTGGAGGACGGGGACGGTGGGGTTCATCAGGTGGCGAGTTTGGACAGGGGTACTTTAACGCAAAGCCCGTCTTGCAATCGTAGTCTATGGACATTTATTCAGTATTTTTGTTCCCGAGCATTAGTTAACATTAGGTTTGCAATTGGGAATGTCCATGGCTCCACTCTATGTTGCCCTAATCTGGCATCAGCACCAGCCCATGTACAAAAGTGCCCTGACCGGGCAGTACCTGATGCCTTGGGTGCGTTTACATGGCACCAAAGATTATCTAGATATGGCCCTTTTGCTCGAACGGTACCCCAAGCTACACCAGACGATTAACCTCGTCCCCTCTTTGATTCAGCAAATTGAGGAGACCGCCAAGGGCAAGGCCCGTGATCCTTGGCTGGAGTGCTTGACCGCCCCGGTCTTGGACCGGGAACAGAAGCTTTTTGTCCTGCAACGTTTCTTTGATGCCCACTGGGAGCGGATGGTCAAGCCCTACCCGCGTTACGCGCAACTGCTCGACTTGACCCAGGAAAAGGGGATTAGTTGGTGCCTTGCTCACTGGAGTGACAGTGACTTCTCAGATCTATTGGTCTGGCATAACCTCTGCTGGTTCGACCCAATTTTCCAGGAAGAGGACCCCCAGATTCGCAAATGGATGACTAAGGGCCAAGGATTCACCTTGGCGGAACGCCTAGCCATCTACAGCAAACAAAAGAGCATTCTCAGCAAGATCCTGCCTAAACACCGGGAACTCCAGGAGCGCGGTCAACTCGAACTGACGACCACACCCTATACCCACCCGATTTTGCCCCTGTTGGCGGACTCCGCATCGGCCCGGGTCGCCAGCCCCCATATGCAGCTACCCCACCAGCCCTACCAGTGGCCCCAGGATGTAGATATCCACCTGGAACGAGCCCAACTGATGTACAAGAAACGCTTTGGGGCCGCCGCACGCGGGTTGTGGCCCTCGGAGCAGTCGGTCAGCCCCGCTATCATCCCGGCAGTGTGCAAACAGGGCTTCCAGTGGCTGATCAGTGATGAGGGGGTTTTGAGTCGGTCCCTGGGCACCCACTGGGAGCGGGACCTCTACGGGCATATTTTGCAGGCGGACCAACTCTATCGGCCTTACCAGATCACGACTCCAGCGGGACCCATCCAGATGATCTTCCGGGACCGTCGGCTCTCGGACTTGATGGGGTTTCGTTATAGCGATATGAATGCCCAGACCGCCGCCCGTGATTTTATCGAACAACTTGAAGCGGTCCAACGTCGGCTAGAGGCCCAGGAAGTCACCGACCAGCCCCACCTCGTCACGATTGCCCTGGATGGCGAGAACTGCTGGGAGTATTACGAGCGCGATGGATTGCCCTTTTTACAGACGCTCTACCAGATGCTTAGTGACCACCCCTACCTCAAGCTGGTGACGGTCTCCGAGTACCTGACCCAGTTCCCGCCCACGGACACGATCCCTGTCGAAAAATTACACAGCGGTTCCTGGATCAACAGCGATTTTGCGATCTGGATTGGCGACCCGATTAAAAACAAAGCTTGGGAACTCCTGACTGAGGCCCGCGAACTAATTAGCCAACACCCCAATCCGCCCAAGGCCGCCCTGGAAGCTCTCTGGGCCGCCGAGGGCTCCGACTGGTTCTGGTGGTTCGGTAAACCCCACTCCTCCCAGCACGACTACCTCTTTGACCAGCTATTTCGAGAACATCTCCAGGCCATCTACACGACCCTGGGCAGACCCGTCCCCGCCGCCCTGCTTGAACCCCTCGAAAAACCCCAACAACTTTTCCGGCAGATGCCGACACCCAACCTGGACGGTCTGGGTACGGACCCAGTTTGGCAACAGGCGATGAGCGTGGACCTAGGGACGACGCGGGGGACGATGTATCAGAATGTGCCAATTTCCCGGCTTTATTACGGGATGAACACCCACCAGCTTTTTGTGCGCTTAGACTGGCGCGAGCGGCCCGAGCGGGTGGATTTCTTCTTCTATCATCCGGGCAAAACTCAGCTAACCAGCCTGATTCCCTACCCGATGTCCGAGGCTCCCTATAACTATCGGTTCTGTCACCAACTGAGCGTATTCAAGGGTCTCAGTTTGTTGCAGGCTAGGGAGTACGACCAGTGGTTCTCCCAGGAAGTGAACGCTTGTTATGGCTTGGCAGATTGTTTGGAACTCGCTATTCCCTGGCAGGATTTGGAGCTTGTCGTCGGGGAGCGGGTCTGCTGGGTGGTTTTGGTCCATTTCGCTGACCAGCGGATTTTACCCGTATTAAATGGTGTGATTGAAATGGAGATCCCTCAGGATTGGCAGCGTGATGGCTAACCTACTGTTTTGGGTCGTTGAAGACCATCCCGAGGTGGCGAAAAATAACCGTGAATGGCTGCTCAAGGTGGATGAACAGGCCCGCTGCGAGACGATAGCCGACCCCCAACGGGCCCAACAACGGTTGGAGACCAGTCAACCAGACCTCTTGGTGGCGGATCTCCTCTATGGGCAGACCAATGGCGAACAGTCTGCTCAGCCGGGCTTGGACTTGCTGCGTTATATCTTTAAACACCAACCCCAGCTAAACCTGCTGGTCTACTCCAGTGAACCCTTACTCCTGTCGCCCCTTGCGGAGGAACTGAGCAAACATGAGGGCGGGTTGGTGGCGGTTAACAAGATGGACCGCCGCAGTCATTTCGTCGAGGGGGCCAAGACGGCTTTAGCGGGTCAACTGAAACTACCCCGCGAACTGCGTTCTCTAGTCAAGCTGACGGAGCGTGAACGGGTAATTTTGCAGCTTATCTGTCAGGAGAGCTTGACGGACCAAGCCGTCGCCGAGCGCATTTATACCAGCAAAAAAACCGTCCAGAACTGCGTCCAACGCCTCAAAGAAAAGCTCGGTATTCCTCTGGAAGAGGATTCCAGTAATAGTCGGGTGGCCTTGTGCATGGAAGCAGTGCGCCGCAAACTGATGGCCCTCTAGGGTTGTTGGTCGAACTCAAGTAAAATGTCCCCTAGCGAAGGTACCCGGACCCATGCCCATTGACGTTTCACTGTTGAATGTGGGGGCCATCTGGCCTGAAATCATTGTCACGCTGACCATCCTCACGCTCATGGTGGTGGACCTCATCGGTGGTCAACGGGTCGCTAAACAACTGGCGGGACTCGCGCTGCTCGGGTTGGGGTTGAGCGCGGTGGTGATTGTTTACCAATTGCTGCTCCAACTGGGCTTAATCGGTGGCCCCGTCCCGCCCACGGAGTCCTTTTTGGGCAGTTTCACGGGTGACCCGCTGAGTCTGGTCTTCCGGGGGATCGTGGTCCTCTCTAGTACCCTAGCTATCTTGATGGCGGAGCGGTATATGTACCAATCTGGGGCGCAGGTGGCGGAGTTCTACACGCTGCTGCTGGGGGCGACCCTGGGGGGAATGTTACTCTCGGGCTCGACGGAGATGGTGATGATCTTCATTGCCCTAGAGACTTTGAGTATTTCGAGTTATTTACTTGCGGGTTATACCAAGTTGGATTCGCGCTCTAACGAAGCCTCTTTGAAATACTTACTCGTTGGTTCAGCGAGTGCGGCGGTGTTCCTTTATGGGATGTCGCTCTTGTATGGACTATCTGGGGGCGAAACTAAGCTCACGGCGATTGCACCCCGGATTGTGGACATGGGCTTCCCGGCGTTGCTGGCCTTGGTCTTGGTGGTGGCGGGGATTAGTTTTAAACTCGCGGTGGTGCCCTTTCACCAGTGGACCCCGGATGTGTACGAGGGTGCGCCCACGCCCGTCGTCGCGTTCCTCTCCGTCGGTTCCAAGGCGGCGGGGTTTGCCCTGGCAATCCGGTTTATGACCGAGGCGTTCCCGGCTTACACGCTCCAGTGGCAGACTTTGTTTGCAGGGTTGGCGATTCTCAGTATGGTCCTAGGAAATATTGTGGCGATTGCCCAGACTTCGCTCAAGCGGCTTTTGGCCTATTCCTCGATTGCCCAGGCGGGTTATCTCTTGATTGGGCTGGCGATTGGGACGGTGGATGGCTATGCCAGCCTGATGTTTTACCTGATTACCTATCTGTTTATGAACCTAGGAGCCTTTGCAGCAGCAACGCTGTTCACGCTCAAGACCGGAAGTGATGATATCTCAGCCTTCAGCGGTCTCTGGCGTAAGGACCCGTTCTTGGCGGTCTGCCTGAGTGTCTTCCTGCTTTCCCTGGCAGGGATTCCACCTTTTGCGGGGTTCTTCGGCAAGATTTATCTGTTCTGGGCAGCGTTCCAGGCCGGAGCTTACACACTCCTCTTCGTCGGTCTCGTGACCAGTGTGGCCTCCATGTATTACTACCTGCGGGTGGTCAAACCGATGGTGGTCCGCCCCATGTCTCCTGAAGTAGAGGCCTACCCCGCGACCAACTGGGAACTGCCGGGGATGCGCTCCTTACAGGTGGCCCTCGGGGTCTCCGTGGTCGCTACGGTCATCGTCGGGATCATCTCCAACCCCATCGTCAGCCTCATGAACGAATCTATTGCCCGTACCCCGCCCTTACAAACGGCCAAGCAACTCTCTCAAAAGTGAATTAGAGCAATCAGATGTAGAGGAGTGTTCCTTTGTGCAAGGTCTGTTGCTCAAAATACGATGGCGGGTTCCTACCCTCACGGGCTGTTGAAAGCAGTGCAAACCACGAACTCCCCTCTCATCAGGACACTCGATTCACCCGGTCCAACCCCAAATCCGCCCAAGAAGCCGGGTCTTCCAACGGTTCTAAATGCGTCGTAATCATCGTATTCGGTAGTACTGCCACGATTGCCGCCTCAATCTCCTCACTCAAATCATGGCCCTGCTGGATGGTCCAAGCCCCCGGCACCAACAGATGAAAAGAGACAAATCGCCGCACCCCCGCCGTCCGCGTCCGCAAGGCATGGAACTCCACACCACGCTCTCGATAGGTCCGCAACGTATCGATGATGAGCTTTTGTTCATTGTCCGGTAAAGCGCGGTCCAACAAGGCCGAGAGTGTTTTCTGTAACATCTGAAACCCAGCCCAAGCAATATTCGCCGCCACCCCCAGGGCAATCAACGGGTCCAGGACTACCCAGCCCGTCAGTTGGACCAGAAATAATCCCAGAATAACCCCCACCGAAGTCCAGACATCCGTAAACAGATGGACCGCATCAGCTTGGAGTGTGACCGAGCGCAACTGCTGCCCCGCTCGCCAGAGGACCCAACCCACCCCGCCGTTGATCAGCGAAGCCACCACCGAAAGCCCCAGCCCCAAGCCCAACTCCGCCAAGGGTTGGGGCTGTTGGAGGCGGTCTAGGGCCGCCCAGGCAATACTGACCGCCGCCACTAGGATGAGGGCACTTTCGAGACCACTAGAGAAATACTCCGCCTTGGAGTGTCCGTAGGGATGCTCAGCATCAGGGGGTAACGCCGCATAGGTGATCGCCCAAAAAACGGCTAGAGCCGCAATGAGATTCACCACCGACTCTGCTGCATCCGAGAGCAGACCGACCGAGTTAGTAGAGAGGTACGCCCCAGACTTCAGCCCAATGGTCAAGAGGGCCGCCGCAATCGAGAGTAGTGCGTAGGCACGGATGGGCAGAGTAGGCATCACAACCTCAAACACCAAAGGCGTGGAATACTGGAGTCCACGCCTTCATGATCACTATTCAATTGAAGCAAAACTAGATACCTAGGAGCGACGTTGCCGGGGATTATGCCCCTCGCGAGAACGTACTGGGATGGGAACTAGTCCAGGTTGCGGCGCGGGAGAGAGCAATTCAGTTATTTCTTCCAACAATTCCCGGACCTTCTGAATGGCTTTTTTCATGGGTGTTGCAGTGGTTGAGTGCGCCTGATATTCCAAGTATAAACGGGGGTTCTGGGTCATGGATCATCCCGAGAGGTAAATTTTGCGTAAATTTCACGGCGCAGTACATCCAAGGCACTATAGGCACTGAGTCGGCGGATGAAGTCCCGGCTCTGGTTACTCCCGAAGCGGTATTCCCGTTGGCTGAGTGATGACCCTTGGACCAACGCTAGATACACCAACCCCACCGGTTTACTGGCAGTCCCGCCCCCCGGCCCAGAAATCCCTGTTAGCCCCAAGCCCCAGTCACTGCCCAACAATTGCTGTACGCCCAGGGCCATTTGCTGAGCTACTCCGGGACTGACTGCTCCCACTTGGGTAATTAACTGGGCATCTACCCCCAACAAATCAGTTTTCACCTTGTCGGCATAGGCGATGACCCCGCCTTGAAAGTAGTGTGAACTGCCCACAACCCCGCTCAATAGTTGCCCGACTAGCCCCCCAGTACAGGACTCCGCTACGGCTACGGTCTGCCCGTGTTGGGTAAGTAAGGCCCCCACCGCTCCAGGTAGGGTTTCTTCACCCATGCCGAAGTAATCCAACCCGGCGAGGGTCTTCAGTTCACTAATCACCGGGGCCATCAGGACATGGGCAGCGGCTTCATTGGCGGCACAGGCCGTAACCCGTAACTGCACTTCCCCACCCTGGGCATAGGGCGCGACCGTCGGATTTTCACCACCCAAGAGATGCTGAACCCGCTGGGCCAAAGTCGCCTCTCCCACGCCCCAGAACCGGAGGAGTCGGCTGGTAATCACCTGCTGGCCCCAGCCGAGGTTTTGTAAGTACGGTACAGCCGTGGCTTGCCACATCCGGGTCATCTCCTGGGGCACCCCCGGAAAGGTCAAGATGTGCAACCCCGGTTTGGCTTCCCAACAGACCCCCACAGCAGTCCCCCAGGAATTAGGTAAAACCCTTGCCCCTCGGGGTAACTGGCACTGTTTACGTTGGATTACCGTAGCAACTCGGCCCCGTGACTGGAATTTGGCCTGGAGGTCTGCCCATAGACCGGGCGGTTCGACTAGAGGGACACCGAAATAACTGGCTAAGCTTTCGTGGGTTAAGTCATCGGGGGTAGGACCCAGCCCGCCCGTGAGGACCAAGACCCCGGCCCGGTCCTCAGCTACTCTGAGGGCCTGATGAAGCCGGGTTTTATTGTCCCCGACCACGGTTTGGAAGTAATGGGGGATGCCCAAACGGGCGAGTTCGTTAGCGAGGTACTGGGCGTTGGTATTAAGGATTTGCCCTAGTAATAGTTCAGTACCCACACAGAGGACTTCAGCATTACGGTTCATAGGGTCGCCAGGGTCTGGAGGGTGGGCAAGAGCCGCCGGAGAGCTTGTCCCCGGTGGCTGACCTGTTGCTTCTGGGCGATGGTCAATTCAGCCAGGGTCAAGCCCAAGGGCGGGTAATAAAAAACCGGGTCATAGCCAAACCCCCCGGTTCCGCGAGGAGCGAGCAGAATCTTCCCATCACAGATACCTTCCACCTCAACCAGGATTTCTTGGGGCGATGCGAGGACCATACTGGTGATAAATCGAGCGCGGCGGTCCTGGGTATCTGTTAGAGCCAGCAGTAATTTTTGGAGACGCTCCTGGTCACTCTGCCCCCAGCGTGCCGAATAAAGACCGGGCTGACCATCTAGGGCAAAGACTTCTAAACCCGAATCATCCCCCACCGCCCAATGTCCCGTCGCTTGGGCCACCGTGAGAGCTTTAAGTCGAGCATTTTCCAAAAAAGTCGCTCCGGTCTCCTCAATTTCTAACCCCTCCGGTTTGGGTAAGATGTCCCAACCCGTCAGGAATTCGCGTAATTCCCGGACTTTACCTGGGTTCCCGGTGGCAAGAATAAGGGTGGACATGGGCTAGATTCCCCGCAGGATTTGGTCAGGCCTTAAGGTCAATTCCGCAAACGTAGGCGAAACAAGGCTTGCTTGACCTGTAAATTCATAGACATCGTAGAAGCCTTCTTCTAGTTGCAAGATAGAGCTTTTTTGCGCTAAGAGGTCCACAATCCAATATTCGGGAATTCCAACGGCAGCATATTCACTACGTTTGGTGCGGTAATCGCGGCGGATAGATTCAGGACTAACAATTTCAACTACCAGCAACGGCGGAGTTGTGAGAATTGCTGCGATATTTTCAATCACTTGAGCTTGTTCCAGGGTTAGCACACAGAGGTCAGGGATACGAACTCGTCGTTCTGTAGTCTGCACGCCCACGTCGCCCAAACCCAATTCCCAAGCCTGTCCTAAGCGTTGGATTTCACCTGCTAAAAGACGGGCTAGGTAAAAGATAATCCGTCCATGTTGACGTGTCGCCGGGGTCATCGGGTATAACTCCCCATCCACCCATTCATACCGAATGTCTGTCCCGTCGTCATAGCTCAAGTATTCCTCGAAAGTTAATTGTTGCGTGGTTTGGGTCATGGTTAGACTCCTTGAAGAATCTGGTTAGCTGTTAACATTAGTTCAGCAAACAGTGGCGAAATAATCCGCTCTTGGCCCGTGAATTCGCGCACATCATAGAAGCCTTCTACTAGTTGCAAGATAGAGACTTTCTGCGCTAGGGGGTCCACAATCCAATATTCGGTAATTTCAAACGTGGCATATTCACTACGTTTAGTACGATAATCGCGGCTGATAGATTCAGGACTGACAATTTCGACGACTAATAAAGGGGGAGTCGTGAGAATAGCCGCTTCATTCCTGGCAAGGGCGGGACGTTCTTGAAAAATACAGAGGTCAGGAAGTCTGACCCTTTGTTGCATAGTCCGTACGCCTAAACCATCTTCATAAGGCTCCCAACCCAGCCCTTGACGCTGAATTTCTAAATAGAATTGGAGAAACAAAAATCTCATGATGCTCTTGTGCCCCCAACTCGCTGGAGTCATCGGGTACAACTCCCCATCCACCCATTCACACCGAACGTCCGTCCCATCGTCATAGCTCAGGTACTCCTCGAAAGTTAATTGTTGCGTGGTTCGGGTCATGGTTAGACTCCCCGGAGTATCTGGTCAGCCGTTAGCGTTAATTCAGTGAACGTGGGTGAAACAATTCTCTCTTGGCCTGTAAATTCACACACATCATAGAAGCCTTCTTCTAGTTGTAGGATAGAGATTTTCTGCTCCAAGGGGTCCACAATCCAATACTCAGGAATCGCAAGGGCGGCGTACTCAGTGCGTTTAGTGCGGTAATCACGACGAACGGATTCAGGACTAATGATTTCAGCTATGAGTAACGGGGGAGTTATGAGAATTGCCGCAACATTTTCAATCGCTTGGGCTTGTTCGAGCGTCATCACACAAAGGTCAGGAATCCGTACCCGTCGCTCTGCGGTCCGCATCCCCACGTCATTTAAACGCACCTGCCAATCCAAGCTCCGACGCTGAATTTCCAGATAAAGTTGAATTAACAGAAACACTGCGATAGTTCCGTGTTTGCCCATTGCTGGAGTCATGGCGTACAACTCCCCATCCACCAACTCATAGCGCACATCTGTCCCGTCGTCATAGCTTAGGTATTCCTCGAAAGTTAACTGTTGCTTGGTTTGGGTCATGGGTTAAACTCCCTGGAGTATCTGGTCAGCCGTTAGCGTCAGTTTAGTAAACATGGGTGAAATAATCTGCTCTTGGCCTGTAAATTCGCGCACATCATAGAAGCCTTCTTCCAGTTGCAGAATAGAGACTTTTTGCGCTAGGGGGTCTACTATCCAATACTCAGGAATCTCAAACGTAGCGTATTCACTGCGTTTAGTGCGGTAATCACGACGAACGGATTCAGGACTAACGATTTCAACTGCGAGTAATGGCGGAGTCGTGAGAATAGCCGCTTCACGCTTAGCCATTGAGAGTTGTTCTTCAAAAACACAGAGGTCAGGAAGCCGTACCCGTTGTTGAATCGTGCGTACCCCCACACCGTTTTGACGCACTTGCCAAGCTAAGCCCTGACGCTGAATTTCCAGATAGAGTTGAACAAATAAAAATGCCACGATGCTTTCATGTCCCCAACTTGCCGGAGTCATGGCGTACAACTCCCCATGCACCCATTCATAGTGCGTATCTGTTCCGTCGTCATAGCTCAGGTATTCCTCGAAAGTTAACTGTTGCTTGGTTTGGGTCATCTCATACCTCCTGGATACCTGTCAAACTGAACGTCCGGGCTTCGGTAATTCGTACCGGGATAATCTGTCCGCGCAAGGCTTGGTAATCACCGGGTAAAAATACTAACCGATTCGAGTAAGTGCGGCCCTGGACTTGGGTCGGGTCCTTGGGATTGAGAGCATCTACCAAGACGGGTTCGACGCGGCCTAGGTAAGTTTGTGAACAGTTGTAGGCACTTTGGGCCACGGCGCGGTTCAGGCGTTGGAGGCGGTCGGTCTTGACGTCTTCGGGGATTTGGTGGGGCCAACTCGCGGCGGGGGTGCCCGGTCGGGGTGAGTAGGCGGCGGTATTCACTAACTCAAACTGTAAATCCTCTACCAACTGCACGGTATTGAGAAACTGTTCTTCCGTCTCTTCCGGAAACCCGACAATCGCATCCCCACTAATGGCAGCGGTAGGGATATATTCGCGGACCTTGGCAATGATAGTGCGGTACCGTTCATGGGAATAACCCCGCGCCATCCGGCTCAGGACTTGATTGTCCCCGGACTGAAACGGGATATGGAAATGATTACAAACCTTAGGTAACTCGGCACAGGTACGGATTAATTCTTCAGTAAAATAACGCGGGTGGGAGGTGGCGAAACGAATCCGTTCAATATTGGGGACATCGTGGATGACCGTGAGCAGATGGGCTAAATTCGTGCTAATATCTCGCCCGTAGGCATCAATATTCTGACCGAGCAGGGTAATCTCTTGGTAGCCCCGCTCACCCAACCCCAATACTTCCTGGTAGATGGCCTCCGGGGTCCGCGATTGCTCTACGCCCCGCGTGTAGGGAACAATGCAATAGGTGCACCGCTCATTACAACCGTAAATCACATTCACCCAGGCAGAAATATCGCTTTGACGGCGGGGTTGGATGGCATCCTCGGGGATATCGCGCCAATCCGTTGCTACTACCTGTTCGCCATCGTTAGCCCGTGCCAAAAGTTCAGCTAACTGGTCGGCGTGCTGTGGTCCCATGACAATATCCAACTCGGGGACGCGGCGCAGCAGTTTGGCCCCCTCTTGCTGGGCGACACAACCAGCCACGACCAGAGTCAAGGCAGGGTTGCGGTGTTTGCGTTGGGCATGGATACCCAGGTAGGAATACATCTTCTGTTCGGCCCCATCGCGGATCGAGCAGGTGTTGAGAATAACTAAGTCCGCGTCTTCCTCGGTGGCCTCGTAGCCCAGGCTCTCCAAGATACCCGCCATACGTTCGGAGTCGGCCTTGTTCATCTGACAGCCGAAGGTGGTGATCTGGTAACGCTGGGACATGGCTAGACTCAATAGATAGGCTAATCCAGTGTACCGCGCTGGTTTAGGGCAAGTAGGAACGCCCATGTTTCAAAGGACACGCCAAAAACTCGCCCTCGGCTATACGGCGGTCATGGCAGCAATTCTGGTCGGTTTCGGCTATGGCCTGACCCTATTTTTGCAAGCGGTCCTCTTGCAGGGGGTAGATAGTGCCTTGGCGCAAACGGCCCAAGAAGTGGAGCGGTCCTTACCTGTTCAGCTAAGGGGCCAACGCTGGGAAGTGCTGGTACAGTCGCCTTTTTTTCAACCGGGCGGAGCTTATTATGTGCAGTGGTTCACCCCGGAGCAGCAGTTGGCCCGTTCGACCCTGGAGGGTTACACCGTCCCGCTCACCCCGCGTCTGGACTACCAGACCATCCGCACTGACCAACGGTACCGCCAACTTACCCGGCCCTGGGTGTACGAGGGGCAGACCTTGGGCTACTTGCGGGTGATGCAGTCTTTGACCCAGCTTGACCGGGTGTTGGAGCAGCTTAGTTGGAGCTTGTGGTTGGGGATTCCCTTGACGATTGTGGTAATTGGCGGCGGGGGCTGGGTCCTAGCAGGGGTGGCGATGGCACCGATTCGGGCGGCTTTTGACCAGTTACAACAGTTCACCGCCGATGCTTCCCACGAGCTACGGACCCCGATTGCGGCAATCCAGACCAATGCTCAAGTATTGCTGGGGACGGAGGCGACGACAGAGGATTATCAGCGCGGGTTGGAGTCCATTGAGCGGATGAGTCGGCGCATGGGCAGTCTGGTCAATGACCTTTTATTTTTGGTCCGCAACGACCAACCCGCGCCCACCGGGACGGCCCAGGCGGTGAACTTAGGGGAATTGCTCCAGCAAGTGAGCGAGGAACAAACTCCTGTCGCGCAAAAAGCGGGGATTCATCTGGAATTGAAGATTCTCCAAAACGGTCTTGTCCAGGGTGAGCCAGACCAACTGGCGCGGTTGGTTCTCAACTTGCTCAGTAACGCGCTTTGCTATACCCCACGGGGGGGCCGGGTGGGATTGGGGCGTGGGAGGACAATGGTCAGGGCGCGGGGAGCCAGGGGTGGAGGGGGAGGAGGGGGACAGGCGAGAGAAAGGTG
>NZ_JAAXLT010000051.1 GCF_013285555.1 Candidatus Cyanaurora vandensis | reverse complement strand
CTGAGGTGGAGGACTGGTTTTCTTGGGGAGGGAGGAGGGTGGTCTCGGCCGTGTAGCTATCGGGGAGCAACTGCATTAAAGCACCCACCACTAGGGCCGTCCCGAGGGTGGTGCCCAGGATGAGTTTTTTGTACTTTGTCAAGATAATTAGGACATCCAGGAGGCCAATCCCAGTCTCCTCAGGGTCTGTGGTTTGTTTGAAGCTATCCACCCTGTCCCTCACTGAAATAAAGTAATTGCGGTACCCGCTGCCACGGCAAACTGAAAAACAATCTGGGAGATGTCCTTAAGCTCCGCTACGCTGTCATAGCGGTCTAGCTGCTCAGGCACGACTATGGCATCACCGGGCATCAGTCGGACGCTCTCGAAACTGTTACCGCTGCCAATGCCCAGAAACCCGCCGGAATTACCCGCTTGACGACGACTGAGCACGGAACCATCGGCCCGCAGGATGTACATGCTGTCACTATCAGCGGTCTTAGTCACGCCCCCTGCCTTGCTGAGATAGAAGCCGACGGACTCACCGGGCTGGAAGATAAAAGCATTTTGGTTGTAGACCTGCCCAAAGACATTCACCACCCCTACTGCGTAGGGCAATGTAAAGATGTCGCTATCTTCAACGGGGATATCGGGGATATCCTCAAGGCGGTTACGAGTGGCTTGGAGATCCAAGACCAACCGCCCCGAAGCTTTAACCGTCCGCAGTTGCGTCACCAAGCCCTGCTGGGTACTGACACGGGCGCGATAAGCGTTGGCATCTTCGTTGCGGCGCGTCCCCTGGGTGGCGGAAACGCTGACTTGATTCTCCAAGCGGGCGAGGGCTTCGTCTAGGTTGCGCTGTTGGGTCTGGCGCACGGAGTCCCGGATCAAGGAGGCTCCAAAAAGATAGGCATTATTGGTAATCCCGCCCACCCGCGCCACCAGTTGTTGGAGGGTTTCGTTGGGCAAAGCTTGGTAAACCCCCGGATAGTTAAACTCCCCTTCCAACCGCACATACCGCCGTTGTTTGTTCTGGGGGACCCGGACTTCGCCCTTAGAAAAAACCGTGATGATATCGCCCGGTTGCAGGGGTAAATTGTGGACCGGGTCCCGTTGCCGCACCGCCAGCCCCAGGTTAAAGGTCAAGAGTTTAGTCGTGAGGTCGGGTTTCTGAAACCGCTCCACCGCCGCATAATCCCAGTTGATCTCGGTGGCCTCGGGCTTGAGCGTCTGGTTAGGGGCCTCGGCTAAACCCAGGACATTTTGGTTTGCGTAGTAGGACTTCGGGATCAAGTCCTCGGGGTTGGGTACCAAATCGCTGACCCTGAGTCCTGGTCGCCAAGGGTAACGGGCGGGCCGTGCCACGTTGCCGCGCAGGGTCACCGCATTGTCAAACTTGAGCGAGATGGGCGCAATCTGCACAATATCGCCGTCTTGGACGACCCGGTTGAGCGTAGATTCATCCAGGTCAAACTCGTCTACCCGGCGTACTGCACGGCCTTCAATCCGCTCTAGGACGACGTGTTGGCCCGTAGCGGTCGTACTCAGACCCCCGGCTAGAGTCAAAAGCTCCCGGACGGTCATCCGGCCCCGGCTCGGTTGAGCCTGCTGGACACGGGCGGTGAGGCTATCTAGGGAGTCTTGCGGAATAGTTATGGGCTGGGCGGAGGCTACTTTGGTGGCCTTGAGTTCAAAAATAGCCGGATTATTCACACTCCCACCAATCGCCGCCAAAGGACCGATGGTCGGGAAATTGAGCACATCGCCCGGTTGGAGCGGTACATCACGGGAGGTGTCCCCCCGGAGCAATAAATCATAGAGGTCAAAGGTCGCCACGGTACGACCCCCGCGCCGGAGTTGGATGTTCCGCATCGAGCCTTTGCGTGTCGGCCCCCCAGCGGTGAAAATAGCGTTGACCAGGGTCGTCAGCGAACTGACCGTATAGTTACCGGGCCGGACGGCTTGGCCCACGACAAAAATTGGGACTGCTCTGAGGTTCCCCAGATTGACGCTCAGTTCAAAGTTGCGGTACGTGCGCCCGAGCACAGTCTTGAAATAGCCCTGGAGGTCGCGGTACTTCAGCCCCGCCACATAGATGTTCCCGACCTTGGGCATGAAAAAATTACCCGTCCGGTCCACTGCTGCACTGTAATCCACATCAATCTGGCCCCAACCCCGCACTAGGATCTCATCACCGGGGCCGACTACATAATTATTGAGAGCCGGTACTTGGTCGGCGGCAGTAAAAGTCGAGGGGACGCACTGAAACAGGTTGTAGCCGTACAGCAACAGGTCCCGGTTGAGCGAGATATAGACTAATTCCTGGAATTCATTGCGCTCAAAGAGGGGTTGCCCCAACTTGGCGGGCGGTAAACTGTCTACCGGGGTCTGACCTGCTAGTTCCTGGGGGGAGAGGGGGGGCCGATAGGTGCCTTGGTCCTGACAATTATTGGGGGTAGAGCCGGGGGCTGCACCCGCGACGGACCCGGCGGGTTTGGTACTCTTACCGTTGCTGTTATTGCGGATCTCCAACTGGGGATTCTCCGGTTCCTCGGTCGTGGGTACTCTAGTCGGCTGGGCGTTGGGGACCCCTGGTACGGCTAAGGAAGGGACCGGCGTGGGCGTGGCTCCCGGCGGCAGGTAGCCCGGCGGGAAAAGGTTCGCCGGTAGGGCCTGGGCTAGGACCGAGACCGGGGCTGCAAACAACAGGACCCCGAGGGCGAGTGGTGAATATTTCAGGTGCATGGTGGTTATGATATCAGACCGTGCTATTTAGTTCCCAGGCAACAAAAAGGGAGCCAGCGGACCCGCTCCCTTGGGTCCCAAAGGTAAAAGCTAATCCGTCCACTTGGTAGCGACGAGTTCAGCCAAGTCCACGACCCGCTGGGAATAGCCCCATTCGTTGTCATACCAGGAGACGACCTTGAGTAGGTTACTCTGCATCACCATCGTCAACTCGGAGTCCACAATTGAGGAGGCATCGCTACTGCGGTAGTCCACCGAGACCAAGGGCAAGTCCGAAACTTCGAGAATACCCTTCATCGGACCATCGGCAGCGTCGCGCAGGGCCTGGTTGACCACTTCCACACTGGTCGGCTGTTGGACTTCAACCACTAGGTCCACGACGGAGACATTGGGGGTGGGAACGCGGAAGGCGAGACCGTCAAGTTTACCCTTGAGTTCTGGGAGGACCAAGCTCACGGCTTTGGCGGCCCCAGTAGAGGTCGGGACGATGCTCAAGGCCGCCCCACGGGCGCGGCGCAGGTCGCGGTGGCTAGCATCCAAGAGACGTTGGTCTCCGGTATAAGAGTGGATCGTCGTCATCGAACCGCGCACAATCCCGAAACTTTGGTGGAGGACTTTAGCGACGGGAGCGAGGCAGTTGGTAGTGCAGGAAGCATTAGAAATAATGTTGTGTTGGTGGTGGTCATAGGTCTCGTCATTGACCCCCATCACGAAAGTTCCGATGTCAGAACCCTTGCCAGGGGCGGTGATCAGGACTTTTTTGGCCCCGGCCTGCTGGTGCTTACCGGCCCCTTCGGTGCTGATGAAGACCCCAGTAGCTTCGATCACCAAATCAATGCCCAAGTCGGCCCAGGGAAGATTGAGGGGGTTACGGTCTGAGAAACACTTGAGGATGTGCCCGTTGGCGGTGATGGAATTCTGGTCATGGCTGATCTGGGCCGTGGAGACCCCGAGCATGGAGTCATACTTTAAGAGGTGAGCGTTGGTCTTGGAGTCGGAGGTGTCGTTGAGCGCGACCACCTGCAAATTAGTCTGGGTACGGCCCAGCCAGCAACGCAGAAAATTTCTGCCAATCCGTCCGAATCCGTTGATCGCAACTCTAATTGCCATGCTTCTGCTCAAACAGGTTTTGCCCCTCATGATACCGTAGGACTGCATTCTAAGGTGAACGGTGTACGTGGTCCTTTACCAGCCAGAGATCGCGCCCAATACAGGTAATATCGCCCGGACCTGTGCGGCGGTGGGCTGTCCGTTACATTTGATTGCGCCCTTAGGCTTCCAGTTAGATGACCGCCGACTCAAACGGGCGGGCCTGGATTATTGGCCCCAGGTTGAACTGATTACCCACGACAGTTGGGCCGATTTTGTCCAGAACCGTCCCCCTGGTTCTCTGTATGCCCTCAGTGCTAGGGCGACTACGCCCTGTTGGGCCGCTGACTTCACCCTGCCCGTGGGCCTACTCTTTGGACCCGAGACGAGGGGGTTACCCGAAACAATTTTACGGGACTATCCTAATTTGGTAGTACCCATGGGCCGGGGGGTACGGAGCTTAAATTTAGCGGTGACCGTGGGGATTGTTCTCTATGAGGCCCTCCGGCAACAAACCCATTGAGGCGACTGACTTCATATGTAAAGATGGACTATCCTGCTCCTGTAGCCCTCCGCCCTAGGCCCATGCAAGACACTCTCCTCCTTTGTCAAATCTATATCGAGCCCGTCACTCTCCTGGGTTACCGGGTCGCGCTGCAATACTTAATCGTGGCGGAAGGGATCACCGACAAGCCCCTCCGCTACATCTTTAGTGAATTTGAGGATATGAACCAACTCTGGCTCGACCTCAAGTCCTCTTCCTCTGAACAGGTTGTTGAGAAGCTCACCAGCCGCGAAGAAGGACCCCAACGGGCGGCTAAACCCAAGCCCCGTCCGGCCGGAGTTAGCAGTAGTGAACGAACTTTTGCCGCACCACGTAGCACGGCCCCGTCTCCGGCCCCGCGCCCCAGACCCAGTGAGGGACGCAGTGACGCACTACCGCCCCCACGTCCCCGCAAGCCTCAGTAGGCGTTGGGTTGGCCCCAAATGACCTGCCAGCAGGTGACGAGGAGAATTCTGAGGTCTAGGAGTAGGGACCAGTTCTCGATGTAGTAGAGGTCATAGCGGACTCGTTCGGGGATCGAGGTGTCACCGCGCAGACCGTGGACCTGTGCCCAGCCGGTGATGCCGGTTTTGACAAGGTGGCGGTCGAAATATTTGGGGATCTCTTGACGAAATTGTGCGACATAGTGGGGCCGCTCTGGGCGTGGTCCTACCAAACTCATATCACCCGTCAAGACATTGAGCAGTTGGGGCAATTCATCAAGACTAGTCCGGCGCAAAAAGCTGCCACCGGGCGTGACGCGCTTATCGTTCTGAGTCGTCCAGCCCGGACCACTGGCCTCCGCATCCACATACATCGTGCGGAATTTATAAATATAAAAGCTCTCCCCGTCCCGACTGAGCCGCTCTTGACGGTAGAAGATGGGACCGGGACTCGTGCGCTTGACCCAGAGGGCAATCCCCAGCAGTAGAGGACTAATCAAGGCCACCCCCACTCCAGCAAAGGTCAAGTCCAAGAGGCGTTTGCAGAAACGGTTCTGCCAATACCGGAGGGGAGTCTCGCGCAGGGTCAATAAGGGCACCCCGCCTAGAGAATCCATCCTTAAATTAGTCGTCAAGAGTTCGCTCACCTCCGGTACCAAGCGGACCCGGATAGCCCGTTGACTGACCACAGCCAGGAGTTCAGTGAATTGAGCCGGGGGCAAGGTCCCCAGGGCAAACCAAACCTCATCCACCTCGCCCTTAGCCAAGACCGCGCTCAAGTCCGTCAATTCCCCGAGGACCATTCGGTCTGCTTGGGCGAGTCCGAGATGACCGACCACGGTATAACCTAGACCCGGACTCTGTTCCAGACGTTTCGCCGTCTCAATAG
>NZ_JAAXLT010000050.1 GCF_013285555.1 Candidatus Cyanaurora vandensis | reverse complement strand
TTATCCCCACCGCCCAAGTCGGCAGTGTGGGCGGCGGCGGACGCTATGACGGCCTAATTAGCACCCTCTCCGGCGGACGTGTAGACCTCCCCGCCGCCGGGACCTCCCTGGGTCTCGACCGTCTCCTCACCGCCATGGAGAACCTAGGTCTCACCACCGCCAAAACCCAATCCCAAAAAATACTCGTCACCCACTTCAGCGAACCCACACTCCGCGCCCTGAGTCTAAGATTCACCCGCGAACTCCGCCAAGCCGGACTCGCCGTCGAGATCTACTACGGCGACAACCCCTTCAGCCCCAACGAACTACGCCGCCAACTTAGTTACGCCGAAAAAAAAGCCATGACCCACGCCCTCATCATCGCCCCCGACGAAGCCACCCAAGGCCAAGTCGCCCTCAAAAACCTCACCCAACGCCAGCAATTAACGCTGACATTTGACCAAGTGGTACCGCATCTGGTTTAAGGCAGAAGAGGCCCCTCCGCCCCACTCGTGGGGGACCAAGGCAAAAGAGCAAAGGAAGAGAGTCGGCTAAAGGGCGGGGTGTGGTAGGAAGTTCAACTATTTAAATAGCAATTGAACCGGATAAGTTTCTCTCTCGCTCTTGTGGAGAGCTTTAGTTACACAGGGGTCGTGCGCGGCCTCCACGGGTCGGAGGGAGCGCGAGGGCGGAACGAGAGCGGGTTCCTGTCCTCGTAGGCTGTTGGGGGTGTTGGATGTTGAAAGCAACGCACATAGACAACCCTCACCGCTAACCCCGAGTTCAGCCCTAAGACAGTCCTAGCACCTTACAAAATCGCGTTAGTAAGTAGTGGAAACCAAGTAGGAGTTCCCATGAAAATTGCATCCTGGATGACGGCATTGCTAGTGGCGGTGGCGATGAACAGTCCGCTACTGGCACAACAAGAAGGTACGGGCGGAGCGCGGGGGACCGGGTCTGGCACCGGACGCGGCACCGTCAAAGGTCAAGGCACCGCCACCGGCCGGGGCGTAGTCCTCTACTGTGATGAGAACGGCAAAATCCGCTCCCGGCGCGGTACCGGCTCCGTCGAGGGCCGTGGTGTTGCTGTAGGCCGGGGCACTGTCACGGGTGAAGGTTCCGCCATGGGCACCGGTCAAGTCGCTGGGGAAGGGGATGCCGCCGGTGAAGAACAGATGGTCGGTCCTGATATGCGAGTCGGTCAGTTGCTCAACTGCAACTAAGCCAGCTATGGGGATTGGGCCAACGTCCAGTCCCCGGCTTGACCAAGTATCTGGAAACGATAACCCCGCTGGTCTAAAGTCTGGCGCGTTTGTGGACCTAACCACCACCGACCCGGCTGGATTTGGTCAGGCTCAAGGAGCCATCCCGGTTGAGGCGTATAAAAAGCCAGGGCAAATTCCTCCGTCCCCTCTCGTACTAAATCCACTGGGCCCGTAATTCCTTCAGGCCATTGTTTGGAGAACTGTTTAAACGCAGAGTTATAGTTACCTACCTCCGTTAGGAGTATGACTGCCAACAACGTTGCCAAGGGACCCAGTAACAGGGTGGCGACCCAGAGACTCTGCCAGTTCCAAAACCAACGTTGCCAGACCCAGACCACAAGCGGCAAGCACCACATCCCGCCCAGCACCAACCCCAAGGGCCAGTAGGGAGCCGCTTCTAGCCAACGTTGCGGGGTGACATAGAGAATGAGAGCTACGCCCAAACACCCCAACGCGACCAGTCCTAACCCCAGAGAGATTAGCCGTAGACTCATCATGTTGCGCCGCAATGTATCAGATTGGGTCAAGTAATCCAGATAGGCAGCAGCTAGTAAAGCTACCCAAGGAGCTAGGGGCAGCAAATCCTCGGGAACTTTATTGCCTTTAATTTGAAGTAAGAGAAAAATGAGCGCGGGATAACTCCAAAGGACCAAAAAGCGGTTTGGATTAGCTTGAATCAGGACAATAAGCCCACCCAAGGCAAAGAAAGCCCAGGGGAAAGTATATAAGGGCAAGGTCCAGAAATAATACAACGGGTCCGCCCCCCCGGTCGGCATCAGCCAAGCCTCATAGACCACCGGGCCATAACCTTGATAAGCCGCCCACAGCCACAGCCCAAACATCCACAAACCCAGACCCAAGCCCAAATAGAGGTAGGGGTTTTGCAACAATTGATGACGACGGTTGTGGAGCCAGAGATAGGGCAGGACCGCCACCACCGCCACCAGCACCCAGACCCCCTTGAGCAGTAACCCCAGCCCCACGGTCAACCCCCAACCCAGGGCCACCAAGCGCAGACCCTGTTTCCCGGCCTGGACTAAGCACCCCAGCCCGACCAGCATCAAACTGGTGAAGACCATATCCGGTCCCGCCACCCGCCCGCCGCTGAACCAGAGGACCATTTCACACAAAATCAAAGCTCCCCAAAAAGCCACTCGGTTCGTGAGCCATTCGCGCCCCAACCAGAAGGTCAATTGCACCGTAAGCAATCCCGCCAACCAACTGGTAGCCCGCACACTCCCCTCGTGGATACCGCCGACTTGGTAGCTCAGTTCAATTAGCCAGAGGAGGAGGGGCGGTTGGGCAAAAACAGGACTCCCCAGCAACATCGGCACAAGCCATTGCCCCGAAGCCAACATCTCACGCGCCATCTGTCCGTAATAGCCCTCAATCCCCAGCAGACTCGACTCACTGCGCTGGACCAGTAACAATAGCCCACTCAGGACCCCCAGCAAACCACTGCTGAGGAGGGGATGAATCGTTTCCGGTTTAGAGAGAGACACGAGCTTCACCTTGGGATGACCATATCCTACAACTTGAGCCGCGCCCCGCCGCTGCCATCAGCTTGAACCAGCCGCCAACCGCGCACTGTCGTAATTTGCCGAAAAGATGAGGGGACAAGAAGACCAGGGCTGACCCAGGCATAACTTGCGGGCGGGAGAGCCATGCAGTCCGGGTACCGTTTACCCCAACTGGGACTATAGAAACTCAGTAGAATCCAGGTCTTGTGGTCCTCCCCGCTCACCGGGTCAGCGACTACCATTTGCACCGGATGGGTCTGCAAAATCTGGCTGACCTCAGGCTGCGCGGTCGCTGTCCGCACATCGGGGCTGTAATTCCCCAGCCCCCCCGTCGCACCAGCTAGAGCTAGGCTCAACCAGGGACCGAGCAGGAGACTTCCCAACCACCACCGAGGATTGGCGCGAATAAGTCCTAGCCACCCGAAAAACAGCCAGCTTAACCCCAGCACCAACGCCAAGAACCCATAGCGCGTATCCTCACCGATTTCCAGCCAGGGACTCAGCAAGAGTAAACTGCCCCCGACTAAGACCATCCCCAACCCACCAAACCCATAACTTAGGGCCACGGGTAACCAAGTTTTACGTCGATCCGCCAGATGTACCAAGGCCACCCCCGCCAGTAGAGCCAAGAAGGGATGGAGTTGCAGCGCATAGTACTGGGTCCGCGTCGGAAAAAGTGTGAGCGCGACAAACAGGATGACCGGATAGCCCAACAGCAACCACCGCCGCGTCAGAGTCCGGTCTTGGCTGACCCAGTACGTACCCAGGAGCGCGAAAAAAGGCCAGGGAAAGGCGTTGGCGGGGATATTCCAGAGGTAATAAAAAGGTCCGACGTTATGATAATCCCCCGTACTCGTCAGCTTAACCATGCCAAAGAGTTGCTCAAAGGGAGCCATCCCGTGCCGCGCTTCTAATTGCCAAAACCAAACGGCTACCAGACTTAAACCAGCACCCAGCCCTAGATACAGTCCGGGGTTCAAGAGATGTTTGCGGATGACTAAGTAGGGTACTAAAGCCAGGGCCGGTAAAAAAACCATCACCCCCTTGACCAAGAAACCCACGCCCACCAGCGAACCCGCTAGAGTTAACCAACTCACCCGCCAGTCAGGGTATTGCTCGGCTTGAAGAATCGCCCAAATTGCGAGTAATTCAACGGCAACTAGGGGTAAATCCTGGGTGGCTAACTGTCCGTACTGGACCCATAAAAATCCCACCGTGAGGACCATCGCCCCCCACCAAGCCGCTGTCCGATTGAGCAAAATACAGCCAATTTCATAGGTCAACAACACACTTAAAATACAGGCCAAAAAGCTGGGTAAACGCGCCGAACCCAGACTGATCCCAAACCCGCTGTAGGCCAAAGCAATCAACCAATGCAGCCCAGAGGTCTTGTCGTAGACCATCGCCCCCCACCAATGCGGGGTTAGCCAGTCACCAGACTTGACGAGCCCTTGGGCCAGGGTTGCATACCAGCCCTCATCATGGGCCATCGGACTCGTCTGGACCGCACTGCACAGTAACAACAGGGCCATACTCACCACCAGCCAGAGCCGGGGCCAAGCAGGGGGAGCGGAAAGTGGAAGCGGCGGGGTCATACTGGGGATCACGGTGGGATGCGCGGAGCGGGATTGTGTCCCGGCGGTGAATTTCGAGAAAATTCAGCTTGCATCTAAGAAGAAACCATACAATAAAAAGAGAACGCTCTGGTGTTCCGGCACAGCCCCTGAGGATGCTTCATGCTCTTTTCACTTATGTACTTTGCGGCCTTCACTATTCTCGCCTACTTAGCGGTTAGGAGCATGTTCACGAACATGCAGAGTATTAACCGTATTACTGAGAAGCAATCAAGGGTCCAAGTGCCCCACCCCGAGTTGCTTGACAGCATGGGCCGCCCGGTCAGTGAGCCCCTCTTGTTTGTGAACTTTGTTGAGTCCAACGCCAATGAATCGCCCGATGAAGTCCGCAGGCGACTTGAAGAGATCTACAACAAATCCAAAGATGCCCCCGAACGCTAAACGGGTATGGTAAGCTAAGAAGCTAAGAATTTTATGGGAATCACCATGAATGTCAAACTCGTCTTAAAGCAAGACGTAGAGCATTTAGGGCGCAAGGGTGCCTTAGTTGAAGTGGCACCGGGCTACGCACGGAATTACCTATTGCCCCGTGGGTTGGCGGAACGGGCCACCACTGGGTTGGTCAAATTGATGGAACAACGCCGGGTCAAGGAGCGCGAAGCCCAAGCTAAGCTCCGCCAGACGTCCCTGGACACCGCCCGCGTGCTCGAAGGCATCCCGCAGTACGTGATCCAAAAACAAGTTGGTGAGACTGGGCAACTATTCGGTTCGGTGACGGCCCAAGATATTGCCGATGCTGTCCAGAATATTGTCGGCTTCTCGATTGACCGCCGTGAACTGGCGATGCCAGAAGAAGATATCCGCAATCTGGGGACCTACATCGTGCGGCTTAAACTCTTCACTGATATCGCAGCGGACCTCACGATTGAAGTAATCTCTACGTAACGTGGCTCTATGTGTGCGGTGGATGTTGACCTAGGGCTAGATGACCGGACCCCGCCGCACAGTCTTGATGCCGAGGAAGCGATCCTCGGCGGCTTGATGATTGACCCAGAAGCGATTACACGGGTCTCGGAACATTTACGTCCTGAGATGTTTTACGTGCCCTCGCACCAGGAGATTTTCCGGGGTTCGTTACAGTTACATCAACAGCAGGTTCCGACGGATATTCTCAATCTATCGACTTATTTACAAGATAATAAAGTCTTGGAACGGATTGGCGGGACGCCCTATTTAAGGCGGTTACTGGAATCCACGGTTAACGCCGTCAATGTAGACCAATATGCGCGAATTGTTCAGGACAAATATATCCGCCGCCAACTGATCCGGGCAGGGCAACAGGCTTCTGCCTTGGGCTACGACACCACCACGGAAGTGGCGAAACTGTTGGATAAAGGTGAACAGTTAATTTTTGAAGTGACTCAGGGGCGGATTCAACGCTCTTTGGTTCCGGTCTCCGAAGTATTGATGGACCTGTTTGCCCAACTGGAGGCCCGCCATGAACAGGGAGCCGAGTTTGCTGGATTGCCCAGTGACTTCTATGACCTAGACGCGATTACCCAGGGCTTCCAGCCCTCGGACTTGATTATTGTGGCGGCGCGGCCTGCTATGGGCAAGACCGCTTTTTGTCTGTCCATTGGCTATAACATTGCCAGTTTGTGTAACTTGCCCGTGATTTGTTTCAGTCTAGAGATGTCGAAAGAACAATTGGTCCAACGCTTACTCTGCTCAGAGGCGGGAGTGGATAGTCACCGTCTGCGCTCCGGGAGTATCAGTGAACTGGAATGGCAGAAGCTCGGTCAGGCCATGGGTAAGATTGCCAATGTCTCGCTCTACATTGATGATTCACCCAGTATCACTTTGACCGAAATGCGCTCCAAGGCCCGCCGTCTGAAAGCTGAACAGGGCGGACGGTTGGGCATGGTTTTGATTGATTACTTGCAACTGATGGAGGGCGGCGGGGATAACCGGGTCCAGGAAATTGCCCAAATTACCCGTGGCCTCAAGGCGATGGCCCGTGAGCTACAGATCCCGGTCCTCGCACTGTCCCAACTCTCCCGTGGGGTTGAGGCACGGCAGAATAAACGGCCCATGCTTGCTGACCTGCGTGAAAGTGGGAGTATTGAACAGGATGCTGATATCGTGATCATGCTCTACCGTGACGAATACTATAATCCCGAGACTGTGGATAAAGGGATTGCCGAGGTCATTATTGCCAAGCACCGGAATGGACCCGTGGGGACGGTGAAGTTACTATTCCAAAATCAGTTCACCCGCTTCAAAAACCTGCAAAAAGATGTCTAGGAGTAATGATGTTCAGCCGGATTGGGCTAGTTACGGTTTCGGTCCTCCTCGCCCCGGCGGTCCTCGCCACCGAGGGGGCCGTTGCGACGGGGCATCCTCTGGCGACCCAGGCGGGGATCACTATGCTCAAGCGGGGCGGGAATGCAATGGACGCGGCGGTGGCGGCTTCCTTTGTGCTGGGTGTAGTGGAGCCGGAGGGTTCGGGATTGGGCGGCGGTGGGTTTGCGGTGGTCTACGATGCCAAACGGCAACAGTCTAGGACCCTGGACTTCCGGGAGGTGGCTCCCCGCCGGGTCCGCCCAGACACCTACGTAGAGAACAGCGAACCCCAGACCCAGCGCACTAAAGAGGGTGTTTTGGCGGGGGCAGTGCCGGGGCAGGTGCGTGGGCTGGTCCTGTTGCATCGCACCTATGGCAGGTTGAACTTCAAGCAGGTCGTGGCCCCGGCCATTCGGTTGGCGGAGCAGGGCTTCTCGGTGAGTGCGGAGCTACAACAGCACTTGGAGCGCAGCCAGACCCGGTTGAGCCGCCAGAGTGCGAGTGCCAAGATTTGGTACGTGGAGGGAAGGGTCCCGATGGCGGGGACTATTCTTAAGCAGAGTGATCTCGCCAAAACCCTCAAGGCCATCGCTGCCAGTGGCGGGGAGTCATTCTATACGGGTAGTACCAGTCGGCTCTGGGTCCAGTACATGAAACAGGCCCAAGGCTTAACGACCGCCCAGGACCTCAAGGAGTACCGCCCGGTGTGGCGTGATCCCCTGGTTGGGCTGTATCGGGATTACACCGTAGTCAGTATGCCGCCGCCGAGTTCGGGGGGGGTGCATTTAATTCAGATGTTGAATGTGTTGGGCTTGCGGGACCTCAAGGGGATGGCGACGGACCAGCGGACGCTATTTATGGCGGAGACGATGAAGCTGGCCTACGCTGACCGTTCCCGGTTCCTGGGCGATCCGGCCTTTGTCCCGGTCCCGGTGCCCCAATTGACCGCGCTGAACTACGCCCGACGGCTGGAGGCGACAATCTCGCTCCAGCCCGTCCCCAGCAAAATGATTGAGCCGGGAGCTTTATTAGACAGTGCCACCCGTGCCCGGTTTAAGACCTGGGAAGTCGCGGCGGAATCCCAAAATACCTCCCACCTGAGCGCGATGGATGGTCAGGGAAACGCCATTGCCCTGCCTCAGACGATCAATGGTTCTTTTGGGGCCGGGGGGGTAGTGCCGGGGCCCGGGGTTTTACTCAACAATGAGATGGACGATTTTGCCATTGCGCCGGGAGTTCCTAATTTATTTGGACTCGTGGGCGGGGCGGCTAACCGGATTGAACCTTTTAAGCGGCCCCTCAGTTCGATGACCCCGACCTTGATTTTCAAAGCGGGCCGGCCCTGGGTCGCCTTGGGTAGTCCCGGCGGGGCTTTTATCATTACCTCGGTTTTACAGACCATGGTCAATCTGATTGACCTAGAACAACCCTTGGACCAAGCCATCCGTTCCCCGCGCTTCCATCACCAGTGGCTGCCGGACCAACTCTTTGTCGAAGCTGACCTGTCCCAGCCCCTCAAGGAGCAACTCCAGACCCAGGGCTACACGCTGCGTTCCTTGCGGGCAATGGGCAGCGTCCAAGCCGTAATGGCGGAACCCTTGGCCCCGTTTAAGTTTCAAGCAGCAGCGGACCCCCGGCGGGAGGGGACGGGACAGGTTTACATAAAAGCCAAATAGTTATTTACCCATAAAACGATGAAAAAGCCATAAAAAGCCAGGGTCCCAGAAAACCCTAGCGGCTCTCAACTAGATCGTGGAGGTACTGGTAGGCTTGTTGGCTTGCTTCCATTTGTTCACGGGCACGCTGTAGGAGGTGGGGGCGGTGGTCGGGGCTGGCTTGCCAGAGTCTGATTAACGTGTGAACTAACTTAGTTTTGAGGTCCGGGTCGTCCATATACAGGACTTCACAGCCCTGCTGGAATTGCTGGGCTAACCCCAGGAATTTATCTTTATAATAGGCGGATTTGACCAAGGCCACGAGCGGGACCCCCTGGGCGAGGGCGAAGACCCCGCCGTGGTAACTACCCGTCATCATCACCCGGCATTGACCGACCTGTTGGATCACTTTGGCGGGGGTATCAAGGGCTAGGCCCCCATCCGCCCCGTTCAAGAGTTGACTAATCGAGTCGGGGTCGGAGTCGTGACCACGGGAAATCGGTACCGGGAAAAGCGGCGCGTCTAGGGTCTGGGCAACTTCTTGGAGGGCCTGACGGACGGTATTGAGGATCTGTTCATTCACCCCAGAGTAGGCCGCAACCCGCAAATTGACGCCGATGCCTGTGCCTAAGGTTTCCTGACGGTTGGGGTAGACCAGTTCAATCGCATCATCGCCCGTGACGATCAAGTTAGAACTGGGCAGCCGCCCGAATTGCGCTAGCAAAGGCAAGCCCGCCCGTTGTTCCCGTAGGGTAATAAGGTCTAGGTAGGGAAAGACTTGACGGGCCTTAGCGATGAGATGGGGGAGCGTCAAGGGACCCAAGCCTTGGCCCAGCATCGCCGTGGGCTTCTTAAGTTGAATCCCCAGAGCCATCACGCCTAGGACCGAACTGGCAAAATCAGCAAAAGCATCGGCGATATAACCGCCCCCAGTTGCTAAGACTAAATCTGCATTCTGAACAGCGGTGATAAATTCATCCAGGGGCTGGGTGGGGCGGTTGCGTAAACTTAATTTCTGGTGCAGGACGGGATGGACTAGGGGTGAAGCCCGCGACTTGAGTTCCCATTCCCACTGGGCCAAAGCTCCCTGGACGGGCTTGGGCAGTTGCTTACTGGCGAGTACCGGTCTAAACCAGGTAGCCCGCCCCCCGATGGGAAACGCTTGTGCTTGGGGAAAACAGGCCGCAACCCGCTCGGGAGCTGAGGTGAAGACGCGCAGGGTGGCTCCGGGCCAGAGCTCTTTGAGCCGCTTCACCGAGACCTCGAGCATGGCGAGGTCGCCCATGTTGTCGAGGGCATAACTACTTTGTTCAATCAGGATTTGCATGATACTGGGTAGGTGCCGTGGTGAGAAATGGGTGGACTTTTGGCGTTGGACTTTGATGGGGTCATCTGTGACGGATTGATGGAATATTTTGCCACCGCTTGGCGGACCTATCAAGGGGTCTGGGGGCACCGAGCACTTCCACCAGACTTGGACCAGCAGTTTTATCGGCTCCGACCCGTGATTGAGACGGGCTGGGAGATGCCGGTCTTGATTCATGCTCTGTGCTTGGGGATGCCGGAGGGCCAGTTATTTAGCCAATGGCGCACTGTCGCCCAAGACTTAATCACACAGCAGGGAATTACGGCTCTGGAACTGGGCACTATCCTAGACCAGTTGCGTGATGAGTGGATTACTGAGGACCTCGCCAGTTGGCTGGCCCTGCATCGTTTTTATCCTGGTGTGGTGGCGCGGCTCCAACAACCCGAGGTCGCGGTAGTCATTATCACGACTAAGGAGGGCCGATTCGTCCAGGCTCTGCTTGAGCAGGGTGGACTCGATTTTGACCCCGCCCAGATCTTTGGCAAGGAACGTAAACAGTCGAAACCGGAGATTTTACGCACACTCCACCAGGACTACGCGCAGATTTGGTTTGTGGAAGACCGACTTTTGACGCTCCAAGCGGTGCGGGACCGGACCTTACCGACTAAGCTCTACCTCGCGGACTGGGGCTACAATACCGAGCTTGAGCGAAAAACTGCCCAGTGCGATCCGCGAATTCACCTGTTGAACCTAGCCACCTTTGGGCAATCCTGCACTACTTGGCCCTAGTAGGCACCCTTGGCTTGGAAGACCACCGCTAGGGTGCGCCAGAGGATCGTGAGGTCCATGGAGATGGACCAGCGTTGGATGTAGTAGAGGTCGCAGCGCACCGCATCCTCAAAATCCTTGATGTCCGAGCGGCCCGATACTTGCCAGAGCCCAGTGATCCCCGGTAGGACTAAGAGCCTTTGCCGCTGCCAAGGACTGTAGAGCGCGACTTCACTGGGTAGAGCAGGGCGCGGACCCACCAGACTCATCTCACCTAAAAAGACATTGATCAGTTGGGGCAGTTCGTCTAGAGAATAGCGACGAATCCAACGACCCGTGGCAGTCACGCGGGGATCATCCTTCATCTTGAACAAAAGACCACTGCCCTCGTTCTGGTCCAGCAGAGCGGCCTTACGGGCCTCCGCATCCAGGTACATACTGCGGAATTTAAAGAGTTTGAACACTTTGCCGCGTACCCCGACGCGGGTCTGGGTGAAGAAGACGGGGCCGGGTGAATCACGTTTAATCAACAGGGCAATCCCACCCAGGAACGGGGCCAATAATAGGAGACCCAGGCCGGAAGCCAGAATATCCAAGGCCCGTTTCAGCCGAAACCGCACTCGAAATAACGCCGGGGGTTCAAATTCCAGGATGGGTCGGCCCTGGAAGAACTGGGGAAACGCTCCTCTGGGCCACAGCGAACCGTCCCCCTGGAGACAGCGCAACCGAATCCCCTGGGCAAGGAGGTTCTGGTGGAGCATCAACAGGCTCTCATTGGTGGACCAGTTGTCAATGATGACCTCCGTGGCGCCCGAGGCCAAGATCTGCTCAACCAAACCTTCCCAATCGTCACTACTGGGGTTGGTTAACTCCTGGACTAGGACCCGGCCCTCTTGGTCCAACCAAGACCGCAATAACGCTGCACGCTCTGGGCTACAGACGAGAAATGCCTCGACTGGGAACCAACCCAGCTTGCGTAATCGTTGGACCGTCATACTCAAGACCATCCGCGTCAAGGGAACGGAGACCAAGGCCACCGCCCAAGCCGTGAAAAATGCCTCGCGTCCAATCTGCGGAAACACATCCCAGCCGAAATGGAGGGGCGGGATTAGGGCAAAAGTTGCTAGGACCCCCAGCCAGAGCCGGGGCAGATTGGGGAAGCGGTCGGCATTGCGGTAGTGGCCCAGTAGGCCCATGAAACCAACTAAGGTCAGGACCATAAAGAGGTAAAGCCCTGTCCAATCCAGGCCCCGCCAGAGGTGAATCGTATAGGCCACGGACCAAGCTCCCCAGAGACCCCCGAGGTCACAGGCCAACAACAACGTCAAGGCCGACCACCGCCAGGAACGGGTACTGGTCCTGAGGTCCAGAGTCAAGGGTGTCAGCGGACGAGCAGAAGGAAGCGCAATCACCGAAGCACGCAGGTTGGAGTTTTCCATGGTCGGGTTCTCGTGGGGATTCAGCGTTTTCACGTAGATAGCATTTCACAATTAATCTAGGCCGTTGGGCCGTCGGGACCGCCGGAGGGGGGCGTTTCCCTTCTTGGTGGGGACAAAGTTACCCTCCAAAAAAGCCCTAGACCAGTCCTGTTTACTCTGGGCATCTAGTTGGTGGAGTAAGGCTGCCCAAATCCGGTCCCAGGTCCCGTCGGCGGACCAGCTTTTGAAACGACGCCAACAGGTGATGCGCGACCCATATTCCAGGGGCATGTCCTGCCAAGACCGGCCCGAGCGGAGGACCCAGAGGATGCCATTGAGGGTCTTGCGGTCATCGGTCCGGGGCCGTCCCGGTCCCTGGGCTTGTTTGGGTAGGAGCGGTTCAATGGCTGTCCATTGCTCATCGGTAACATCGCTTCTATCCATGAGTTTGGGCAAGGAGGGTAGTTTCATGGTTTTTGAAATGTTTCACTGAAGTAGTTAGCATGAGTACGTGAATCTCACAGAGTAAAGAACACTAGTTAAAAGATGCGGTTGGGCATGATAAATACGTGATTTACCTTACTGGAGGTCAATAGCTAATGATGGAGCGGTTTGGGACATTGGTTGGGGGAGTCGTGTTGAGTTCGTTGACTGGATCGCTCCAAGCGGCACCCCTAAGTTGTGAGTTGACGGGATTAGTAGCCAACCAGAATGTCCAGGGGGTCATCTATGTCCAAGCCCAAGCCCCAGCCGAGGTCCGCAAGGTGGACTTTAGCGTGGATGGGGTCTGGGTCAATCTGGATACGCTTGCGCCCTACTATCTCAATGGCGATGTGGCGGGGGTGCCCCAGGGGTGGCAGACCCAGGGTCTAGCCTTTGGACCCCATGAGATCAAGGCGCGGGTGGTGTCTCGCACGGGTCAAGTTTGTCTGACCACGTTGCCTTTTACCACCGCGACCGTCCAACTGACCGCCCCTGAGACCGCCGTGAGCCGAGTACCGGGGTTGCTGACGGTCAATGCGGTACCGACGATTGCGGTCAGTCAACTGGTCTTCAGTCTGGCGGGTCAGCCCGTCTTGACCCTGACGGAGCCGCCTTACACCCTAGATCTAGATATCCGTGACCTTGCCCTGGGTGCCCATACGCTCCAGGCCACGGGCTATCCCCAGGCGGGGGGCGCGAGCTTCAGTGCGGACTTGGCTTTCACAACCACGGAGTTCTCCAGTGAATTGAGCGTTTATCCCGTCCATCCCACCGCCAGCACCAAGTCCGTAGACCAGATCCTCAACGCGACGGCGACGACGGGGTTAGTTTTGTCTCCTGGTTTTGCCGATAAGCGGCGGGAGATTGCGACGATGTACCGTACCGCCGGGTTTGACCTCAGCTTGAGCCCCACGGAACTGCGGACTTTTTTACCCCAGTCTTGGTCCTTGCTTACGCCCCAGCCCCTGAGCGGTGGATACCTTCAGCCCTACTCCGTGGATGCATCTTTCTACCACAAAATTCCCGCAGACCGTCCCAAGGTCCAACTGCCCTTGGAACATATTACCTACTGGGAGCTAGCCGTCGAGGGCGGTACCAATACCCAGCAGGGCTACACGATTGGTACGGCGGATGACGACCTGCACAGCATTATCCAGAAGCTCAGTCCGACAATCACCTACACCCGCCGTGTCCGAGACGATGCCTATACCGAGATCCCCGGCGGCAATGACCGACACCTGAGTTTCATTGACGAGACCACCAATGATGTCGTCACCTGCTATCACACCCGCCTAGTCACCAACAGCTTGGACTTCGATTGTGACTGGGCAAGCGTCAGTGCCCTGGGTACGCTTGCGGACCAAGGCGGCGGGACCGATGCTGCCAAGATCCCCAACCTAGCGATGGTCCTCAGAGACGGCGAGGCCACCCACCCGACGGACCCCATTCCCCATGCCTTGGGCGGTCCCCTGGGGATCAGTTGGAAGGCGATGGTCTATCCGGCCTTGGGGGTGGACGGTTACATTGACAACATTAATTACGGGCTCGTCCCCTACGGCGGGGTGATCCAACTCGATCCAACTTTGGACTTGCTCACCGTGCGAGTTGAAGGGCGTCCTCTCAGCCTACCCGCTCGTCGCATCCTCCAGGCGATTCAGGAGTACGGCTACTACGTCTGGGATAACCGCAACGATAAGACCCCCACCGATAAGTGGACCGGGGCGAGTATCTGGACAACGACGGAGGCCAGCGAGTTCTACCCGTACCGTTACGGCAAAGGAGACGAACCAGCGGCAGGCATTGAGACGGTCAAAGCTGAACTTAAAGCCGTCATGGAGGACTACCGCGTCTATGTCGTCTTGCCCCTAGTCAAGAAGTAACCCCGATGCGGGCAGTGCGACTCTCCACGAGTTGACTGTAGACCTGGAGGGTCTGCTGGGTGATGAGGTCCCAGTTGAAATGGGTCTGGACGTGTTGTTGGGCAGTGCGGGCCATCCCCTGCGCCACTTGGGGATGGGCCAGGACCCAAGCCAGCGCGTCAGCACACCCCCCCAAGTCGCCCGTCTTGAAACAGGTCCCCCGTCCGCCTTGAGTGAGTTGACGGTGGACGGGAATGTCACTCACCACCACCGGGACCAATTCGCTCATCGCTTCCAGCAAGGCCAGGGGCAAGCCCTCCACGTCCGAGGGCAACACAAACAGCCCCGCGCCGCGCAGGGACTCAGCTAGCCGTTCGCCCTGCAACTCGCCGACAAAGACCACGTTGGGGTCCCCCACTGCCCAGTCCAGTAGCTGAGCCGTATAGCTGCCGGTATCACTCACGCCCCCGACAAAAGCCAATTTCCAGCCCGGTGGCGATAGCCGTTGGAAAGCTTGCAAGAGCAGGTCAGGACGTTTTTCAGGAACGAGACGGCCCATAAAGAGAATGTACCGGCCTGGGGTCAGACCCAGGGACTGCACATAAGTGAACTCAGGGTCGGAGGGGCTGAGTCCGGCAGGAGCGTTGGGGATGTAGACGGTTTCCCGTCCGTAGGTCTGGGTAAAATAGGCTCCCAGGTCCTCAGAGACGACGATGAGTTGTTGGGCAAACTGGACTGCACACCGTTCACCCCAATGCAGGAGAGTGCTGGAAATTTTGCCCCATTTGGCCCGTTGCCAGTCCAGCCCGTGGCAGGTGACAACCACCCCAGCGCGGGAGAGGCGGGGTAGTCCACTAAAGAGAGCCGGACCTAAGGCATGAATATGGATGATGTCATAGTGGGTTGCTTGGGCCACTACCGTCCCCAAGGCAGCACTCAAGAAGGCATCGCCGCCCTTGAGCCCCGGCACGGGTAGGGGCACCACCCGTATCCCCCGGTGATAACCACGCACTTGCGTATAGGAAGCTCGTCCGTAGAGGTCTACCTCGTGGCCCTGGGCCACCATCCGCCCGTATATCTCTTCACAGTGCCGCTCGACCCCGCCCTGTTTCGCGGGTAAGCCCTTTGACCCAATCACTGCAATTCGCATCGCCACTCCCTAACGCCACCGCTGCCACATATTGCGATAAACCGACTCAATCACCGCCCGTGCTGAATAGGGCTCAGCGGCCTTGACACACTGGGCAGCGGGAAAAGCCTGGGGTTCATGCACCACTCGCCGTAGAGCCTGAGCTAGAGCCACTGGGGTCCGCTCCTCCACCACCAAGCCACTGCCGGGGAGCAAGAGGTTGGGCGTCTCCCCAGCGCGGGTCGTGACCACGGGCGTACCACAGGCCAAGGCTTCGAGGGCGACTAGAGGCAGACCTTCGTAGACACTGCTCAAAACAAACCCATCTACCAGCCGTTGCAGTCGGGCTAACTCCGTTTGAGGGATAGCACCGAGCATCGTCACTCGCCCCACCAACCCCAGGCGACTAATCTCAGCCTGGACCTGCGCTCCCAAATCCCCCTCCCCGGCGATTAGTAGATGGACCAAGGGGTCAGCGAGTTGCTGCAAGCTCTGGACCAATAGCACCGGGTCTTTTTGGGGATGGAGGCGACCAGCGAACAGGAGGAAGCGAGTCGCCCCGTCTAGTTCTAGTTTGTGCGCTAACTCACGACGGGCTGCATCCCGCGCTGGTGGCGTGAGGGGCGAAAAAACTTCCTGGTCCACGGTGTTGCGTTGCAGGTGGACGCGCTGGGCTAAGGCCGGGTAGTGCCGGCGGTAGTGTTCCACTGCGGCCTGATTGCAAGAGAGGATTTCGTTGAATTGCTGAATGAGCCAGCCTTCGAGGGCCAAGTAGACCTTGGGGAACCGTTGCCAGAGAATTGCCTCTCGTCCCTGGGGGTTGAGTTGCTGGGCAATGTCGTTGTGGACAAAGAGGGTTTTTTCACCCTGCCAGGAACGCGCTGCCAGCGTCGGCTCTAGGCGGTGGAAATGGAGGAAATCTGAACTGAAATCGTGTTTCAGGAGGGCGGCGGTGTACTGGACGGTGATGGGGATTTTGCGACCGTAGTTGTCATTGGCAACGGTGAAAAGCGGCATAAACCAGAGGTCGCGCCCCGCGAGTTCTGCTTTGTGCCAGACCCCGGTGGGTACCGTGGGATCATCCTCAATCCCGACGAGCCGCAGTTCAAATTCAGGAGGTGCGTATTTCACGTAGGAACGCACCGTGGTCTGGATGCCGCCTAAGCTGTTACCCCAGGGATCAAACTGATAAAAAATAGTCAAGGTCGGTTTAGCCATGGCACATTTTCCTGGGGGATTAATTCCTATAATTCCACTGTGGGAAGCTAGGACTGGGCAAGCGCACACAGGGCGTCTACTTGCACAGGTTCCGATAAAAATGAACTGTCTTCACATACCTTAAGGAACTTGTAAAGAAACTACAACACAGGAAAAAGCGTAATCGCACTTACGCCTTTTACTTAGGGGTTTGTCTCTACAGCAAAGCGGTCAAAGACGAGGTTGACTACGGTCCCACTCTTAGAGGTGGTCATGATCCCCGCTCGACTCTGTTGGGTAAAGAACCGCCCCACCGCACCCCCGGTCAGGGTCCAAGTGGTGGGTAAGGTAACGAGGCCCGTATCAAAACCTGGTCCCACTGCCCGGTAAGCAGCCTGGACCGTACCTAGGCTGGGATCAGCCGTCAAAACGAGGTCTAGGGTCTCGATGGTACTAGGATTGGGCACCATGACGATGGAGCCGAGGGTGCTACCAACAGCTTTTTGTTCACCGTAGAACTGGATACCGGGCGTGCCATTACTTTGAGCTACCGCCACTAGTTTCACAAAGTTGTCTTGGTCAGGACCGAACACGACGCCGCCCTGCTGGAAGGGCAAATTCAGGTCAGCCAGGGGACCCACCAACCGGGTACTGACGGTGAAGCGGCCCGCCCGTCCGTCAAAACTCACGTTGAGGCCATTATTTAACGTGTTGTCGGTACTGCCGTTACTGCCGGAGGTCGTCGTTACACTCAGGGTCCCCAAGCCCGTCGTGTCTAAATCCAAGAGGCTGGGCACATAGGAGGCTGTACTGCTGAAGGTATCGTTTTTATTGCGCTGGGTAGCGGTGAAACCCGTGGCCTCACCGTCCACATCGGTCAAGGTACCGGGGTAGGTCTGGTTGAAATTCAGGACCAAAGCAGGCAGCGGGGCGGGGAGATTGGGGTCTTGCGCGGAGATCTCGGGTTTGGCGTTGGTCAGCAGGAATACTTCATCCTGGTAGTCGAAATTTTTACCAGTCTCAGGGTCGCTCGTATTGCCGTTGTCCTTAGCTGCTAACCACTGGTTGGGCACCAGCTTCCCCTGGGGATCGCGCACCGACCAGAACCGCCAGTTGTGCAAGGTATCCACTCCATTCACCGCATCTATATTGAGGTTGTCATCACTGGAGATCCCGTCATTCCTGATCCCGAAAGCCCGCGTCGGGTTGAAGCTCACGGAGCCGGGCGTAGGTGTGAAGCTACTACCCTGTTTGAAAATCTTGGGTAGGAGTTTTTGGTTCTCGCCGCCGCTCAGGTCGTTACTCCCTTGGACCTCGATGCCCGTGGGTGAGTCATCGTTATTGGTACCCGCGAAACTGTAAAGGATGAAGCCATTGCCGCCACTGCCCGGTTTGGCATAGAAACTGCTGTAGCCGTAGGGGTCGGGGACGCGCTTGCTAAAAGCGGCGAGGGGCCATAGTCGGACGGGGTTAGCAGCATCAGCCCGGACCCAGTAGGGCGAGTAAACTTCCTCCCCAACCCAGGTTTTAGCTCCACCCAAGACGTTGTTCTCTTGACCGACATGGGTGGACCAACCGTAGGCACGGCTAATCTCCGCCAGACTCGGTTCATTATTCCCCTCGTAGGTAATCGTGTTCAGTCCGGCGAGGTTGAGGATGAAGTTGGACTGGATGGGATCATCGCTCACGATGGTCAAAGCAGCGTAACACTCCCCATTTTTAGAGTGGGTCGGGTTGTTGCTGAGGCTGACTGTGCGTTGAGGCACGAATTCCACTATTAGGGTAATCGTGCTGTTGGGGGCTAGGGTAAGGGGCAGCATGGGCGGGGTCACAAGCCGAAAGTCGCTGGCCCTTTGGTAGTCAACTGTCCGTCCCGAGACAGCGTTATTAATTTCAGGAGAATTACCCAGGGTCAGCGCGGTGACGGTCAGTGCGCTATTGCCGATATTCTTGAGGGTGATGGTCTGGGGAGCGCGGGTTTCTTTTTTGACAGTACTAAAAACAAGGCGATTAGCAACAATTTTAGGGATTGGGGTTGTGATTTGCAGTTGACCTTCTGCCAAAACCGGGATGGACAGGGCTACTGCTAGCAAGCCGCTGAGCCGAGACAAAGGAAACATCGCGATTACCGTGAGAGGATACAGATAAAGTAAAGAATTTAGCTCCTTAAAATCAACCATGTAAACCACGTAACTATAAATAAAACTAAGGGAAATTGCTTAGATTTGAAAACTACTTGCGCCCGAAAAAAGCAGGGCTAATCTTTGCTAACCTCAAATTGTTGTGTAAAGTAGTTCCTAGATATTTCATACCCTGAACAATTAGTAAAAACCAAGTGCGGACTAAATCAAAGATGGGTAAAGCGATAAAGGCAAAAATATTCTGATGTAGACGGTCGCCATCGGCACCAATTCCCAGCTTGGGCTGCTCGGGGGGCGGAGCCTCATAGGTACCAAACATCCGGTCCCAGACTGTCAGTAAGGACCCAAAATTGACATCGTAATGGGTCTCCCCATGGTGGACATGGTGGACGGCTGGAGAGACAAAAATTTGGTCCCACCAACCAAAACTAACGTAAAAAGGCAGATGGTTCCAGACGTTGCGGACCTTGCTAAAAGCCAGATAAGTAAGGTAATACCCCGCCGTCTCACCCGCCGGTACGCCCAGGGGCAAGAGTAAAACAAAGGGTAGCCAATCCACCAATACCGCCGTCGGGATGACGGGCATCTGACGGTTGTAAACTGCATAAATAAAGTTGAAAGAAGTGGCGGAGTGATGAATCTTGTGGGTGTCCCACATTAATTTGCTGTGTTGTAAACGGTGGGTCCAGTACTGAATAAAATCGGTCAGGAGCACGTAAAAAATAAACCCGCCAATAGTCCCGCTTAATAACTGACTGCCAAATTGGGCGAAAGTGGTTAAGGGATAATGGCCCAACAGCCAGTTCTCCAAGCCTTTACCCTGGTTCTCGATGAACTTGCTGATGAAGACGGTGACGCTCAGCAAGTACAGGCCAAACAGGACCAACTCGATTTTGAACGATGGGGAGAGTTGGTGATGCGATTTGACGGTCTCCCAGACCTTACGCAGGGTGGTTTTGCGTAAAACGAAAGCCTGGAAGAGGACTACGCCCAGAATAATGGCGAGGGGCAGGGCCAAGGCTTTCCAAGCTCTGAGCAGTTGGGTCTCAATGAGGTAATCCCAAACCTTGATGAGCAAGGAAAACAGGCCTTGGTCAAGCAAGTCCGGCAGGCGTGCCTGAAAGTCCATGAGGGTTTCCTAGGGTGAGTGTGTCAGATAGGTGCAGCTATGGTTTTTGGATCACTCAGCACCGTGGCTATACCAACTAGGGGCCTTCCCTCTAGATGGGCGGGTAGCTCACTCCCCATCAACTCTAAGAGGGTCGCCGCCAAATCCACCACATGTCCTTGGAGGGCACTCCCTGGTAGGGTCTGGGGAGTACGGGCAAAAATAAATCCCTCGGGGCGATGACTCCCGGTGCGGCGGTAGGGGACTGGCCCAATCCGGCCCAAGGGACTCTCCAGCAAATCCGTCGGCTCATCCTGCCACACCACCACTAGGTCAGCATCGGGCAGGTTGAGGCTGTCATCTTGGGGACCAGAGCGGGTCCGGAGGACTTTTTTGACCATCGGTTGACCCGTGCGTCCATCTTGGAGTTGGTACAGCAGGGTGGTCAGTTCATCGCAGAGGGTATTGTAGCCGTCAGGGGTGATGATCCCGTGGGGTTCGCGGCCCTGGAGATTGATGCGGATGTAGCCCTCCGAGAAGCTAGGCAGGGCAAAGGCTTTCATCCGGGGCCAATCCGGTTGATACCAGGTAGTCGGCTGCCAAGCCAAAGGACCCATGGGCGGTTTCCAACCCAAACGACGGTGTAAACGTCCGGGGATCGCCTGTTTAAGGAGCCGTTTCAGGGGATTTTTGTCGCTCAGCCGATGGACCCGTTGGCTCCAATCACCCCGGCCCATGGGCGGACGCAGCAGGCTGGGCTTGCGGCCCGAGGCGGTCGAGAGCCGGGATTGACCGGCGAAGCTGAAGCGATACAACAACTCGGGCAGGAGAATCATGCTCGGTACATCGGTGTTATTGGGTCCGCTGCCGTGGGTCGAGAAGACGACCACGGCCGTCTCAGCGGGTACGTCCGCCAGCAGTTGCCCAATCGCTCGGTCCACATCTTCGTACACTTGGCGTAACGGGCTAGTTGTGGCTTGAGGGTCGTACAGGGGATGGTCCGGTTGACTCAGGTACCACAGATCATGACCCGCCGAATGGGTCTCACTAAAGACTGTCAAAAACAGGTCCCAGGGCTGTTGTAATAGCTCCCGACAGATGGCAGTCCTCAGCCGGACCCCCTCGTGGAGGGCCGCCTGGAGACGGGTCAAATAAGCTTGGTCATACCAATCGCCGTGGTCCTTATGTAAGGCCGGATGCCCACCATGACGGGCAATCAGCGCGGGTAGGACTTCCGGGGGCAGGGAATGGCTGGGGGTCTGGGGGGAGTGGGCACCCCAAGCCAGGACTTGCAGACCGTCAACCCTGGGGTCCAAAACTGTCTGGGGCATATCGAAGACCGCCACGCGCTTACCGGGGGCGAAGGCATAAAAGGGGGGGTACTGCCTATAGTCGTAGGCCCCGCCCTCAACCACGCTGTAGGTCTGGGGATGGTACTGAATCGGGGTCCAATACCCCGTACGTTGGGGTTGGCAACCCGTTAAAAAAGTCGTCCAAGCTGTTTCCGCTTTGTAATATTCAAGGTTTGCTAACCGACCGTAGGCACCCTGTTGGCGTAAACGATTTAAATTAGGTAAATAACCTTGGTCTAACCACTCTTCAATAAGTGCTGGGTCGGCGGCATCAAGGCCAATAGCAACAACTTGACTCACGTTTTGCTCCAAGGAATGGGGACGAGCAGGGTTCTAAATCAACGCTCACAATTAGGACATAAATTCCATGCCTATGAAGAATTATCATTCAAGGCTAGAGGGTGGCACAACCATGTAAACTGCGTAATTAAAACCTCTAGGGATATCAGAGTTTTTAGCTAGGGCTAAACTCGTATTAACGGACAGAGACTGGACTGGGAGCAGGCGAGACTGGTATTGCCACTCTGAGATCACCATTGCCGCCGTCTTGACCCCGCAGGAAGAACCACCACAACAGTCCCAGGGATACCAGCAAGCCGAGGAGTTCGGCCCAAGACCCCAGCCAGGGTGAGCCGATTTGGGCGACGAGATGGCTGAAGTTACCAAGTAGACAACCCTGCCATAACAAGTGGACCAGCCCAGTTAAACGTGTGCCCATCAAGTACAGGAGCGAACATAAAACCCAGGCCAAGTAAAAGCTCGACTCCGACCCGAAGTGGTAGCTGAAAAGTGGTTGCCACAGGTTCCAGCAGACTAGATTAATTAACACAATCAGGGCCAAGGAAAGCAGTAAGGACCCGTACCCTACGCCCTGAAACACTCGGTAGGTCCCCTTTAGGTAAAGTCTGAAGGCGTGCATTGTAATTTCCGCTGGGTTTGCATCAACTAATTTGGTGTGGCTGAGCCGGCGAGGAGAGGAAGGTGCGGCTGAATGGCGGCTTGGTAGCGTTGGGCAACCTGTTGCCAAGTGGGGATCAAGTCCGGTTGCGCGGCAATCCTTTGGGCCATTTGCTGGAGTTGGGCACGGGGGGGCGGGTTTTTGAGGAACTGGCAGTAGTCCGGGGTGGTGTTCTCGACTAAGAAGCCCCGGGGTCCCTCAGCGAGTAGTTCCGCCATCCGGGGTGAGGGTAGGGTCAGGACCGGACGGGCGGCGGCGAGGTATTCGGGGACCTTGAGACTCGCTACCGTCAGTTCACCCCCTTGGAAAAGCTCGCGGCGGTAGGGAGCCACACAGAGGTCCGCCGCTGCAATATAGTGGGCGACCTCAGCTTGGGGTACCCGTCCCCAAAAAGTGACCGGGGCTTGGTGGGCGCGAGCCAGGGCTTCGAGTTCACCGCGTTTGGACCCGTCACCAATGATGTGCAAGACGACGCCCTTGGGTTGGATTTGACCCAAGGCTTCAATGAGGGGACCGGGTTCCTGGATATAGCGATTGAGGGAACCCACGTAGGTCAGGATGTACTGGTCCTGGGGGAGACCGAGGCGGGCACGGGCGGTGGCTTGGTCTTGGGGATGGAAGATCTGGGGATCAATTCCGTTGGGGATGGCATAAATCGGCGTGGTCGGGGCTAGGTAGCCCGATTCGCGCAGGAAATGCTGCATCTGGGTGGTCTCGGTAATCACGCCCTGACAACCCCGGACCCAACCCCGGCGCAACTCCGGCAACCAACGGCGAAATAGGATGGTCGGTAAATTTTTGAGGATGCCCAGTCCCCGCCATTGCCCCGGACTCTGGGTGAACTCAGCGTGGTGAATCGCCAGCCCCGCCACGCCCTGCCGCCGAAAAGCCTGGGCAAACAGACCCAAGAGGTGCCATTCCTTCTCAATCACCAAGTCAAATTGCCCCCGGTGGTCCGCCGCAAAACGTTGGATCTGCTGTCCATAGTCCCAGGCGGCCTGGGGGTCCAAGGGCGTGAAATAACCATTGGAGTTCGCCGTAGGGTCGGGGCGGTCCAGGATGGTCAAGGTCCGGCAGGGTAGCCCCTGCTCTTCTAACAAGGACCGGAAGACCAGCGTGACCTCAAAATCCTGACTCAGGTGCTGGAGGATGGGTAGGGTGCTCAAACAGCGCGGGGAGTGGGCGATATAGTTGATCCCTGGCAGCGCAAAGCAGATCCGGGGCTTGGTTGGTGTTTTAGTTTGCATGGGATTTACCGGATAAAGAGAAGTTAGGCCGGGAGGGTCTGGAGGTTGTGGTAAGACCAGTAGAGCCCGCGCCGCGCTAAGAGTTGGTTGTGTTCGCCGTCTTCGAGGATGCGGCCCTGCTCCATGACGATGATGCGGTCGGCGTTACGGACGGTGGCTAAACGGTGGGCGATGACCAAGACCGTGCGGTTCTGGCGTAAATGTTCGAGGGCATCTTGGACCAGCCGTTCGGACTCTGAGTCTAGGGCACTCGTCGCCTCATCCAGGATGAGGATCTCTGGGTTCCGCAGGATCGCGCGGGCAATGGAGATGCGCTGGCGTTGGCCCCCCGAGAGTTGGATACCCCGGTCGCCCACCACGGTCTGATAACCCCTGGGTAACTGTTCAATGAAATCGTGGGCGTGGGCCAGTCGGGCCGCTTCCATCACCGCTTCATCGCTGACCCCACTCATCCCGTAGGCAATGTTGTCGCGCAGGGAGGCATTAAAGATGTAGGTCTCTTGGCTGACAATCCCGATGGTCTTGCGGAGCGAAGCCACGTCATAGGTGCGGATATCCACCCCATCTACCAGAATCGCGCCGCCCGTCACATCGTAGAAACGGGGCACCAAGGCCGTGAGCGTAGATTTCCCCGCCCCCGAAGCCCCGACAATCGCCACCGTCGTCCCCCGCGCAATCGTTAGGTCCACGCCACGCAATACCGGATTCTTACCGGGATAGGCAAAGTAGACATCCTCAAGCTGGATATTCGCCTGTAGCCCCGGGAAGGTCTTACTACCGACGGGTAGGGGGTGCTTCTCGTAGAGGTTCAAGGACTCTAGGACTTTGTTGAGGAAGGGCAACTCCTCTTGAATCGAAGCACGGGCAACATTGAGTTTACGCAGGATGGGCGAAATCCGAATTAGGACCAGCATGAAGACGAGTAGACCCGAGATCTGCAAGATACCGGGCTTAATCAAGTAAAGATAGGAGCTAATCAGAATTAACATCGCCAGGGTGAGGGTGGTCGTCTCGGTGATTGGGTCTACCCAGGCTTGTTTGCTGATTAGATCATGGTGGGCTTTGACTTGGCGTTGGGTGAGGTTGCGGAATTGACTGACCTCATATTCCTCCGTGCCGTAGGATTTAATAATTTGGATGCCCGAGAGGATATTGAGGACCTTGAAAGCTAGTTCCCGGCCTAATTCTGTCGTTACCCGGCTGTACTGTTTAATCTGTTTGAGCAGTAGATTCATCCCCAGGATCACCAAGCCAATCATAGTGGCAACCAAGAGCGTCAACTGCCAGGAAACTAATAACAAGACACTCAAGTAAGCCCCCAGGGTCATCACACTGGTCAAGCCTATGAAAATATGACCCATGAGCATTCGTACTTTGTTAACTTCACCCTGGAGCGTGCTGGTTAGTTTGCCGAGTTGGACATTGTTGAAGAAAGATAGGGGCGCATAGAGGTAGGTGCGGTAGAGTTTTTCGCGTAAATATTCGACCGCATGTTCTTTGTAATGAGCGGTCCAGACTTGGGCTAGATAGTACATCACGCCCTTAAAAAGTAATGACCCAATCAGGACAATCGCGAATAAGGTCAACAATTCTTCTTTGGATTGGAGCGCGAACCAGGCGTTAAGGTCCGTGGCCCAAGAGCCGGGTAACTGAAACTTGGCCTTTTCATCCAAGAAGACTCGCAAAAAGGGGACCAGTAAGCCAATCCCTAGCCCATCCAGGAGGGAGGCAATGAACATGGCCCCCAAACCGGCATAGAGGTGTTTGCGGGGAATAGTCTGGGTGGCGGCGATCAGTTGGCGCAGACGACCAAAACGTTGGGGGGCGGCGGTAGTCATGTTTTTTAACACAGCGTTACCTAGATTAAAACAAAGTTGACCTGATCTCGGTACCTAGGGAGCTGGATGGAACCAAACTTGACTCAAATAGCCCCAGCGTAAGGCTAGCCGCATCCGGGCCGGGACCTGGATGCGTAGGTTGGGCCAGACTTGGGCGACGAGCCACTTGGGTCTGAGGTCGTGGCGGAACCGCCAGAAGCTCTGCCAGCGTTGTCGTCCCTGGGGTTCGCCAAGAATGCGTTCGGCGACAGCTTCGGAGCGGCCTTGCCAGTAGCTGCGGCGGATTAACCAAGCCGGGTTCACTCGTGCTTGGGGGACCCAGTGGCGGACCCCGGCCTGGGGTGCGTAGTAGAACCCTCCGCCCTGTTGTTGGAGGGTCATATTCAGGAATTCCTCTTCACAGGAAAGTAGACTCTGCCCCCGGCGGCCCAACTGCTCACAGAAGCCGCCAGTCTTGACCAAAGCGTCGCGCCGGTAGGTGATATTTGCGCCGTAGGGGAACTTGTTGGGCGGGAACCACTGCCCTTGGTCGCCGTAATCGAGGACCGTGAAACTGTGTTCCATAGCGGGATTGACCCAACTGGGCTTGGGGGCTTCGTAGAGGGCGTAGATCGGGCCACCGATACAGACCGGGGTGGGCTGGGTTTCTTTGAAGGTCGTGACGAGTTCCGTTAACCAAACCGGACTGGGAATCGCATCGTCGTCCAAAAAGGCCACATACTCGCCCTGGGCGGCTTGCCAGCCCGTGTTGCGGGCACGGGAGAGGCCCTGGACGGATTCGTAGTGGTACTTGAGCGGTAGCTGGTCTTGGTAGGCCAGAGCCGCCCCACGGGTGTCATCGGTGGAGCGGTTATCCACCACCAGCACCTCGAACAGCGTGGGGTCTAGGGTTTGTTCACAGAGACCCGCCAGGGCCAGTTTGAGCCGGTCTGCTCGGTTGTAGGTGCAGATGACGACAGAAATGAGGGGCATGGGTCAGTCCCTTACCGTAAAACGGCTTGATAGGTCTCGACGAGTCGCCGTTGGATGGTGGTCCAGTCGTATTTTTCTAAAAGATTGGGGCTGTAGTAGGGCTGGGGCTGGGGACCGAGGCGGGCCGTTTCTGCCAGGGCGTTAGTAAGTCCTTGGGGGTCCTGGGGAGCGTAGAGCCAAGCGAGGGGCTCTTGGTCCTGGAGGTCTTGGACGAGATCGGTGAAGGTGCCTAGAGCGGGGGCGATGATTTTTTTACCAAAGGAGAAGGCGAGGACTGCCGCCCCGGAGTTATGGATCTGGCGGTAGGGCAAGACTACATAATCAGCACTGTTCATGTAGACCTGGATCTCGGCGTTGGGGATTAAACGGGCTTCCAGTCGGATGCGCGGGTCGTCATCCATCGCTGCTTTAATCTCAGCCAATAGTTCCGGTTGGTTACATTTACCGGCAATCACCAAGCGTATCGGGCGGTCAGTCGCCAGGGCACGGAAGCTCTGGATCAGGTCCGGTACGCCCTTGTAAGACTCAATGCGTCCGAAAAACAGAAAAACAACTTCAGCGGTCCCCAATCCCAGTTGGCGGCGGCATTCGGCGCGGCCTTGATTATTTGGGTAGTCGGTCAGGTAGTGACCGTGGGGGATGACGGTAATTTTGCTGGGGTCACAGCGATAGGTCTCTTGGAGTTGCTGCGCCGTGTGCCTGGAGAGAGCTACTACTCGGTCACAGCAATCAATCAAAAATTGACGAGTCTGACGTTCTAGTTGCGAGTGGGCACCCTCGGGCAGCATCAGGTTATGGGCGTGCCAGATGATCCGGTAGCCCTGGAGTTTTGCCAAGGCCAGGGTCAAACAAAATTTGGCACTGGGCACCACGAGTTTGCGCCAGTCCCGTTCAAAATAAAACAACAAAAAATGGATATGAATAATCTCACAGCACCGCTCGCCCCGCAGCACCCCCCGCAATACCGAGCGGTAATCAAAGGGCTGGAGGTCAATCCCGTATTGCTCTAGGCCCCCATTGAGACTGGTCAAAAAAGTATTGCCTTCGAGGGCGGGCGGGAGGACGCGGACGCGGACTTGGGGGGAGCCCGTCACTGTGATTTTGCTGGGGCGGGTCATCATGACTTTTTCACCACGGGCGGAACCACATAGAGGGTGTTTTGGTTGAGGACTTGGCGCACTTCAGCTTGGACGGCTTGGAGGTTCTTACCCCGGTCAGCGGAGAGTTCTTCGGCCCTAACCACAGTCCACACACTCAAGCTGGTCCCTTTACTACCCGGTAAACTGCGGTCTGGGCGGTTGTCATTGACGTAGAAGCCGTAGGTCTGGATCGCTTCGAGGATGCGCCGCGCCGGGAGGCTCAGGCTGCGTCCGTCCACTTGGATTTGCTTGAGGTCAAGCTTGGGATCGAGTTGGAGGATGCCGCCGTAGGGGACGAGACCTGTATTGACGCGCTGGATATATTTGTCCATACCCAAACCGGGATAGACGATGGCCTTCCAGTTTTGCCCGATGGGTCCGGTCAGGGCATGGGGGATCGGTTGGTTGGGATTGTTCGCCTCTCCTTCGCGCAGGACCATGGCGAGGTTGGGGATCTTGGTGGCATTGGTCCCGCCGCCTTGGTCGCCCAAGTTGCCGAGGTGAGTCGGTCCGGCGGTGTATTTGCAGGTGAGTCGGCCCCCGCCTTCACTGAGCTTGGCTTGGAAACAGGTGAAGACCGTGTTATCGGTGCTGTCCACGATGGTCAAATGCTTGTCGGTCCCGCCCGCCGGGATCGCATCCAGGATATTGAGGGGCAGACGGCGACGGAGGATCTGGTTGTCATCCAGGCGGCGCAAGGTCTGGGGCGGGTCATTTTTATCGGCGATGATGAAACCCTGCTGGGTGTTGGTCCCGCCGCGCGCGGCGAAACTGACGGAATTGATGTATCCCACGGGCAGGGCGACCCTGGGGCTATTGGTGGGGATCGGTTGATAGAAGGTACTGTCTACGGAATAGGGCTGGCGGTAGGGACCCAGGAGGGGTTGGGGGGTCTGTTTGGACCAAGTGCGCGGTAGGAAAGTCCGCAACTCCTTGGGGGTCAGCGAGAGGTCAATCCCAAAATTACGGTACATCTGGACGATTTCCTGGCGTTTGGCACTATAGCCGGGGGCCAGTTGGACTTCTGGGGTGCTGGTACGCTCCAGGATTTCATTGACGGAGCGCGAACGGGCGGTGGGATGGTCTGGGTAGACGCCCAACTCAGGGCTGGGGAGGGC
>NZ_JAAXLT010000049.1 GCF_013285555.1 Candidatus Cyanaurora vandensis | reverse complement strand
AGCGGTCGGGTACCCGACCGCTACGTTCTCAGACCACAAAAGAAGTGCCCACTACCACGAGCAAGGGCCAGGGGTTTACCGAGGCCGAAGAGCGGCGGATGAACATCTACTTTGGGCTTTATTGAGCTGGTGCAGCCGCAGCCCCTAGGATAAAAGGGTGGGTTTGCGCCCAGAGGACCCCTGGAGTTCCACCATGCAACGACAGACCACGATTTACCCAACTTCTGATGGTGAGCCGGTGGCTGAGAGCTACGTCCACTTGCGCGTCATCCTAGTGACTTTATTGGTGTTGGAGGACTACCTTAAAGCTTTAGCCCAACAGCAGGACCTGCCGCCAGAACGTGAGGGTACGGTTTTAGCCAATCAGTTTCTTTTCTACGAGGAAGGTAAGTCGGCGCGGGTGGCCCCGGATGTAATGGTGATACTTAATGTTGCCGGGGGTGGACGCGATAGCTACAAAATCTGGGAGGAAGGTCAAGTCCCGAGTGTGGTGTTTGAGATGACCTCCGAAAGTACGCGCAAAGAAGACCAGGGCAAGAAAAGAGAGCTGTATGCGCGTCTGGGGGTACAAGAGTATTGGTTGTTTGACCCGAAGGGAGAGTGGATAAAGGAGCAATTGGTGGGGTATCGCTTGCCCGCGGGTGGTGGCGGGCAGCCCGCCGATACCGGCGGGCAGTCGCAAGGGGCGTATGTGCCCATTACGGATAGCTGCTCCAGGGTGCTGGGCTTACGTTTAGAGATTGAAGGTGCGCTGATTGGCTTTTACCGCTTGGACACTGGGGAGAAATTGCTGAACCCAGAGGAGCAGAAGCAGGCGCGTCAAGCAGCCGAGCAACGCGCCCTCCAGCAGGAGCAGGGGCGGATGGAAGCAGAGCGGGTGATTGCAGGTCTACGCGCCCGGATGCGGGAGATGGGCCTTAATCCTGACTGAGTTTGCAGTCTGGGACCAGACCGCGTGCTTAGCCCTCCGGGAGTGGCGGGCTGTCGTGGGTCACGGCTTGAGTAGAGAGGGTTATCGCGGCCCCCCGGCCTAAATGCTCGATATGTCCGGCGATTAACTCTTCGCGTAGGTAGCTATCCAATGCTCTTAGGGTCCGTTGGGTGTGATTCATCTTTAAGTCCACTTGGTTGATGGCCTGCTGGTAATCCTGGACTTGGTGATGATAGCGGGCTGACGAGACCATGAGCCGGATGGCCTGCTGAAGTTTTTTGCGCTCCAAGGCTAACGCCTTAAGCTCAAGGTCTAGGCGTTGTCGTTGCTGAATTCGCGGGGTGGCAGCGCGTAGCCGTCTCAGGAGGGGGTCCTGCTGCTGTTGCTTACTAGTAGGGGTCTTGACTGACGATAGATCTATCAGGCTTTCTGCATACTGAATCGTAAAATCACCTGGACTCAAGCGCAGTTCCCAGAGCACGACGGTATCCGCCGCCCCACCTGTGGCGAAGGCCCAGCGGGGGGGCTCGGGGTCAGCATTAAGGTAAAGCAGTTGTACCCAGGTCTGTTTGAGTCGGTATAGTTGCACCGCCCAGACCGCTCTTTGTAGCCGCCGCTTGAGTTTAGGCAATACGTCCTGGGCTGCTTGGGTTAGGTTTTTGTAGACGAAGGAGCCGACAAAACCCAGGAGCTGGAAGGGGAGTAGCACTAAGCGAAAGAAGCACGCGACGGTCCCTTCCAATAACTCACCATTGGTCATACTATTGACCAAGATTAAGGCCAGGAATGATAAGCCAAGACCCAAAAATATTTCACTACTCATCACACCCTCCACCCTCGTTCTTTTATACCCCAAGCCAGCAACGTCATAAAAATTAACAACCAGCGCGGCCCCCGGTTGGCGGTGGGGCTAGTGGCTGGCGTTTACCTTGGTGGGTAGCCCTCTGGTTGCGGAGGGCTGCACTCCAGCTACCCTTCTTTCTCGTCCTGGTGGTGGGCCGATGGCAAAACTGCAACCCGGTCAAGCCCCGCTAAGTTTGGCTCCGGTCGTTATCGCCGGGAGCGTCCTGGCCCTTATCGTGAGCCCGCTGTACTTTTGGGTCCAGAGTCAATGGCTGTTGCCCCAAGGCGTGTGGCAGGCTCTCTGGGAATTGTTGGTGCCGTCAGGGGGTGCGGGGATTTGCTTCGGGAGCCTCACCTGTCAGACCCCGGCGGACCCCCAAACCACGGCGCATTTATTGCTGTGGGTGTTCGGGAGTACCCTCGGGGTGGCGGTGGGGGTGGGGATTACCGGAGGTAGTGTTTTGTATGGCTACTTGAAGGGGCAGAGGATGCGGCCCCCGGCGACGGTGGCTATCCGGGGCGCAACCCTAGCGACGGCAGCCAGCATCAATGCCTTGACGCTGGCACGGCGGACTCAGGAGGATGGCCCCCATCTAAAAATTGGGGAGGTCATTTACCCGCGCTACCTGGAGGTGTTATCCATGCTCACCTGTGGTAGCCCAGGGGCGGGCAAGACGACGGTGATTCAGTCGATGTTGATGACGATTAACCAAAGGCCCGACAAGGTATGCATTTATGACTGCAACGGCGACTACCTGAAGAAGTTTTATAACCCGGCGCGGGGCGATGTGGTGCTGGGGTTATCCCCCCTCGCCACCCATAGTTGGAATATCTGGGATGAGTTCCCGGACGGACGCGGGTTTCAAAAGTTCTGCGAACTGGCAGTACCGAAGGACCCGGCCTCCACCTATTACGTGGATAACGCCCGGATTATTTTGTATGAGTTGGTCAAGGTGCTCGCCCCCAGTAAGAGTTGGAAAAAGCTCAGAGAAATCATTGCCTGTTTGTCGCCCCAGGAGATAGCGGCGATGGTCCCCAACACTCCGGCGATGCGGCCCTTGTTGGGACAGTACGGGGACAATATCCTGAGTGGGGTGAATAGCCGGACGGCGTGGTTGGACCACCTGAGCGATCCCCAGCCCCGCGCCGATGGCACCAGTGATGCTTTTAGCTTCCATGCCTGGGCGACCAGTCCCGAACCGGCTTGGGTATTTCTGTTGGTGCCGGAGGAATATAGTGCAGAGAGTGCCCCAATCCTGGCGATGTGGTTTGACCTAGTGGCCCAAGCCACGATGCAGCGGCAGGTAGACCACACGGGGTTTTCAAGGTTGTGGTTAATCCTCGATGAGCTGGCCTCAGCGAGTTACCAACCCCGGTTAAAGAACTTCCTTGCGGTCGGACGTAAATACGGGGGTTGTGCAATTCTGGGTTTCCAGTTGGTCAGTCAGGTCAGAGATATTTATGGGCCTAACGAGACAGATACGTTGTTTGGATTGTGTCAGACCAAACTGATACTGCGGACAGCAGATGGCAATACCTGTGAGGCATTGGCGAAGACGATAGGGACTCAGGATTATTACGAGGCGACGACCTCCACTAGTGAGAGTGAGCAGGCGATGAGTGTGAGTGCGGGGTACCAGAGAAGGACGGACTTTCTGTTTCTGCCCTCACAGTTGATGGCCCTACCACAGTTTCATGGGGTGCTGGTGCTGCCGACATTGCCCACCAGCCAAGTGGTGCTGACTCGTGAGGCCCAGCAGTTGCCGAGTGTGCCCCTACCGCCAGCCCGAGTGAAAGTAACAGACCCGGTAGTACAGACCCCGGTGTTGACGTTAGTGAAAGGGTCGAGTGCTCTTTCACCTGGCAATATCGAGGATGAAAACGAGGAGGATTCCTATGAGTTGGGTTAGTCAAAGTCTCAAGCCTGATGAGCAGTGGATAAGGTTGAGCAGGAATTAGAGGGGCCTCGCTTCACAGCAAGATGTGAGAAGAGGGGCCTGTGGGGGGAGCAGGGTGAGATGAAACGGGTCAGTTAAAGATGCGGGGAAGGCAGCAGAACAAGTAAACGCTCTACAGGAAGGACCAACCGATGAAAGAGCAAAAGAACCAAAATGCAGGGATGGAAGAGCCGATAGAGCTAGATGGTTCACGGAGCAAAAATAAAGGTTCTCGCCATCGGGAACAAGAGGAGGAGGGCGGTTTACGGGTGCATGGGTTGCGGGTACGGTTCAATGATGAGGAATTAGCCGTGGTACAAAAAAAAGCAAAGCTAGCTAAAAAACCCCTGGCCCCGTATCTACGGGAAGTGGGGCTTGGGATAAAACAAATCTCGGTAGCGGATTCAGTGCAATGGCAGAAACTGGGTGGATTTGGCAGTGAGCTATTGGAGCAGAAACGCAAGCTGATGAAGTTACTGCAAGAGGTGAATGAAACCAAGAACATCGAGGCGGAATTCACGACGCTGTTGGCGAAAAACACAGAGATATTGGAGCAGACGGTGTTGGAACTCCAGTCGTTACGGGAGAAGTTGCTGTGATCCCCAAGTTGACAATGATGGCGGACTTCGGGCCGTTGTGCGGGTATGTGTTGAAGGCAGATGCGGAGATTATCGGGGGGAATGTGTTGGGTCAAGATGCCCTGACGCTAACCCGAGAGTTTAACCAGTTACGTAAGCTAAAGCCCGCCATTCGTAAACCCGTATGGCACGGAAGTCTGAGTGCCCAAGTAGGGGAGCGGTTGGGAGCGGAGCGGTGGGTGCAGGTAGGCCGATTGTTTCTGAAGCGGATGGGGGTCAAGACAATGGAGCATCAGTATTTACTGGTGCAGCACCATGACAAGCCCTATGAGCACATTCATATCGTGTTGAACCGGATAAGTAGTGACGGAACGGTGTGGCATAACCATTGGGATGGTTGGCGGTCCCAGGGGGTAAGTCAGGGCCTGGAAGAGCAGTTTGGATTGAGGCCAGTGAATCGGAAAACGGCGGGGTCTGGGGCGAAAAGTAGGGTTCAGGGTTCAGTGAACCTTGCTACTTTTATCAGTGGGTAAGTTCATCGGAACAGACTTGCGGAGTGCCGACCTCAGCACCAGTAATTTTATCCAGGTCGAGTAGGTCGCAAAGGCTATACTTGGTATACTTGTCCATTAGGTGCAGATGGCCCAGGTTTGTTTCTACCTGCCCGATGAAGAGCAACAGCGATTGCTGCAACGCGCCACCGCACAGGGTTTGAGCTTATCTAAATACATGGCCCAACTCGTGCGACGCGAAATGAAGACGGGCTGGCCCGAAGGTTATTTTCAGCACGTATTGGGAAGCTGGCAAGGCGACCTGGAACGTCCGCCCCAAGGGGACTATGAAGTACGCGAGGAACTTTAATGTTTCTGCTCGATACCGACACCTGTATTTTCTTGATTAAAAACTCACCGATTCCGGTTCAACACTTGGCTCGTCATGTTCCAGAAGAAATATTCTTGTGTGCGATTGTTAAAGCGGAACTGGCCTGGGGAGTACGAAAGAGTCAGCAGGTAGCCCACAATCTCAACGCGCTAGAACAATTTTGTTCTCCCTTCGTCAGCCGAGCTTTTGATGATGTCGCCGCCATGGAGTACGGCCTGATTCGGGCAGATCTGCAACGCCAGGGTACGCCCATCGGTCCCAATGACCTGTTCATCGCGGCGATTGCCCGTGCCCACGACTTGACGCTGATAACTCATAACACCCGTGAATTTTGTCGTGTCGTGGGGCTGAAGCTAGAGGATTGGCAGCTTCCCGTGAGATGAAGGAACGCCGTAGCAGGGCAAGGAAGTTGACCTAGTCGGGACCAGACAAGACGTTTTGACATACTCACCGTCCTGAAGGAGCGGTGATTCTTGACAGCTCAACGGGCTGTGCTGGCGAACCAGTCTTACCTGCCCTCCCTGTCCATTTAGAGT
>NZ_JAAXLT010000048.1 GCF_013285555.1 Candidatus Cyanaurora vandensis | reverse complement strand
CCCCCGTACCCTGTCGGGCACAGGCGAGCAGGGTAGAGAAGCAAGAATAAGTTCTTTTCTGCCCTGGTCCCCCGTTTACCTATGCCCGTCAGGGTACGGGGCGGAGGGGCGGCTGTTGTTGTGTTGGTGCGCTGCTGAGTTTCGTTCACTGAGAGCACCTTATATTCCTTACTGTGAAGAAAAATATTTTGTTCATTCCGGTAGCATAGCAACGTATTAGAGAGATTTAATCTGTCTAAGTGGGCTGGCGAAATTAGATCAGGAACCTTCCCTCCTACCTAAGCCAAGCGTTAGGTTTAGACGAGTTGGGAGAGCGTGGATGCAGCGGACACTCGGGGTCTGGGGGGCGGGATTGGGGTTGCTGGCGGTGGCGGCAGGAGCTTTTGGTAGCCATTTGTTGCGGGATAGTTTGGATGTGGCGCGGTTGGAAATATTTCAGACGGCAGCCCGATACCAGATGTACCATGCGCTCGCTTTGTTGCTGGTGGCGAATTTGGGAGAGGCGTGGTCCCGGCGGTGGACTAACTGGGCGGGTTGGTGTTTTGTGGGGGGAACCGTGATTTTTGCCGGGAGTCTCTATGGGTTGAGCTTGACGGGTATCCGGGTCCTAGGGGCAATCACCCCCTTGGGGGGACTCCTGTTGATGGCGGGTTGGGGACTGCTTATGCTGGCGGGGCTGCAAAAATCCGCCTGAGTGCTGACCACAGGGTGCCTCGGTTAGACTAGAGAGCAAGCACGAGTCCGCTATGGCCCTCCAGAAGCTATCTTTTCCCGAAATTTGGCGTGAAGTCCGCCATGAGGCCCTGACCACTCTGGGCTCCTTGCCCTTAGCAATTGTGCTTTTTTTGGTGATTGCGGTCTTGAGTATTACCGGGACGGTCATCCCCCAACAGCAGGACTGGACGTTCTATGTCGAGAAATATCCTGACAAGGGCGCGGTGGTCCTGGGTTTCTTGACTTGGCAGCGCATTATTGACTGGGGGCTGGATGATGTTTACCGGACTTGGTGGTTTATTGGGATCTTGGTCCTGTTTGGGACGAGCTTGATTACCTGTTCATTTTTGCGCCAGATCCCGATGCTTAAGGCGGCGCAACGCTGGCGGTACTATGATGAGCCCCGGCAACTGGCCCGATTTGCGCTCTACGGTGAAGTCCCGGCTGAGCAGCTAGACGAACTAAATCAACAGCTTAAAAAGAAATATTTCCGTATTTACCAAGAGGGCGACCAGCTTTACGCCAACCGGGGCATCCTGGGCCGAGTCGGGCCGATCCTCGTCCATGTGAGTATTATCTTGATCTTGGTTGGTGGAGTGTGGGGAGCGTTGGGCGGCTTCAAAACCCAGCGGTCAGCGGTCCCCGGCGATAGTTTTGATTTCAAGGACCTCAAACCAGCTCAACTTGCTTTCGTCCAGCCCCCGACTTGGCGGGTGCGGGTGGATGATTTTCGGATCGGCAACCGGGTAGATGGTTCAATCCGGCAGTTCTATTCTGACCTCGTGGTACTTGATGCTCAGAACCGGGAACTGACCCGCAAAACCATTGCGGTGAATCAGCCCTTGGTCTATGACGGGGTGACGCTCTACCAGGCAAGTTGGGCGGTGGACTCTGTGCTATTTCGCTTTGGTCCAGAGGATGAGTGGGTGCGAATTCCGTTCGAGGGGTTGGCCCAGAAAATTAACGGACAGGAGACTTGGGGCCGTTACTTACCCTTGGATGAAAAGAATAAAGTCGGTATTTTCCTTGCAGCCAATAATCTAGAAGGTGTGATGGCAATCCTCTATATCGGGGATAAACCCGTGGAGACCTACCGTTTGCGCCCCGGTGTCCCGGCTGCCGTGGGCAAGACTGCGATTGTCCTAGAGGTGAAGCAAGTGATTGGCTCCACAGGGGTGCAGATTAAGCAAGACCCCGGCATCCCCTTGGTCTATCTTGGGTTCGGTCTATTAATGGTGGGGGTTTGTATGAGCTATGTCAGTCATACCCAGGTGTGGGCTCTACGCAAGGGCGATAGGATTTATCTAGGTGGTAAGACCAACCGGGCACAGGTCTCCTTTGAGCGCGAATTTGCCCAGATACTGAACAACTTAGGAGCAAGTCATGGATAATCTGGTCGCGTTGCAAAAAACCCTGGACGACCTCACCTGCTATGTCTTGATTGCGACGACCCTCGCCTACTGGGTCCATTTCGCCTTTGGGCGGCTGGGCTGGTTGGGGGAGGTAGCAACGGCGGGGATGGTGATTGGTTGCCTGACCAGTGCAGGGTTACTGACAGCCCGGTGGCTTGAGTCAGGGCACCCTTTCCCAGTGAGTAACCTCTATGAATCCCTATTTTTCCTCTGTTGGTGTTTGACTTTCGCCCATCTGGTTGCGGAGTACAGCAGTCGCCAGAAGGTAATTGGCGTTTTTACCGCGCCTTTTGCGGCGGGGCTGGCGGCCTTTGCGTCATTTTATCTGCCCGTCCAGTTACAGGTCAGTGCGCCTCTAGTTCCAGCTCTGGACTCGAACTGGTTAATGCTCCATGTGAGCGTGATGATTTTTAGCTATGGCTTTGTGATGGCGGGGGGAGCGACAGCGATGGCCTATCTCTGGGTCACGCGCCGTGAGCAACAAGTTGAGCTTAAGGGTAACTCCATCGGTTCTGGGGGGATGCGCCGAGTCGAGAAGACAAGCCCAGACGGGGGGAGTGCGGGGGTTTTGACGATGGCGCGGACTGCCCCGGCTCTCCAGATGTCTACACTTGCTGAAACGCTGGATAACGTCAGTTATCGGCTGATTGGGCTGGGTTTCCCCTTACTCACCATCGGGATTATCTCCGGGGCGGTTTGGGCTAATGAAGCCTGGGGTTCTTACTGGAGTTGGGACCCGAAGGAAACTTGGTCTCTCATCACTTGGCTGATTTTCGCTGCCTACCTCCATGCCCGACTCACTGTCGGCTGGCAGGGGAAACGGCCGGCAATCTTGGCGGTGGTCGGTTTTGCCTCGGTCTGGGTGACATATCTGGGGGTCAACTTCCTGGCTGAGGGTCTGCACAGCTATGGCTTTTTCCTTAAATAATCTGCGCTTGGGTCTTCTGGCCTTGGTTTTGGCGGTGGTGATCCGAGTTTTTATCGGCGAACCCCGCTTTATCCCCACCAGTTCAATGGTGCCGACCCTCTTGGTAGATGACCGCTTAGTCGTCGAGAAGATTAGCTATGACCTGCGCGACCCCCAGCGTGGTGACGTGGTGGTCTTCCGGGCACCCCAGGACCAGACCCAGGACTACATCAAGCGGGTGGTCGGGCTACCGGGAGACCGTCTGCGTGTTACCAGTGGCAGTTTGGTGGTGGGCGGAGTGCCTGTCAGTCGGGGTCAATTGCTCACCCGTTTTTTTGAGGTCTACCCCCAGTCGGCCCGCCAGTATGAGGCCCAAGTCCAGGCGGAGTCCCGGCGCAACTACCGCCCCAATTTCACCGTCCGCCTCACCGCCCAGAGTGTCCACCTCGGTTTGATCCGCCCCAACCAAGGTCTGTTTACCCACGAACTTAATTTAAGTGACATCGCTCAATTGATGGGGGTACCCCAGACTCAATTGGTTCTCATACCCGGTCAGGTTTTCATCAATGGTCAACCCTTAGTTGAACCCTATACCGCTGAGGACACTGAGTACACCTGTCCTGGCGACTGTCCGCTTTGGCCCTCAGCGTGGGCGCAGGAACTCGTGGTCCCGAGCGGGACCTATTTCGTGATGGGCGATAATCGGAATAACAGCAAGGACTCCCACGAGTGGGGTTTCTTACCCCGACAAAATATCATTGGAAGGGCCTTTGTTCGCTTTTGGCCTCTAGAACGCCTGGGTTTCATTTACTGAGGGAATGTCATGGTTGAGGTGCGGGTCTGGGTCAAGAAATACTGGGAGTACATTGAGAACGTCCTGTTCCTCGTCGGCTTCGGGCTGGTCTGGTTCTTCGTCGCCGAACCCCGGTACATCCCCTCGGGTTCGATGATGCCCACCTTCTTAATTAACGACCGTTTGATTGTGGACAAAATGACCTACCGTTTCCGCGAACCCCAGCGCGGTGAAATTGTGATCTTTACCGTCCCCGGCGGGACCTCTGACGCCCTGATTAAGCGGATTGTTGGTCTGCCAGGTGAACGGGTGCGGATTGAGGGCGGCGGGTTGACAGCCCAGGGCCAGACCGTTTCGCGCTACGACCTCGTGGAAGCTTATTTGCGTTCTCAACCTGAGTTATTCCTACGCTACCAAAAAGCCCTCGCCAGTAATAGCGGCTATGACCTACGACCCGCGCCCCTAGTCCGGTTTCAGGATGAGAAAGTGACCATTGGTATGGCTTTTCCGGCTGAAGAAATTATCCAAAAAGACTTCACCCTACCAGAAATGGCCCGACTCCTCGGCATGAGGGTGCAGGACTTGAAACTCACGGGCGGTGAAGTCTATATCAACGGCAAACCTATTCCTGAACCCTATATCAACGAAGATGCGGCCTATCTCTGCCCCGGTCAATGTTTCGTCGCTGAGGGCAAGGAATTTATTATTCCTCCTAATGACTATTTCGTGATGGGCGACAACCGTAACAACAGCAAAGATTCCCACGTCTGGGGTTTCCTGCCCCGCGAGAACATGATTGGCAAAGCCTTAGTCCGCTTCTGGCCTCTCAACCGTCTTGGTCAACTGCCGTAAATAAGGAGAAAAAAATGAAAGCTCAATTTAATGAGGAATGGCTAGCCCAAGCCATTAAGCTAGAAGAATCTGTGGATTGTGATATCAGTGCTGGTCCGAACTTGGTTAATAGCCTTGTGGACTATCTGACAAGCACAGATGGAATCTTCATCTCAAAGAGGTATCAGGAGAATTATGATGATTTAACCGAGGAGACGTAACAGTATGGTTTGCGCTGACAAAAAACCAAGTATGCTTAAATTGAACAAGATGCGGCTCTTCCGTGTAAGAGGTGTATAATGGAGTAGTCGCAAT
>NZ_JAAXLT010000047.1 GCF_013285555.1 Candidatus Cyanaurora vandensis | reverse complement strand
GCCCCCAACCGCGCCCAACGCCGTCGCACCCAACGCCGCCCATGATGCGCTACTGGTGTGCCCTCCTCCTCGCCTTCCCCGTCTCCGCCCAACCCCTCGCGGGTAAAGTCAACCTACAGGGCAACCTCGGCCCAATTCCCGCCACCACCGGGGTCATCTACGTCGTCCCCGACACCCCCGAGAACTGGCAACAACTCAATGGCTTGGCGCAACGGGCGGGCCGGTTTGCCGCACTAACCCGCTACACCGCAACCCAAGTGCAGACCATGGAGACCCTCTATAATTTCAACGTCGCCCAAGAGCGGCTCAAGGGCCTCTTGAATCGGTTGGTCCTGGTCGCCCGTGACCGCGCCCAGCAGGTACTCTCTTTAGAGAATGGACAATTTGATAGTCCCCAAGCTCCTGAGGCGGTCATTCTCGTCGTCAGTGCCCAGGCGACTCCAGTTATTGAACCCCCGGTGACGTTAGCGGGTTGGTGGATGCTCCGCACGGTTAGCACCACGGACCTCGAATTCAACCAAGGCCAGCAACTCTATCAAGTGGGTATTCCCAAGTCCGTCCAAACTCCCACGGGGTCTAGCTTGGCGTCCCCTTAAGCCCACAACCGCAGCTACACTTGGATCACCGCCGCTAGGACTTCCATGAGTTTTTGGAAACGGCTTTTCCCAGGCACCGAAGCCACAGAGGATTCCCCACGGGACACTGACCGGATCACCTTCAGTACTGACCGGGCCATTGATATTTACGAATTAGAAGAGCTCTGTGACGCTGTGGGTTGGTCCCGCCGTCCGCTCCGCAAGGTGAAAAAGGCGATTGAATGCAGTTTTTGTGTCATCGCCATGTACGAAGAATACCAGGACCGCCGCCGCCTGATTGGTTTCGCCCGCGCCACCTCTGACCATGCCTTCAACGCCACAATCTGGGATGTGGTTGTCCACCCCGACTGTCAGGGCCGGGGCATGGGCAAATCCTTAATGGACCGCATCATTGCCGAGTTACGCAGTGCCGACATCAGCAACATCACCCTTTTCGCCGACCCCCACGTCGTAGATTTCTACCGCCGCCTCGGTTTTATGTCCGACCCCGAGGGCATCAAAGGTATGTTCTGGTACCCGGATTAAGGCACGCGCGATGTGCCTCTACGGTTTTGTTGGGGGTGTTGCAGATACGTGAGAATAACCCACCGCACAAGCTCTTCACCACCACTCCCCAGAGGACACAACTCAACCGCTAGCATTGCACAATAGAAAAAGCGCAAAAGGAACTCGATGGCATTACGGGGACTGGTCCGGCATTTACAAAACTCAAATTTTATCTACGAACTCGCCGGACAACTACAAAAACAGCGTAAAGTTACCCTCCGTGGTGCCAACCGCCTAGGCCGTGCCCTCGCCGCCACCGCCCTCGCCCGCCATACCGGACAACCCCTGCTCCTCATCGTCCCCACCCTAGAAGACGCTACCCAATGGAGCCTGCACCTCGAAACCATGGGCTGGCCCGTCGTCAACCTCTATCCCACCAGTGAAGCCTCTCCCTACGAACCCTTTGACCCCGAAGAAGAACTGACCTGGGGCCAACTACAGGTGTTGGCCCTACTCTGTCACCCGCCGAGCCAGTGGGCCATCGTCACCACCGACCGCGCCCTCCAACCCCACCTCCCGCCCGTAGAAGTTTTTAAACAGTACGAGCAACACCTAGAACCGGGTGATGAACAGGCCATCCTGCCCTTGACCGAACGGTTAACCGAGCTTGGCTACCAACGGGCCAGCCAAGTCGAGCGCGAGGGCCAGTTCGCCCGCCGGGGCGATATTTTGGACCTCTTCCCGGTCGCAGCGGAGATGCCCGTGCGCCTGGAGTGGTTCGGGGAACAATTGGAGCGCATCCGTGAGTTTGACCCCGCCACGCAACGTTCCTTAGATGCGATTCCAGGCTTGGATTTGACGGCGGTGAGCTTTGGGGCGATGTTGCTACCCCGCTTGCAAGCCCTGACCGAGGCGGAAATCCCGCCCAGTCTCCAGGCCAGCTACCTAAGCCATGTCCAAGCGGGTCAGGTCCCCGAGGGTTGGCGCAACTGGTTGGGGTTGGCCTTCGACCAGCCTGCTTCACTAGTCGATTACCTCCCTGCCCATACCCTTGTTGTCCTGGATGAACCCGCTATCTGTGCCCTCCACTGTGACCGCTGGGTGCAGAGTGCCGAGGAACGCTGGCAACCCCTCCAGCCCCTCCCCCGCTTACACCGTGCTTTCGGCGAGTGTGTGCAGACAATTACAAGTTTTAGCCAAGTGCAACTGACGGAAGTGAGTCCAGGGGCGGGTCAATTGGGAGGCCGGGGCCTCAATTTCATTCCCCATCAGTTCGCAAGCATGGCGAAGACCCTCCGCGAACTGCGTCAAGACGGGTTTAGTGTGTGGATTTTGTCAGCCCAGCCCTCGCGCACCGTCTCGCTCTTCCAGGAACACGACTGCCCCGCCCAGTTTGTCCCCAACCCCCAGGATTACCCGGCCCTGACCCGCTTGGTGGAGGACCGCACCCCGATTGCCCTCAAGTATTCAGGCTTGGCGGATTTCGAGGGCCAGATCCTCGCCACCCTCAGAATTGCCCTCGTGACCGACCGTGAACTCTACGGTCAGCACGTCCTCGCCACCGCGAGCTATATCCGCAAACGCCGCCGCGCTGCCTCCAAACAACTGGATTTACATAAACTTAAACCAGGGGATTTCGTCGTCCACCGCCAGCACGGGATTGGGAAATTCACCAAACTCGAAACCCTTGATATCAGTGGTCAAAGCCGCGAATACCTGACCCTCCAGTATGAAGACGGGCTGTTGCGGGTGGCAGCGGACCAGATTGCCTCCCTCAGCCGTTACCGCACCGGGGAGAATGGTGCCCCTGCCCTATCCAAACTCTCTAGTAAAACCTGGGAGCGCGTCCGCGAAAAAGTCAAAAAAGCGGTCAAAAAAATCGCCTTTGACCTCCTCGCCCTCTACGCCCGCCGCGCCCAAGAGACGGGCTATGCCTTCCCTCCCGACCAACCCTGGCAACAGGAACTCGAAGAATCCTTCCCCTACGAGCTAACCCCCGACCAAGCCAAGGCGATCCAAGAGGTCAAACGTGACCTAGAATCCCCCCGCCCCATGGACCGTCTCGTCTGTGGCGACGTGGGTTTCGGTAAAACCGAAGTGGCATTACGGGCCGTCTTCAAAGCCCTGGTCAGTGGCAAACAATGCGCGGTCTTGGCCCCAACCACCATCCTTACCCAACAGCACTACCACACCTTCCGGGACCGTTTCGCACCCTACCCAATCCGTTTGGGCTTACTCAACCGCTTTCGTTCTCCCCAGGAGCGCAAGGAACTGTTGCGACAACTCAAGTGCGGGGAGCTAGACCTCGTGATTGGCACCCACCAACTCTTGAGCCAAGAGGTCAAGTTCAAAGATTTAGGTTTGTTAGTGATTGATGAGGAGCAGCGGTTCGGGGTCGCCCAAAAGGAGAAGATTAAACTTTTTAAGGCCAAGGTAGATGTTCTGACCCTGACTGCCACCCCCATCCCACGCACGCTCTATATGGCCCTCTCCGGGGTCCGCGAAATGAGCATTATCGCCACCCCGCCGCCCTCGCGCCGTCCGATTAAAACGAACCTGAGTGTCTACAGTCCCGAGGTAACCCGCACCGCGATTATGCAAGAACTCGAACGCGGTGGTCAGGTCTTCTATGTCTACAACCGTGTCGAAGGCATCGAAGAAGCCGCTGGTCGCCTCCGTGAACTCGTCCCCTCGGCCCGCATTGCCCTGGCCCACGGTCAGATGGACGATGGTGAACTCGAAGCGGCGATGCTGGCTTTTGCGGAGGGCAGTCAGGATGTGATGGTCTGTACCACGATTATCGAGTCAGGGCTGGATATTCCCCGTGTCAATACGATCCTGGTTGAGAATGCCAACCTCTTTGGTCTAGCCCAGTTGTACCAATTGCGGGGCCGGGTCGGTCGCTCTGGGGTCCAAGCCTACGCGTGGCTTTTTTATCGTCAAGAGGAAACCTTGTCCGATACTGCCCGTAAACGTCTCCGCGCCATCCAGGAATTCACCCAACTCGGCTCGGGCTACCAACTGGCGATGCGCGACCTGGAGATCCGGGGTTCCGGCAACCTCTTGGGCAGTGAACAGTCCGGTCAGGTCAATTCCGTCGGGTTTGATCTCTATATGGAGATGCTAGAGGAAGCGATCCGCGAGATCCGGGGTCAAGAGGTGCCCCAGGTGGACGATACTCAGATTGACCTGAGCCTGACTGCCTTCATCCCCGCCACCTACATCGCGGATACGGAACAGAAGATGTCCGCCTACCGCCAACTCGCCGCCCTCGATGACCTCAAGGAGTTACACCAACTCGAAACCGACTGGATTGACCGTCTCGGCCCGCTCCCGGTCCCGGTTCAACAACTTTTCCGGGTAATGACCCTCAAGCTCCTGGCGCGGGGCAATGGCTTCTCCCGCATCCGTCCCGAGGGAGCCAACATCGTGCTTGAGACCCAGATGGCAGCCCCCGCTTGGGAAAAACTGAGCGGCAATCTCTCTAGTGCCATCCGCGCCCGCTTCGTCCACCAACCGGGTAAAGTCACCGTCAAGGGCCTAGGTGCAGTGAAAACCGAGGTTCAACTAGAGTCCCTGACCACTTGGCTCGGTCAATTACAAGGAGTCCGAGTGGCGGGTTGAAGTAAAGTCCATCAAAAAAGCCTAAGCTTTTAATTAAAGGAGGATACATGGCTAACATAACCCTGGAAATCCCCGCAGAAATCTTCTCCACCGCCAAACACTCTCCAGACGAGTTCGTGCAGGATTTACGACTGGTCGCGCTTATTTATCTTTACCGATGTTCAGAAATCTTCTAGGACAAAGTCGTCCAGAAGTGAAATTTTAGTAGGCGCATCGGCCTGAAAAACGATACGCGAGTGGCGTAAGAATACCTCTTAATTTGGTAAAGGTTAAAGAATGCCCCCATTGGCTTGGATGTTCTGTCCGGTCACCCAATGAGCATCCTCACTCACCAAAAAGGCCACTACCGCTGCCACATCTTCGGGTTGTCCCAACCGTCCCAAGGGCGTTTGTCCAATTAATTGCGCCACGGCTTCCGGCGGCATAATCAACCCGTCTGTATCGGTCACGCCTGGAGAGACGACATTGACGGTGACCTGACGCGGCCCAAGCTCCTTAGCTAAGGCGAAAGCAAGCCGTTTAGCAACTGCCCGTCCAATTCCCCGCGACGAAGCCGTGATGATAGCGACTTTTCCAGTTAACGATGTCATGGTCTTCATCCTCAGCCGATGTTTACGGCGGTTCCTGCTCTCACCAATTTAGGAGCCAAGGGTACACGCTCGCTAAGTCTTGAGACAGACGCCCATGCAGCTATGCAAAGTAGAGAAAATTTTGGGTTGGGTGGGGTTCGAACCCACGACCAGTCGGTTAAAAGCCGAATGCTCTACCACTGAGCTACCAACCCGTGTTCAGCCTTTGTTATGATAACCCAACTGACGATGGATTAGTTCCCCCCGATGCAGCGTGAGCGACGAATTATGAAAATACGCCTAGCTATTCTGGGATTTGTATTATTCAATACACGTAGAAATCCTTGTCCCACGGGGATGAGCGTTTCTCAGGAGAGGGATTGACGCAATTAACAAGCTCAACGAACCGCGCTAATCGGTTGTACTCCTGGTCTTGCCCAGGAGTACGATCCGCTAGGTCTGTTAGGGCTTTGCTTGGGCTGCCGGTTCTGCTTTCTTAGCGGTGTCAGCTTTTTTAGCACAGCAACAAGACATCCCGCTAGCCTTCATCGCATCGGGTTTTGCCTCGCTCCCGCCCTGCGGCATCTCCATAGTTTGGGCCAATTCTTGGGCCTGCACGGTTTGGAATGCTGCCGCTGACACGACCAACAGTAAAAAGACGAATTTGCTCATTGACCATCTCCGTGATGCTAGCCACCCGAGTCGAGCAACTAGACTTAGTTTCCATTAACTCTAAGGTCTACAGGCAGCTATAGAGTCAAGTACCTTGGTCAAGCGTTCGCTGAGATATAATCTCTACCTCATCAATCAGTGAGCAAATTCTACCGTCAGCAATGCTAGTGGGCCGACTAGCCCAGCGGTCGCGATAAACCTCTAATTCGCTCTTGAGCGATTGCATTTGTAGAAGCTGCACTTCGAGGTGAGCAATCTTGGTATTGAGTAGTTCCTGGACTGCTGTACAGGGTGGACCTTCAATCGCAAGTACCTGCCGGATCTCAGTCAAGGAGAACTGGAGGGCCTGCGCCTTCTTGATGAAGTACAGCCGTTCTAGCGCACCCTGGTCATAGTGGCGGTAACCGCTCTCGCTGCGGCAAGTGGGTTTGAGTAACCCGAGGGTTTCATAATAACGGATAGTCCCGACCGCTACACCCGCCCGCTCAGCTAACGCTCCAATTTTCATCATGCTGACTGCTCAGTCGGTTCGCAATGCGGTAATCGGGTCGAGTTGGGCAGCGCGACGGGCCGGGTAGACGCCAAAAAATGCTCCTACCGCAAAGGCCACGGCAAAGGCGAGGCCGATGGAATCCAGCGAGATAATCGTCTCCCAACCCAGGGCATTGCGGATGATAAACGTCGCCCCGACGCCCAGCGCAATCCCCAGTAACCCGCCCGTCACTGAGAGGACAATGGCTTCAATTAAAAACTGCCACAGGATATCTTGTGACCGTGCGCCGATGGCTTTGCGGACGCCAATCTCACGGGTACGCTCCGTCACTGAGACCAACATGATGTTCATAATCCCAATCCCGCCCACCATCAGCGAAATCGCCGCCGACCAACCCAGCAACGTCGTAAAAATTGCACTGCTGGTACTTGCCGCATCCACTAAGTCCGCCTGGGAGCGCAACTGGAAATCCGTACTGCCGTGGCGCAACCGCAACAGGTTGGTGATCTGAAACTGAGCGGCTTCCATTTGTTCCGCACTCTTGGCTGAGACCGCGATGGAGGAGAGCGAGATCCCGTTGAGCGAATTGTTCCCGACCACCCGGCGGGCCATGGTCGTCAGCGGGATTAACACTTGGTCGTCCTGGTCCTGGAACTGGGTCGCCCCTTTATACTCCAAAGTCCCAATCACCAAAAAGTCCTCACTGCGAATCCGAATCGTCTTCCCTAGGGCACTCTCAGCCGTCAACCCTAAACTGTCCACCGTGGTCTGACCCAAGAGGGCGACCCGTTGCTCCTGGTTCACTTCGAGTTGGTTGAAGAAGCGTCCAGTCAAGGGCAAGAAGTCGCGCACTTGTACATACTCTGGGGTAGTGCCCACGACGCTGGTATTGGTGTTGGCCCCGGCCCAGACCACTTGAGCGCGGGTGTTGAGGGTGGGGGCGACGGCCTCGACGGCTTGGGCAGTACGGGCGATGGCTTGGGCATCCTCTAAGGTCAACGTTGTCGCTGAGCCGACCCCCTGGGAGGCTGAACTGCCGACATTGGCGACCCCATTGCGGACAAAGATTAAATTCGCGCCCAAAGACTTGAACTGACGTTCGGCCTGGGCCTGGGCACCGCGTCCAATCGCAACCAGGGCAATCACGGCGGCTGTCCCCATGATCACGCCGAGCATCGTCAAGGAAGCCCGTAAACGGTTGGCAAGCAGCGATGACCACGCGAGGCCCAGGGTCTCGCCCAAGTCCATGGTGCGGCGGCGGGGCGGGGTCAGGGG
>NZ_JAAXLT010000046.1 GCF_013285555.1 Candidatus Cyanaurora vandensis | reverse complement strand
GGGACCTTCGCGGTTATAACGGCTAACCAGCTCTCGTATCCAAGTGCAGCAGTAGCCTGTTACCTCGCGCACTTGCTGAGTGGTTTTACCCATGCCAATAAGCCATAAGAGCTGAAACTGTGAGCGTTCGACCGGAGCTGATGCCTCACGATATCGGGTTTCGAGTTGGTCGGAGGTCAGAGGTAATTCCAGAGAAATTCGTTTGGGTAAATATCAACTATACACCCGGAAACCTTATTAGCTCCCTGATGCGGGCGACCCCGGCCAAGGAGGGCGTTTCACTCTGGCAGGAAGGGGTCGAGATTCAGCGTATTGACCGCCTCCAAGCCCCCTAAACCCGGACCAGCCCGTCATCCTTGCCACCGATATTTCTCTGGACCAGTTGCGCCAACGGCTGGGGATATAATCGCCCTATGACAAATAATGTGTGGGCTCACAAACCCTGGTGGTGCCAACCCTGGTCCATCCTCTTGACCGGAACAAGCTGGACCGGGGGGCTGTATCTCTGGTTGGGGCTGAGTTGGCTCAGCGTGGTCCTCGCGGCTCCCGTCTTGGTTTGGATGGTCTTCTTTGTGGGAATTTATCCGACGCTAGTTCGCCGGGCTGACCGTCGGACAGGACCGGGGTAGGGCGACAGTCAGGGGCCGGTCGGTCCCCGCGCTCAGTTCGCGTAGGGGCGGTGGGGCTTTGAATTTTTCGGGTAAGGTCGGGGCGGCACCGTACACACACACGCCAAACCCCAAAGAGACCGGTTCGGGTTCCTTGAACTGGCCCTGATAGATGCGCTGCTTGCTATTGATGGCTTTGAGGAGTTGGTTGTATTGGCTGGTCCCGGTACTCAAGTCAAAGGGCTGGGCGTTCTCTAGACCCTTGGGTGCCAGTTCCTCAGCCGGTCCGGCCCACACGGGCAAGGCAAACATGAGGGCCAACAATAATCTACGCACGGGCTACCTCAGGAATTGGAGTGGGCGCGGGGCTGGACCTGGGGGGGGACCAGACGGGTCTTAAAAGTAGAGACCTGACCGGGCGTAGGGCGGGCGTAGGGCAGAGATTGCCCCTGAACAAGGGCCGCTAGGTTCGCGCCAAACAAGTCTGCGGTCTGTTCACCGATGACATTGCCCTGGATCGTACCGTCGGGGGCCAGGAATACGTAGTGGGGGATGCCATTCACCCGGTAACGGTCTAGCTCAGGATTCCACTTGGGATTATCCACATTGAGCATGACGAAGTTGAATTTGCCCTCGTACTGCCGTTCGAGTTTAGCCACGGTTGGATTCATCAATTTACAAGTGGCGCACCAATCCGCGTAGAACTCAATCAAGGTCGGTCGTCCGTTGGTCTGGGCGGTCTCGTAGGGGATGGACCGCTCGACCATTTGGGCGGGGGTGACACGGCTAAAATCAGCGCGGGTCGCGCCATACAACCCACCCACGAGGAGGATCGTCGCTGCGGCAATCAAGAGATTGCGGAGTTGTACACTTTTCTTTGTGTCCATCGGCTGCCTTGGTACCCTCTTCTCAGTTTATCCGGCGCGCCTTAGTCAAGTGGTGTACTCGCCGTTGATCCGCACATAGTCATAGGTCAGGTCACAGCCCCAGGCCGTCCCTTGGCCCTGGCCTCCCCCTAAATCGAGACGGACGAGGACGGTGGGATTTTTGAGATAGGTGACAGCCGCCGGACGGTCAAAGGGGAGGGGGGTGCCCTCTGCCATCAACTGGACTTCACCCAACCAAACCGCCAGCCGCTGGGGCGCAAAGGGAACACCCGCCCGTCCCGCCGCCGCTGCAATCCGTCCCCAATTCGGGTCACAGCCAAACAGGGCCGCCTTGAATAGGCTGGAACTTGCCACGGTCCGGGCGACTTGACGGGCCGATTGTGCATCACGCGCTCCAGTAACCTGGACTTCTACTAATTTTGTTGCGCCCTCACCATCACGGGCGACCATCTTGGCAAGGTCAATGCAGAGAGTGGTCAGCATCTCACCGAGGAGACGGGCGGCTAGGCTGGCGGGGTCGGTGACCGTCGGATTCTCAGCCCGTCCGTTACTGAGGGCGAGGACGAGATCATTGGTGCTGGTGTCGCCATCCACGGTGATTTGGTTGAAGGAGACTGTATTGGCAGCTCGTAATAAATCCCGCCACAGGTCCGGCTCCACTGCCGCATCACAGGTAATAAAAGCAAGTAGCGTCGCCATATTGGGGTGGATCATTCCTGAACCCTTAGCGATGGCTCCCATCCGCACCGGATGACCGTCAATATTAGCTTCCAGCGCGCGCGTCTTCACCGTTAAATCTGTGGTGAGAATGGCTTGGGCGGCGAGTTCTGAACCCGTGGGGGAGAGGGTTGTGACTAGCTGCGGGGCCGCTTGTTGGATTTTCGCCATCGGTAGGGGCACACCAATCACCCCGGTGGAGGCAACCAGAATTTCGGCGGGGTCGAGGTTTAATAACTCAGCAAAGATTTGGGCGGTCTGCGTGACGGCCTCAACCCCCGCTTGACCCGTGGCGGCGTTGGCATTCCCGGCGTTGATGACGATGGCTCGTCCGTGGCTCTCTTGGGCCAAGCGTTGCTCGTCGTAGTCTACGGAGGCGGCCCGGACCAGATTGGTCGTGAAGACCCCGGCGGTCACAGCGGGTTGGTCGGAGCAGATGAGGATGAGATCCAACTTCCCCGAAGGCTTAATTCCTGCTGCCACCGCGCCCGCTTGCCAGCCCAAGGGAGCCGTCACCCCGCCCTCAATTGCCCAAAAAGTTGCCACCACAATCTCCACGCTAGGGCGACATTGTAGCCTAAGTCAGGGGAGCACTCATGCATGGCGGGGGCAAGGAATACCACGCTTACGACAAGGGCCGGAAGAAACCAATCGCCGCTGTGTAGCCGTGCAAGTAAGTAGTCGCCCCCACCGGACCAATCTCGCCATTACAGAAGAACCCCCCCACCGGGATGGCCCCGAGATGCCGTTGGACCGCTTGGGCATCGTGGTTAGGTGAGCCATAAAAAGACTCCCCCCGGCCCAGACAAGAAAACAAGACACAGCCCTGCACCGTACTGGCCCCGGAATTCGCCACGTAATTATGTAACAGTTGGTCGAGGTCCTCACTGGAGGCCGCCCCGTCGCGGATGTGGAATTGTAACGTCTGACCGACGCGCAGGGGCTGTCCAATCGCCAAAGCCCCGCGTTGACGGTCCACCCCCATTAAGTTGCGGATCAAGAAATTGACCGACGCTTGCTTGAATTCATCCGCCAACAGCCCCACAAAGAGCGCATTGCGCTGGGCCAATTGACGGTCGCGCTGACTGGCGGCCCCGAGGACCCGTCCCAGGACTTCCACGGGCGGCATCCCGTCTAGCTGGGTCAACAGATAGTCCTCACAGCCGGTAATCTCGTGTTTTTGGCCCAAAGGACGACAGCCCTGAGCAACCAAGGGGTCCATGGCGATATTGCCGCGTAACGCCACTCCATTCACGCCCCGGGTATGACACTGCTCATTGAGGAATAGTAATGGCTGACTACCGCTGGCAATCCCCCCCAGCTTAGGACTAGTCGGGAAAGCATAGTCCAACCCCGCCAGCAACACCTCCAAATCCATGCCCCCGCCCGCCATCAACAGGAAAGGCCCATCCGTCATCACCCCCAGCCGCTCTTGCCAAGCCAGCGGCGGAGCATCTAGGTCTGGGAGGTCCGCCATCTCCAGGTGAAAGCCCGTCACCGTCACCCCCGGCAGGTGGGCTGCGGTCACGACTAAGCCGGGCTCGTCTTCTATTTCCTGTCCTTGGGCAATCAGCCCGCCCCCCGCACAACCCACCAGGACTGCGCTGCCCAACTGTTGCTGAATGAGACGGCCCAGATAGGCAAAATCACCCCCAAGCTCAGGACTGGCAAAAATTAGCACCAAGTCTACGGACCGGCCCCCCATCTGAGTCAAGACCGCACCACAGGTCTCAGCCACGGCGCGGGGGATGGTCTGTTCACGCGATAAAGTGCTGACCCAGTGCATAGGAACCTCGGTTTTTCTCAGCATACCAAAAGCCAAACGGCCCCTTGGTTAAGAGGCCGTCTGGATACCATGACTAGAAGTTAGGGGGTAGCTGGGACCGGGGTATTGACCACACAGCCCGGTATCTTGACTGCCGAGATGCGGGTCCGCCAGTTGGCACTGCTCGTGGAGGAATAATATTCCGAGGTGTGCCAGAACGTGCAGTTATCCACCGGGTCAATCGAGAGATGGCTGTAATCCCCCCAACGGCTAGAGCTACTGGTCTGAGAACCGCGACCCGCAAACAATAGTTGCTCAAGGCGCATCGTCCCTAGGGGATCGGTGGCAAGACGGCCCGTCGCGTAAATCGAGGGGTAGGTGTCGGCACTGGAGGTGGAGTACCCCATCCCAATGTTGCCCGCGCCATCCATGGCAATACTAGCCATCCAACGGTTGAGGGTGGTGGTGGGACTGTAGGTGCCCTGTTGGTAAATAGACCAATCGCCGGTGGTCTTGCGGAACTCATACCAACGAATCCCGGCTAAGTCCCGTCCGTTCACATCCACGCTATGGTTCGCCACCATCACTTGGTGAGTGCCCATGTTGCGGTACTGCAAGCGGTACATCAAACGGTCGCCGATGGTGTCAATTTTGCAGGTGGTGCCCAATTGGGGGATGCAGTTGCGGGTACCGGGGCAGAGATTCATGTCAAAGGGAGCCAAGGCAGGGGGTTTAAATAACTGGTTGGGTTGACCGCTCAGCCCAAAGGTCGAGAGCGCAATATTGTTCCAGTTCACCTTAAATTCCCACAGGGCAATCTGGTCCGTCGGGAAACCAAAATTGGAATCATCCGCTTCCATGAAATAAGCAGGCGTACCAGCGGCAGGAACCGGGCCATCTAGATCCGAGGGGAGCATCCCGCCGAAGTTGGGGTTGATGGGTTGGAGGTTGACGTAGACCAGTTTGGCGGCCTGTCCGAGGAGCATCTTCTCGCGCTCGAAGGCGAAGACCCCGGCCCCCGCAAAGGAGAAGCCATTCAGGAATTGATTGACCGTCATGTAGTAACCGTCGGGCCAAACTCCCAACTTGGGATAGTCGTTGAGGTTGTTGTTGCTCGCGACAAAGGCGTAGCGGTGGTAGGAGCCGGTGGGGTCCGCCCCAGTCGAGACGGCGATGCACTGGTAGTAGGGACCGCCGGAGAAGTTGGGAATACCAAACTGCGTTACCACCCAGCGGTCAGCAAGGTGGTCATACATCACAATCGGGTCGCCACTGTTGGTGCTCTGGCAGGGACCGCCGAAGCCATTCCACAGGGTATTACCCGAGGCCGGACCGTAGAGGAGCGTCCCGGTTTTGTTATAGATGGCAAACGACAGGTTGACCCACTGAAAATAATGGTTGGGACCGACTTCACCCGTCGGGTCCGGGGGAAGGACGAAGTTGACACTATTCACCCCATCGAAGCTCGCCGTCAAGGGCAGGTCAAGCGGCTCACCGGGCGCGTTTTGCACCACCGAGTCAGGAACTTGGGTGGCGCGGAGGTCTTCTTTCTTAATGACCTTACGGGGACGGGGCGGGTTAGGAATTTCAGTGAACTTGTTAAAAATTAACGGAATCGGTCCCATTTCGCGCAGGGTCCGGGAGGTATCGTGCTTAGCAAGTTTGACCAATTCGGGACGCGCTTCAGGACGCTCGGCTGAGGCGGGACTGAGGCTGACACAAGCGAGGGTGAGGCAACTTAGGTAGCCTAAGCTACGGAAATTTAACTGCATTGTATGTAACTCCTTAAACTCTCAGGCAAAGCCTTACAGCAGCCTGGGAGGACTGGGTTCAGTTACATAATACTAAGGACTTTAGGTAAGCGCAGTACTGAAAGTCGTAAGAATTAACGATTAGTTAGTCCGCTAGATTATTAATAGTTTGGGTAATAGCAACCTGCCAGTCTATCGCTGAAAAGCCTAAGCGGACTGTGTGAATCAGACAAATTTATCCCAAGAGAGGGACGTGGCGTTCCAAGAAATAGAACAGAATTACTAGAAAGCAGTTGAGCTATTATGTGATACTCCCATGGGTACAGGCGGGGGGCTGGGGCTTGGTGGCAGGGTCAGCTCTCTTCCTTGGAGCATTGGTTGGTTATTTTGTGGCGGTGCCCCAACGCTGGATCGCGCTCATTATGGCTTTTGGGGCGGGGGTCCTCATCTCGGCCTTAGCTTTTGACCTAATGGATGAGGCTTACGCGCAGGGGAGTCTGGCAGCGGTGGCAGTGGGGTTTATGCTCGGGGCCCTAATTTTCACCCTAGCCAATCGTGGGTTGGCTCACTATGGGGCCAAGCACCGCAAACGCTCGACAGGACAGCAACCCGAGGAGGCGGGGACGGCGGGGAGTGGGTTAGCAATTGCCCTGGGCGCGCTCCTTGACGGCATTCCTGAATCGATCGTGATTGGGGTGAGCCTGATTGGTGGCGGGTCGGTCAGTTGGGTAGCGGTGGTGGCGGTATTTCTCTCCAATTTCCCTGAGGGGCTATCGAGTGCAGCGGGGATGAAGAGGGCGGGGCGTTCACCGGCCTATATCTTTGGCACTTGGGGCGGAATTACCATGGTGTCAGCCGTAGCAGCCGTTCTCGGGTACACCGTATTTAGTCAATTCTCAGCCGATATTATTGCCGGGATCACAGCCGTAGCAGCGGGGGCGATCCTTGCCATGCTCGCCGATACGATGTTGCCTGAAGCCTTTGAGTACGCCCATGACTACACAGGGTTGGTCGTTGCCTTTGGCTTCTTAGCAGCTTTCACGCTAACCAAGCTTGCCTAGCCGCCCCAGCGTAGTGTGCTGCAATACGCTCTTCTGTCCTAGTCCACTATTCACTAACCACCAAACGACTAGGTTTAATGCTCAAACCACTGGTCTCATCGAACAGATGGAACGCCTGAACCGCGAAGCCACAACTTTCATCGGGGCGGGGACATTCACTAGTCAGACGGACCCTGAGCGGACCACTGGGCGTAGCACAAAAAATTAGGGTCTCGCGGCCCAGCGTCTCCACAAACTCCACTCGCCCTTGGAATACGGGGTCTTGCCCGTTGAGAACCAGATGCTCGGGCCGGATACCTATAGTTAAGCGGGGCGGCAATGGTACGCCTTGGAACTGTGGGGGTAGAGACAGACAAAATCCTTCACCCACAAGACTGGTCCGGCCTAGAGCCACCGTCGGCACACAGGGAAAAAAGTTCATCTGCGGCTCCCCGATGAACCCAGCGACGAAGATATTGGCGGGTTCCCGGTAGACCGTGAGCGGGGTCGCCACCTGTTGTAGACAGCCCCGGTTCATGACGGCAATCCGTGAACCCATGGTCATCGCCTCAGTCTGGTCATGGGTGACATAAACCGTAGTGGTGGCGAGTTGGTGTTGCCACTGGACGATCTGGGTCCGCGTCTGGGTCCGCAGTTGCGCGTCTAGGTTAGAAAGGGGTTCGTCCATCAGGTAGATTTTGGGGTTGCGGACCATGGCTCGTCCGAGGGCGACCCGCTGTTTTTGACCACCGGAGAGTTCACTGGGGCGGCGGTCGAGGAACTGTTCGATTTGTAGAAGACGGGCGACCTGCTGGACTTGGTTATCCAGAGCAGCGCGAGTCGGGCAAGCTTGCTGGGTCAGCCCGCGCCACATTTCCCCCAATTTAGTCGTGAGCGGACGGCGGCGGCGTAACCCAAAAGCTAAGTTATCGTAGACCGTCAAGTGCGGATAGAGAGCGTAATTTTGGAAGACCATCGCCACGTCCCGGTCCTTGGGAGCACGGAGGATGAGGTCTTGCCCGTCGAGGAGGATCTGACCACTGGTGGGTTCTTCTAGACCGGCAATCAGACGCAGCAGGGTACTTTTGCCACAGCCGGAGGGACCGACCAACACCAATAATTCCTGGTCGCCCACGCACAAATCCAGGGAAGCCAGGACGGTCTGTTCCCCAAAATGCTTGGCTACCTGTTTGAGTTCAAGCATGGTCTGAGTGAATATTTGGCCTATCGTAACGTCCCACGGTCTCCAGAGCCACGCGCACGGGCCGGAAACTATGACGGTGGTGGGGTGTTACGCCAAATTGACGGAGGGCCTGTTGGTGGGCGCGGGTGCCATAACCGCTGTTGCGCTCCCAGCCATAACCAGGAAATTCCTGGGCCAGCCCCTGCATCAATTGGTCACGGTAGACCTTAGCCAAGACCGAGGCGCAGGCAATCGCGAGACATTGACCATCTCCCCGCACCACCCAGGTCTGATGCTCCCCCAGTTCCGGGACCCGTAATCCGTCCACCAAGACATGATCCACCGGCATAACCCCAGCTAAAGCCCGGACCATGGCCTGATGGGTGGCCTGACGGATATTAATGCGGTCAATCTCCGCCACCTCAGCCAGCCCGACCCCATAACCGAGGGCGATGGACTGGATGAGCGGGACTAGTTCTTGACGGCGGCGGGGGGTGAGTTGTTTGGAGTCGCGTACACCGGGGAGGTCAGCCATGGTCACGGTAGAGGGTAGAACTACGGCTACTGCCACCACCGGACCCGCCCAGGGTCCCCGCCCGACTTCATCCACCGCCGCTAAGCGGGTGTAGCCCTCCTGCCAGAGGCTCTGTTCTCGTTCAAGGGTTGGACTGGGCATGGGGCCACGGTACCATGAGTTATGCGGCTTATTCCCTGGCCCCTCCGTTTTTGTACCGCCCTTTACCCCGTGGTCTTTGTGCCCTGGGACTTTGACACTTGGCCCGCCCTCCAAAAAGCAGCGGTCTTGGCCCACGAGCGGGTCCACCACCGCCAACAAAAAGCCCTGGGTTTACCTAAGTTCTGTTTTCACTACGTCAGGAGCAAAACTTTTCGCTGGCGCATTGAGCGCAGTGCCTACCAACGGGAGGTCTATTTTTTGCAACGGGCCGGACGATGGGCCGACCCGCACCGCTACGCCCAGGCCGTCTCTGGGCCGCTCTATTGGGGGATGATTGATTACCGGACAGCCCTGGCTTGGTTCGAGCAATTACGATGAGGCCAGGAGGAGCCAATGCCCAAGGTTGAGCCGTTACTTGAAGAACTGCGCCGCTCCGGGCAGTTCCGGTTAGCAGAGACTAACCTGGACCTCGGGGGCCTGAGTCTCAGTGCCCAGGCTGCCAATATCGTCCTCTGGGTGGGGCTAGGGCTAGGGGTCCTATGGGTGGTCTTAAGTGGGGTACAACTCTGGCAGGTCTTCGGTCCACACAAGGTAAGTCCAGCCACCGCCCTTGCCCCCAGCCCAATTACCCCTTGGCAACAGTGGACTGCGCAAGCCGAGCAACTCACCCAGAGCGGGGACTACCGGGGGGCCTGCCGCGCTTGGTACCTCTCCTTAGTCCTCTGGTTGGATAGCGAACAGCAAGTCAAGTACCAGCCCACCCGGACCAACCAGGAATACCTCCAGGACCTCCAGGACCAGCCCCGGCTCCGAGAACCCCTCAGCCAATTAGTCCGCATTCACGAACGACTCTGGTACGGCAACCAGCCCGGTCAGGCAAAGGATGCCCAATCCTGTGCCCAGGCCGTGGCCCAAGCCCGCCAAGCCCCATGACCCCCAGTAGAATGAGCCTAGGGTTCCTGTCTGTGGAGAGTTAGCCCATGGCTGTCGAGATGAAAGTGGCGGGCATTGCCCTAGATGCAGTCAATAAATCCCCCATTCTGGTCCTGCGTGACCTCGGCGACCGCCGCGCCCGCCCGATTTGGATTGGTCGGGCTGAGGCCAGTGCCATTGTCCAAGCCCTAGAGGGTCAAAAGACCACCCGGCCCATGACCCATGATCTATTTGTGAATTGTCTGGGCGGCTGGGAGATCAAAGTTATCAAAATTGTCATTTATTCCTTACAAGACAGTACGTTTTATGCCGTAATCTCGCTGGAGCAAGGTGAACAACGCAAACACCTCGACGCTCGCCCTAGTGATGCCGTGGCCTTAGCCCTCAGGACCCGCACGCCGATTTGGGCCACTGAGGAAGTCATGGCCCAAGCTTCGCTACCCGTGGACCAAGATGCGGATAACGCCGAACGGGCTGCCTTCCATGACTTTTTAGAACAAATCCGCCCTAGTGATTTCAGCAGTGGTCCGGGGCTGGATACGGCGGATTGGGGTTGAGGCTGGGCGAACCGCTCTACACCTATACCACCCTGGATTCGACGAACCAACGGGCCTTAATGTTGTTGGGCGACGGGGCCAGCGAGGGCACGACGGTGCTTGCTCAGAGCCAGACCCAGGGCCGGGGCCAACGGGGACATACCTGGGTCTCCACCCCCGGCGGCATCTATCTCTCGGTCATCCTCAAACCCCAGCTTGCCCCCGCCCACCTGCTCCAAGTGACCTTCTGGAGTGCCTGGGGGGTCTGCTGGGCGTTGCGACGGCGGGGCATCCCGGCAAGGTTGAAGTGGCCCAATGATCTAATGGTGGCAGGCCGTAAACTGGGGGGCGTACTGACAGAATCCCGGGTCCAGGGGAACTTGGTCATGGGTTGTGTGGTCGGGGTGGGCCTCAACGGTAATAATCAGGTCCCCACTACCGCCATCACCCTTCAAGAATTGGGGTCCTTTGACTATGAGCGTGATTACCAGCTAGTGCTGCGCGGTTTGACCGTGGGCTATCAACTCTGGCAACGCCACGGCTTCGCCCGGATCTGCACCTATTACCGACGTTGGTGGGTGAACTGGGGGCAGCAGGTACCAGAGGGTGTAATCACAGACCTCGATGAACTCGGGCGCGTGGGCGTATCAGGGGTTTACTACTACCCCGGTCAGATTCAATTAGAGGTCAAGGGAGATGCAATCCAACCAGGACACCTACTTTAATCATTCACCGACCTAACTGGGGCTTCATAATAACGGTCAGTGTCTTACTCGACGATCCTAACTCCCCATGCTCACCAGCCTCCAAAACCCCCTGCTCAAACAGATCCGCAAACTCCACCAAGCCAAGGAGCGCGAGCGTGTGGGTTGGATGCTCCTAGAAGGTCCGCACCTCGTGGAAGCTGCCCTCCAGACGGGCTGGCCTCTAGTCTGCACGGTCAGTACCCCCACTTGGGCTAGCGCGAATTCAGCCCGATGGGAACAACTCCTCGTCCACAGCGAACGCACGGAACAAGTCCCCGAGGCCCTTTTCCCGGAACTCGTCACCACCGTCAATGCCCCTGGGATTCTAGCGATAGCGCGGCAGGGCGACACACTGGCACCAGACTTGGGCCGCTTACCCCAACGCTGGGTGGTATTGGAGCGCGTCCAAGATCCCGGTAACCTCGGTACAATCCTTAGGACCGCCGCCGCCGTGGGCGTAGCTGGCGTTGTCGTCAGTCCCGACAGTATTGCCCCAGACCACCCCAAAGTCCTCCGGGCAACCAGTGGGCAGTGGTTTCGTCAGCCGCCCCGAGTGACTGAGGTAATTCCCTTACTCCAACAGGCGCAAGCACAAGGTTTCAAAACCATCGGTACCACGCCGGCGGACGGTATTTCGTTATGGGAAGCTCCCCTCACCGGGCCTTTAATGCTAATTTTTGGCTCCGAAGGCCAGGGGTTGAGTGCAGAGGTCCAAGCTCTCATCCAATATCCCGTCCGTATTCCCCAGCAGCCGGGCGTGGAATCACTCAATCTTGCTGTCAGTGTGGCAGTCCTGCTCTACGAAGTCCTCCGGCAACAGACGGTACACTGAGGGGATGAAACGGGAAATCAAACGGCGGGTCATCCTCACCTTTCCGCCCCAGGTGGTCCAGATGCCGCTGACCTACCGACTGGCTAAGGATTTCAATGTCGCGGGCAATATCCTCCGTGCCCAAGTCGCCCCCGATGAAGTAGGCAAAATGGTCATTGAGGTCTCCGGTGCCCTGGACCGGGTGGAGGCGGCCCTCCTCTGGGTCCAAGCCCAGGGCATCACCGTTTCACTCATCAGTAGCGAAATCTTGATTGATAGTACCTGTGTCCACTGTGGCTTATGTACCGGGGTCTGTCCGACCCAAGCTCTGACCCTACAGCCTGTGACCTTTGAGCTTCAATTCCAGCGGTCGCGCTGTATCGTTTGTGAACAGTGCGTCCCGGTTTGTCCAGTGGACGCGATCCGCACCGGGCTATGAAACGGCCCTGTCTACTGCTAACTCCGGGCTTAGTGAGCTATACCCAGGGCTGGGACTGGCCAAAACAAATTCAACAACGCAAGATCCAAGACTCCCAGCACCCCGATGTTCTTTTTTTGGTGGAACACCCCCCGGTCTACACCCTGGGGCAGGGGTCTGACCCAGAGTTCGTCAAATTCGCGCCCGGTACCTTTGAGTTACATCGCACCGAACGGGGCGGGGAGGTGACCTACCATGGTCCCGGTCAGCTAGTGGGCTACCCGGTCTTGGACCTCAGGGCCTACCGTCAAGACCTGCACTGGTATCTGCGCCAACTCGAAGAAGTCCTCATCCGTACCCTGAGTCATCTAGATATCACGGGTGAACGAGTAGCGGGGCTGACTGGAGTATGGGTAAAGGGCTACAAAGTCGCCGCCATCGGGATTAAAGTCTCCCGTTGGGTGACTTTGCATGGTTTTGCCCTCAATGTCACCACGGATTTGCGGGCGTTTGAGGTCATCGTACCCTGTGGTCTGACGCAACCCGTGGGCCGAGTAGAGCAGTTTTGTCCTGGTGTCAGTCCAGCGGATTTGATACCCCTAATTGCCACGAGTTTTGCTGAGGTTTTTGGGGTAGACCTCCAGCTAGTGCCCTTGGCTCAGGTCATTGCGCTGCCAGTACCGCAATAATTAAGCGCAATATTTATGGATTCGGTTGTTTTTGCTACTGGTCACTTCCATAACTGACTGTTACCATGTGTCCAAGATGAGCGGTTCGTCAAGGACTTTTAGAAACGAAATTCCGCGAAACGTACCAGTACCCGATGTCATAGGTACTGATTCATCCCTCACTCCCACTTTGGAGAATTTATGGCTTATCGCAAGCATGAGGCTGCTACAAACATGGTAGCAAGTTGCCCTTTGCCCAATTTAATCGCACACAATGCCCCTCTCACCTCGGGTAGTTTGTTGGTCTTGATGTACGAACGGCTCCAGTTCCAAATGTCGCCCACGGAGCGTCAGGGTGTGGGTTCCTGGATTAAAGAATGTGTAGACAAGCATGGGCTCCCCAGCTTAATTCGTTTTGGTCATCGTGACCGAGCCACAGTCTTCCGCAAAGATGAATTTACCCAGTGGTTCACGCCGTTGATGGCTAAAAAAGAAGCTTAGGTTGACACTCCCACGGCTGAAGACCGTGGGATTCTTGTTTCCTAGAGTCAGCTTGCTCATTAAGAGTTACCTCCTGATGAGTAGCGGCTATTCTCTCCACAAGCGTTACGTTTCCCAGTGCCCCTGGGTACGACTTCAATCCTGATGCCAAGATATTCAAGGCTGCATTGTGGTCGCGGTCTAGTACACAGCCACACCGACATGTGTGAGTGCGTGTAGACAGAGACTTTTTCACAATGGCATGACAACTTGAGCACTCTTGGCTTGTGTAGTGAGGAGGAACAGCAATCACTATCCTTCCCATCACACGACCATAGTATTCAAGCCAATCCCGGAACATTGACCAGCTAGCATCACTAATAGACTTTGCCAAGTGATGATTTTTGACCATGTTACGCACTTTCAAGTCTTCTATGGCTACCAAGTCATAAGACTGGACTACGCACCTTGCCGTTTTGATGTTTTACGGTGTTTTCAATAACCAGCCTCCAGAATTATCGGAGCGGTTCGGATATCCTCTCTTTAGAAAGAGGTTATAACCAAGGTATGTGAGTCAGCCTGAGTCTGGGTCTTTCGAGACCTATTCCTTAGGAGAATGAACCATGTTTAAGCAAATTGTCGCCGCTACGCTGGTGCTGACCCTCGGGAGCATCACAGCCTCGGCTCAAACTGCCCCGATGCCTCAAATGGGCCGCGATGTCCCGGCGACCCAAGCCAGCGACAGCATCCCCTTGGATATGAATGATCCTGCCATCCGTCAAGCCACCATGGATGGCAAATCAGCCAGTGGTTTCATGATGGCTGCTGCCAAAAGTGACCTGACCGAGAGTCAGCTCAGTGAAGTTGCTCTACGACGGGCGAGTTCCCGGAATGTCCAGGACTTTGCTAAGTTCATGGTCCAGGAACACGGCAAGACTAGCGTGGAACTGATGCAAATTGCCCGGACCAAAAATGTCACCCTACCCACCACCTTGAGCCCTGAAGACCAACAGGCTAAGGCAGATTTAGAAGGGCGGACTGGGGCGACCTTTGAGCAGTTGTACGTGGCGAAGATGGTCAAGGGTCACGAAAAAGCCGTTGCTCTATTCCAGAGTGCTGCAACTCAAAATGAAGACCCCGAATTGCGGGCCTTTGCCAACAAACACCTTGCGGATATCCAACAACATCTACGTGATGTCAGCCGCTTATCGGTACGGGCGCGGTCCTAGGACTTTTTGTTAAAAAGTAGCCCAACGGAGACTGGTAGTTAGCTTTCGTTGGGCTGCATCAATTGAGCAAGTATCAATTCTGGCTAGTGCGCGTGGTGCGGTTCTCAGGCTTGCTGATCTGGATCGTCATACCCTTGGAATAAGCCACAAAGAGACCGTACACAGCTACGGCAAAACTTAGAATTCCCGCCAGGATCACTAAGCTCAATAACCAAGAAGCACTGCCCATTTTACTGAACCTCCGATTTCTCTAAGCTTAAAAACTCAGGACCCACCCCGGTTATACCCCAGGGCTGACCTTGCCTCGGGAATCTTAGATCATGCGGGTATTGTCCATCTTGCCCCGGAATAATTGCTTCAGTTCGTTAGGACGCGGGGAGGCTTCAGCGGCGGTCTCTTCCGTGACCCGGCCCTCTTGAACTAGACGGTATAAGACTTGGTTCATCGTCTGCATCCCATCAAATGCTCCCTGGGGAATCAGTTGATCCAACTCATCTACTTTGTTGCCTTTGATGTAATCACGGGCGGTGTCGGTGTTGACCATGATCTCGTGAATAGCAGCTCGTTTGTTGTCCGTGGTCCGTACTAAGGCTTGGGCAACCACTGCCACGAGGGAGTCCGCAAGTTGCATTCGCATCGTATTTTGTTCATTGGGGGTGTAGATATTTAACAGCCGTTCGATGGTGGCGACCGCACTGTTGGTGTGTAAGGTCCCGAAGACGAGGTGTCCGGTCTGCGCGGCTTTGAGGGCGGTATCCACAGTCACGCGGTCGCGCATCTCCCCAATCAAGATGATATCCGGGTCCTCCCGCAACGAGGCCCGTAAGGCTATTTCAAACTCTAGCGTGTGTGACCCGACTTCCCGTTGCCGGACCAGCGACTTGATGCTGGTGTGGACATATTCAATCGGGTCCTCGATCGAGATGATATGTTTAGCGAAATTTTCGTTGATGTAGCGGATCATCGCCGCCATCGTAGTGGACTTACCCGAGCCCGTGGGTCCGGTGATCAAAACCAAACCTTTATGGGCCTCACTGATCGTCTTGAGGGTTTCGGGGAGTTGCAGTTCTTCCAGGCTAGGAATCTCAAGGTTGATCAAGCGCAATACCGAGGCTGGGCCGAGTAAAGAAAAAAACATATTCACCCGTAACCGGGCAATATCAGGGTACATGATGGCGGTGTCGAGTTCCTTGGTACGCTCGAAGGTTTGTAGTTGCTCGGGAGCTAAGAGTTCCTGCCACCAATGATAAAACGTTGCCATGGTTGTGATTGGGTAAGCCGTGTACTGCATCCTGCCGCGCAACCTGAACCGGGGGCGTTCCCCGACGCCGAGGTGGATGTCGGAGGCTCCCTGATTTTTGGCCTCTAGGACTAATTCCAAAAGCGAGCGGTCTTCTGGATGGCTCACGGCGGGGATGGTGAGGGGAACATCCGTAGTTTCAATGCGGATCGCGGGGGCGGGGCGGTCGGTGGG
>NZ_JAAXLT010000045.1 GCF_013285555.1 Candidatus Cyanaurora vandensis | reverse complement strand
GTCCGGGTGGGGGTGGATATCGAACGGGCGGATGTGGCTCGGGCGGCGGACTGGTACCAGTTGGCCTTCAACCCTACGGAGACCGCCCTCTTGCAGCCCGGTTTACTGGTTGCGGGTTGGTGTGCTAAAGAAGCGGTGGCTAAGGCGACGGGACTGGGACTCCACAACCCCGCTCAGTGGCTCATCACCCAGGCTAGCGACCAGGGGCTGACTGTCCAGCACGCGGGGATCGCCTACCCAGTCCAACTCTGGTCGGACGGGGCGGAAGTCCTTGCCCTCTGCCAGTTCAAGTGTGAGTGAGTTATTCTTTCATGAGGCTAAGACCATGCCAACCGTGACCAAAATCCAAGCCCAACGCGCCATCATCGGCATTATCCAAGACATGATTCAAGACTGGGACCTGGACTTGGACGAGCCCATCGGGGCAAACTCCAAGCTGGCCCAGGACATTGAATTCTCCTCCATTGACGTGATCCAACTCATCGTCTCGATTGAGGAGTATTTCAAACAAAAAATGGGCTTCCACGAACTGTTGATGAATGACGGACGGTACGTGGACGACCTGAGTGTGAGTGAATTAGCTGCTTTTGTATCCACCAAACTCGACGGAGCACAACCATGACCCGCACTCTCTTCATTGGTATGGACGGTTCGACATTTACAGTCCTTGGTCCCATGACCAGTGACCTGCCGGGGATCGGCGTGACCATGCCCTTCTTGAAGAAGTTTATGGAAGAAGGCTCCCGCGCTCGGCTCAAGTCCACCCCCAACCCCCTGACCCCGCCCGCCTGGGTCTCAATCATGACGGGTAAAAATCCCGGTGCCCACGGGGTCTACGACTTTGTGCGCTTTGAGGACAAGGGCGGCGAAGTCTACTTCACGATCTACGATGCCCGCGATGTCAAGACCGAGATGATTTGGTCCATCGCGAGCCGTGCCAACCGCACCGTGTTGTCCCTCAACTTCCCGATTACCGCCCCGCCCCGGCCCATCAACGGGGCCTTGCTCCCCGGCTTCGTCTCCTGGAAGCACCTGCGCCGCAACACTTTACCCTCGACGCTCTATGAACGCCTCAAAGAGTTGCCCAACTTCGACCCCAAGGAATTGGCCTGGGACTTCGAGCATGAGCGGCAAGTGATCGCCGAGATGACCGACGAACAGCTAGAGCAGTGGGTCTTGTACCACATCCGCCGCGACGAGCAGTGGTTCCGCATCGCCGAGAAACTGATCCAAGAGGATAACCCGGACTTGGTGGCGGTGATGTTTGACGGCACCGACAAGCTCCAGCACCGCGTCTGGAACTTCCTTGACCCCTCGTTGCTCTCTGAGCACCCGACGGAGTGGGAAGCCCGGATGCGTAGCTACTGCCTCCAATACTTCAACACTCTGGACACCTACATTGAGCGGTTGGTGACGATGGTTGGTCCCGAAGCCCAGATCTTCATGGCCTCGGACCACGGCTTCACTCATACTGCCGAAGTCGTCCGCATCAACACCTACTTGGGTCACAAAGGCTACCTCACCTGGAAGGAAAGCGACGGTTCCGAAGCCGCCAAACGCCGGGAGGATAGTTGGTTCTCCTACCTGGATTGGGACAAGACCCTGGCCTACTGCCCCACCCCCTCCAGCAACGGCATTAAAATCCGCGTCGCCGAAAAACCGGGCGACCCCGGCGTACAGCCTGAGGAATATGACACCTTCCGCGAGAAGCTGATCCAGGACCTCGAAGCGATGGTGGACCCGGACAACGGCGAGCGGCTGATTGTCGAGATCATGAAGCGCGAAGACATCTACTCGGGGGTGGCCCTCAGCGATGCCCCGGACTTGACGATGACCGTCCGCAACTTCGGTTTCCTCTCGATCCGCAATGCTGAACCCCTAGTCGTCCCGATTGACGCGCCCGTGGGCACCCACCACCCCTACGGGATTTTCCTGGCCGGGGGAGCCGGGGTCATGCCTAATGCCGCTGAAGTCGGTCCCTACCGTGTCGAGGATGTCCCGGCGACGTTGCTCTACTCCCTGGGCGTACCCGTCCCGGTGGACTTTGAGGGCAAGGTCGCTCAGAGCTTCTTCAAGCCGGAAGAGTTGGCAGACCGTCCGATCCAAGTCGGTCCGCCCACGACCCTAGAGGAGCGGGCGGCCCAAGAAGGCGACCAGATGTCCGCCGATGACCGCGCCAAGCTGATGGACCAACTGAAGATGCTCGGATACATGGAGTAACATGCCCGTCCTCCGCCTCCCAGAGACTACCCTCAACTACCTCCAGATGGACGAACGCCCTGATCCCACGGCCCCGCCACTGGACTTGGTGCTCGTCCACGGGTTAGCGGCAAACCTGGCCTTCTGGTACCACCTAGCTCCGGCTTTGGCGGCCCAGTACCGGGTGACGATGGTGGATCTGCGGGGGCATGGACGGAGTGGGATGCCGGCCACGGGCTACACGCCTGCTGTCTTGGCCCAGGATGTTTTGGCCCTACTAGACCACCTGGGTCTGGAACGGGTCCATCTCCTGGGTCACAGTTTCGGGGGGTCGGTGTGCCTCCATCTGGCCCTGGCTCATCCCGAACGGTTGGCGAGTTTGTTACTAGCGGATGTGCGCCTCCGGCTCCTCCAACCGCAACAACGGGTCCAGGACTGGCCCCACTGGGAACGGCTCGGCCCTAACTTGAAAGAACTGGGGATTCACATTGATGAGGCGGGTCACGAGGCGGGGTATCAATTGCTTGAAGAAGTGATGCGCTTCCAGTTGCGCGGGTCGGATGCCTCGGTTTTTCCTAAGCTTCTGGCCCAGTGGTTGCCCATCGGCGGCGGGAAACGTACGGCCCAGCACTGGATCAAACTGCTGGATACCACCAGTGCCCGTCAGGACTTTATTGCACTCGAAGATTTTACCCAAACGGATTTAGCCCAGTTGACCCTGCCCTTGTTAGCGGTCTATGGTGAGCAGTCCATGGCGGTCAAAACCGCCCGACAACTCCAGGAACTCTGGACCCAGGCCCGGTTTGAATTCATTCCCCAGGCGGGTCATTTCTTCCCGTTGTCCCAACCTGAGAAATTTGTGATGTCCATCCAAAACTTTTTGAATACCCCCTGCCCTAGCGCAAGGACGGCGGTGTAATGGTCATGCGTATCCACAACCCCGAACCCAATCCCGGTTTGGGCATGGCGAATTTCCGCAAGATTAGTCTCAACGGTTTTGGGGATGGCTACAACGCCTACGCCTACTCAATGGTCTGGTTTAAGAACCACCTCTATGTGGGGACCGGGCGGGCGAACCTAGCCCTACTGCGCCACGCCATGCCCTCCGTCAAGATGGAGACTTGGCCCGTGGACTGTCCCTACCCAGTCTTCTCCCCGGAGTTTGAGCAGACCTGTGCGCGGGGTGAGATTTGGCGGTATGAACCGATCAGTGAAGTCTGGGAGCGCGTGTACCAGTCACCGATCGTGCGGGGCCGGGATGGTTCTGAGTTTGCGCGGGATCTGGGCTACCGCTCCATGGTCGTCTTCCAGGGCAAATCGGACCTGGAACCCGTAATTTATGTCGCCACCTGGTCGCGCTCTAAGGGCTGGGGACCTTTGATCCTGCGCTCTGAGGACGGCAAACACTTTGAACCCGTGTCCCGGCCCGGTCTGTCGGGCTATCCCATCACCGCCATTCGCCTTCTGGTCCCCTATAAAGGCAAGTTGTACACTGCGCCCACTGGCGCCTCTGGGGGTAAGGTCAACGACGCGGGGGTGGCGATTATTTATGAGACCGACGACCCAGCCAAGGGCGAATGGCGGGCCATCAACGAACCGGGTTTCGGTGATCCTTCCAACGTGACCATCTATGAACTCGCTGGGTTTGGCGATTACCTCTACTCTGGGAGCGGCACCCTAGAGGGCTTCCAGGTCTGGCGGACCCGCGCCGAGGGTAAGCCCCCCTACCACTGGACGCGCCTAATCCGGGGCGGGGCGGGACGCGGCAGTATCAACCAGGGCGTGATCAGTATGCTCCCCTTCAAAGGTGCGCTCTATATCGGTGGTGGCATCCAGAATGGCGGCTATGACAACCGCTATAAAGTCGGTCCCGCTGCCTCTGAGATTCTCCGCATCCACCCCGACGGCTCCTGGGAGATCGTGGTCGGCAATGCCCGTGATGGCAAACAACCCCTCAGCGGTCTCAACGCTGGGTTTAATAATTACTTCTGTGGCTACCTCTGGCGCATGGGCATCCATCAAGGTTGGCTCTACGCGGGGACCCTGGACTGGAGCGTCATCTTGAGCTTCAACCGCCCAGAGATTAAAAAAACGCGGGGTTCGCGGATATTGTCGGCGGTAGGGGTCAATAACCTTGTAGACAGTCGGGGCGGGGCCGAAATCTGGCGGACCTTCGATGGTGAAAACTGGCTCCCCGTCACCCGCACGGGCTTCGACAATCGCTACAACTTTGGCATCCGCAACATTGTGAGCACCCCCCACGGGGTATTTATCGGGACCGCCAACCCCTTCGGCCCCAGAGTCGGGCAGTGGCATGAAGGCGAGTGGAGTTACGTGGACAACCCCCAAGGGGGACTCGAAATCTGGCAGGGCACATGAGCGGAATTTGGCTGTTGGGGCGTTACGCCAGTGGTGAGCGCGATTTTCGGGGTGAAGACATGACCGGGTTTGATCTGGCGGGGGCTTCTTTAGCCCAAGCCCAGCTCGCCCGTGCCCAGATCACCCAGGCGAACTTGAAAGAGACCGACCTGAGCCATGCCAATCTACGCGAAGCCCGGTTCCACGGGACCTGTCTGATCGGAGCGAATCTCCAAGGGGCTGATTTACGGGAGGCCCTCTTACCGGAAGTAGACCTGAGCGGGGCCAAGCTGACAGGAGCCGATTTGATGGGGGCGGTCCTCCAGGAGGCTAACTTAGGCAGCGCGGATCTCCAGGGAGCCGACTTGACGGGGGTACGTTTACCGGGAGCCAACTTAGTCCAAGCCCAAGTGCAGCAGGCGCGGCTGGCGGGGGCGGAGTTGAGTGGGGCTACGGCAGCGGGGGCGAACTTCCAAGGCGCGTTGCTATCGCGGGCGTTTTTGCGGAAAACGGACCTGACCGGGGCGGACTTGGCGGGGGCAGACTTGACCCGCGCCGATCTCCGGGGAGCCGACTTAGACGGAGCCAACCTGACAGACACGAAGTTACAGAGTGCACTCTACGACCACGCAACCCGCTTCCCCGTGGGTTTTGACCCAGCGGGGGCTGAGGCCAACCTGATTGCGCCCGGTGCGGATCTGCACTTGGCTAACTTGAATCAAGCCGATTTGCGACAGGTAGACCTAAGGGGGGCTAATTTGCAACTGGCGGATTTGAGCCGTGCCGATATCCGGGGTGCGGACTTGCGTGCGACGGGCTTGGAGGGGATTAACCTGCAAGGGACGATCTTTGACCCGACGACCCAATGGCCCCCGGACTTCGATGCGATTGCGGCGGGAGCTTTTTTCATTGCCCAGGGAGCTAAATTGACCCGGCAGGACCTGACCCAATTGGACTTGCGGGGGGCGGATTTAGTGGAGGCCGACCTGAGTGGGGCGGACCTCAGTAACACCGACTTGAATGGGGCCAAGTTGATGCGGGCTAACCTGCGCGGGGCGTTCTTTGAAGGGACGGACCTCCAGGGCGTAGACTTGACCCAAACCGACCTCCGACGGGCTGACTTAAGTGGGCGTAACCTGGGAGGAGCCAATCTAACCGAGACCGATCTGAGAGGCGCAGACCTCTCAAAGACCGACTTTCGGGGGGCCATCCTTTTTCGGGCTGTCCTCACGGATGCTCTGCTCAACGAGACCCAATTCCAGGGTGCGGACCTGACTGAGGTAGACCTGCGCCGCTCCAACCTCGCCAGTAAAAACCTGAGTAACTTGAAAATTTGTCGTAGCAACCTTAGCGGGGCCAACATGGGCTGGTCGGCGTTAATGGACTCCGACCTAAGCGAAGCGGACCTGATTGGCTGCTATTTACCCGGTGCGGACTTGACGGGGGCTAATTTAAGTAGGGCACATCTTCAGTATGCAGTGATGGGCGGGGCAACCTTCGTCCGTACCGACCTGACCCGCGCTGATCTACGACAGGTGAACCTCGTTTTCGCTAATATGCGCGAAGTTTGTCTACAGCAAGCCTTGGTACGCGGGGCGGATTTAGTCGGGGCAAATCTAGAAAAAGCCAACTGCTATCGGGCAAACATGGCGCGAGCCAATTTCTTTCAAGTAAACTTCAGCGGGGCCAACCTCAAGGAAGCCAATCTTACCCAGGCGGTTCTCGCCCAAGCCAACCTCAGTGATTGTCTGATGTGGGAATGTAACCTAGCCCAGGCCAACTTGAGTGGGGCCAACCTGCGCGGGGCGGACTTCTCAGGCCACGACCCCAACCGCTTGCGTCCTCGCAAACCCGACTTGAGTGGCACGGACCTCCGGCGGGCGGATCTGAGCGGGGCTAACCTCAAGGATGCCATCCTGCGGGGAGCCAATTTACGTCGAGCCAAGCTAGTGGGGACCAACCTAGAAGGGGCCGACCTGACTGGGGCGGACTTGACGGAGGCCGATTGGAGTGGAGCTAACCTTGACGGGGCGATTTTCCTCGGGACTCTCTTGCCCAATGGCACCCTCCATGCACCGCAGCTGGTTCTGCCGGGGGTGTGAGGTGGAGGGATGGTGGATTCTCGTCATGGGGGTGGTGGTCGTGATGGTTGGCATGGGTAGTAATTTGTGGGGCTCCGCTGAGGACCAGGAACCGACGGTGGATGAGCTGCCGCTGGCTCAACTCCAGGTGCAGGACGCGCTGCCCCCGGCACCGCAAGTTACCCAGACCGTGATTGAGGGCAGTAAGCTCTACTACGCTTTCCCAGCGGGGCAACTCCAGGGCTTGATTCTACTTTTTCATGGTCGCAACGGGGCGGGGCACTCCTGGTTTCGCTTGGTCGAGAACCATCGTTTTGTACGGCAAGCCGTGGGTGCGGGTTATGCCATCGCTGCCCTCGACAGTACCGACCGCCGCGAACGGATCTGGAATCTGCGTCCTCAAAATAACCTAGATTACAAACACGTCCAGGGTACGCTGGCCCACCTCAAACAAGCCGGTCTCATCACCGCCCAGACGCCCCTCTTGGCCCTGGGGCACTCCTATGGCGCGGCTTTTGTGGCCCGACTGGGGCTAGGGGTTGATCTCAAAGCCATTGCTATCGCCAATGGTCCTCGGGTAGACCCAGCCTTTGCCAAACGCCGGATGCCGCCCACGCTTTTCATCGGGGCAGTCAATGACCCGATTGTGCCCCTCATGGATGTCCAGGAGAACCATCGTTATTTGGCAGTACGGGGGATTGCCACGGTGCTCCTCACCAACGAACCCGCCTCTGTCACGGCTGAACGTTTCGCCCGGATTCCCGGTATTACGCCAGCTTTAGCCCAGGAGATCTACGACAGCTTGAAGCGGACCCGCCTGCTAGATAGTCAGGATTTCCAGGTCGGGCCACCCAAGCAATCCGGCTGGGAACGGGCCGTTCCCAAGTCTGTCTTGGCCTTCCAGTACGAAATCGAATCCCAACTCGACGAATGTTACGGGGGGCACCGCTTCAGTAGTGAATTCAGTTTGGCGGTCTTAGAATTCTTTAGAAAATACCGTGACAGTTAGGGTGCTAACCCTTGTTAAGAGGCCCCTCCGCCCCCTACCCCCACTACGTGGTGGGGGAGGGTGGGGGTAGGAGGCGGAGGTTGGAGGCATCTTGTTCGCTCCCTGAATTTGAAGACTCCGTAGGATTACTTGACCCTAACCCGAAAGGTCAATAGACTTAGGCTGATTGTGCGCGTCGGTGTTTCCCATGAAAGCGTGGAAATTTTTACTTCTTCTCGGGTCGCTGTGCTTATTCATGCCAGCGGTCCTCGCCCAGACGATCAAGCTTGAGGTCGTCAACGGGAGTGGTAAAGGGAATTTTACGCCCGGTACGATTACCGATATCCTGGCAAACTCCGAACCCCCTGGTCAAATCTTTGCGGGCTGGACCGGCGACACGACGCTGGTGGCGAACCCCAGGGAGCGGCGGACGACCTTGACCATCCCCACCAACGCCCCAAACCCGATGACGGTTGAGGCGACCTATCGCCCGTTCACGCCCTGGCAACCCACCTACGAATTACTCGGACCTACCGGCGAGACTCCGGTTGGCTACTACTTCCCGCCTACCGGACACCGGGGCGTGTTGATGGTCTTCCACGGCGCGGGGGGCGGGGTAACGACGGCCCTCGAAGCGGTGGAGAACCGCCTTTTTATGAATGATGCGATAGCGGCGGGCTTTGCCATTGTTGCTAGTGCCGGGGCCTTTGGCGATGAGAAATGGGACTCCACCACCCCGCCAGCAACAAATAAGGATTATCTAGCTGTGCAATCGGTCTTGCGGACCCTGATTTTTCGGGGCTACATGACGGCGGCTGACCCGCTCTATGGCATGGGAATCTCCAATGGTGGAGCCTTCACGTCCTATATCTCCTACCTCAACAATTACCGGGCTGCCGCGCTCTACATCTCCGCCGGACGCAACCAAGTCCTCGAGTCCTCGACCATTCCCACCGTCTGGATGCTGGCGAGAAACGATGACGTGGTCGGTCCCGAGGGCAATAACCAAGCGCGTAACAACTACGAAAACTTGGTCCGCCGGGGAGTCCCCGCTGCCCTGTTCAGTCGTCCCGAGCAGGTCGTCTTTCCCCTACGTTTTGCCCGGGTACCAGGATTACAGCCGGGAGATTCCTTCCAGATTCACCAAAGTCTCGTGACTAATGAATGGATTGATGCGGACGGCTTTTATATCCAACCGCCCGGTTCTCCCTCCTGGCAGTTCTCCATTCCTGGGCGGTTTGCCGCTGACTTGACGCCCATCGGTGACCAATTGCGCGTCTGCTACGCCTCGCACCAGTTCTATAGCGAAGGCAGTTCCTTTGTCCTTGACTTCTTTGCCCGGTTCCCGTAAACCGCGCTGACCTGAGGAAAATTTATGACCCTGACTCCGACGTTTAATCCTGCCTCGCGTCCCGACCCGCTCCCGTGGTTGGCGACTTTTTTATTGCTGGCTTTGCTCTGGGTAGCCCAAGCCCTCGTGAACGCGCCACAGTCTTCCCCCCGCATCCAAGACCCCGGCTTAGCCCAGGCCGTCTACCGCGCGGTGGACCAGTCCCGGTATCTGGCCTACCGCGACACCCCCCAGTCTCAGATCATGGCAAACCCCGCCCAAGGCTTCCAGACCCGCTTCACTGACCAGGGCATCCGGGTCATGGGAGACGATTGGACTTGGGGGTTAGAAGTAGAGAGCTACGGCTACGGTAGCCAAGAAACGCTACCCACCGCCGCCGCCCAAGCCCAGGAGAACCGGGTCAGCTACCAACGCGGCCCAGTAACCGAGTGGTACATCAATACTGACCAGGGTCTAGAGCAGGGTTTCACCCTCAGCCGCCGTCCCCAGGGCACAGCGACGGGTCCCCTCCATCTGACCATGGCCCTGGTGGGCGATCTCCAGCCCACGGGCGATACGCGTGGGCTCACTTTCCAGACCCGAACGGGACAGTCCGTCTTGGCCTATCGCAAGCTCTACGTCCACGATGCCCGTGGTCAGACCCTCCCCGCTGAAATGGTCCTGACCGGGCAACGTTTAGCCTTGGTGGTGGCGGACCAGAATGCAGTCTACCCAGTCACGATTGACCCAGTAGTGACTTCTGTAAACAAGCTGGTCCCCTTCGGTGGGTTTGACTTCAACCAGTACGCTTACACCGTGGATATCGATGGGCTAACGGCGGTAGTGGGTGCCCCCTACGATTTGCGGAGCGTCAACACGGCCTATAAATTACCGACCTACGTGTTTGTCTTCAACCGGCGCCAGGGCGTCTGGACTCAACAGGCCCGGTTAAGCGGGAGTGATAGTCGGCCTCTTGACTTCTTTGGTAGTGCCTTGGCCCTCAACGGTAATACCCTGGCGGTGGGCAGCTACGGGGTCAACAACCGGACTGGGGCGGTGTATGTTTTTGAACGTACCCAAGACACAGCGGGGGTCGTTACCTGGACCCAAAAGGCCCAAATATTTGCAGCAGACCGGGCGGAGTTTGACCGTTTTGGCTATACCGTGGCCCTCGACGACAACACTCTCGCCGTCGGCTCCTACCGTAGTGACCCCAAGGGTTCCTTCTCCGGCTCCGCCTATGTCTTTGTCCGTAATCAGGGCGTCTGGAGCCAACAGGCAAAGCTTATTCCCACTGACGGCTACCAGTACGATTACTTCGGCTATGCCATCAGTCTGCGCCGCGACACCATCCTTGTCGGGGCTTACCCGGCTAATGGCTACCAAGGCAAGGTGTATGTTTTTGCCCGCAGTGGCGCGACTTGGAGCGAACAGGCCATCCTGACCGCCAGCGATGGACTCCCGAACGATGCTTTCGGCTACAGTGTCGCGCTCTCAGGGGAGACCGCCGTGGTGGGAGCCTACACCGCCACGGGTTACAAGGGCAAGGTCTATGTCTTTGTCCGCAGTGGCACGACCTGGAGCGAGCAGGCCATCTTGACCGCCAGTGACGGGCTGTCTACCGAGGCGGGCGGGGATGAGTTTGGGATCAGTGTTGCCATCAATGTGAATACCCTCGTTGTTGGTGCCCACGGAGCCGGTGGCAAAGTGGGGGCGGCCTACCTCTTCAAGCGCGACGGGACGACCTGGACCGAACAAAGTAAGTTGCTCCCTGGGGATATCCGGTATGACACCTTGACGGGCGTACCCCTGACCATGGGCTTTGGTTATGCCGTGGATATTGACAGCAACAACAATGTCCTTGTTGGTTCTCCTGGCTATAACCTCTATCAGCTAGTGGGCTGGGCCTACCTGTTCTAAGCTCTTTCCTAAAAAGAGGCTGAAAGTGAAACTCTAGGTGAATAACCTGGAGTTTCGTGCTTTTCAGCCAAGAATCTGGGTTAGGTCGCCTTGTAGGTAATGCGGTAAACCACATCAGCTTGGTCATCGGAGACCAGAAGCGCACCATCGGGCATGACTAGGACATCCACGGGCCGTCCCCAGGCTTCACGGCCCTGGAGCCAGCCCTCGGCAAAAGGTTCGTACTTCACCGCACGGTTATTTTGGACTGTGACCAGAGTGAGTCGGTAGCCAATCGGTTGACTGCGGTTCCAAGAACCATGCTCGGCGATCAAGACTTGGTTGCGGTAGGCCGTAGGGAATTGGGTGCCAGTGTAGAAACGCATCCCCAGAGCCGCGACGTGGGGGCCGAGTTTCTGAGCAGGGCCGATGAATTCGGAACAAGGGCGTTTTTTGCCATACTCCGGGTCGGGGATATTCCCAGCGTGGCAGTAGGGGAACCCGAAGTGTAAACCCTTGCGGGGCGCGTGGTTGAGGGTATCGGGCGGGGTGTTATCGCCCAACATATCGCGCCCATTATTCGTAAACCAGAGTTCCTTGGTCCGCAAGTCCCAATCAAAGCCCACAGAGTTACGGACACCCCGCGCAAAGACCTCTAGCCCGCTCCCGTCCGGGTTCATCCGCATGATGGAGCTATAGCGTTCGTCCTGTCGTTCACAGATATTGCAGGGTGCGCCCACCGGGACGTAGAGTTTCCCTTCGGGTCCAAAGCGGATAAACTTCCAACCGTGCTGGGTCTCACGGGGGAAACTGTCATTCACGACGACGGGCTTGGGCGGGTTCTCTAGCCGCGCTTCGATATTGTCAAAGCGGATTACCCGGTTAATCTCCGCCACGTACAGCGCACCATCTCGAAAAGCAACCCCATTGGGCATATTCAGGCCCTGAGCCAGGGTGTAAACCCGGTCAACTTGGTTGTCTTTGTCCTGATCCACCAAGGCGTAAACCTTACCCGTAGCGCGAGTACCGACGAAAATTGTCCCCTTGGGACCCAGGGCTAAGGACCGCGCACCGGGCACCTCGGGGGCATAGAGGCTAATTTTGAAGCCCGGTGGCAGCTTAATTTGATTCAGCGGTAAGGCTTCTCGGCTTAAAGCTGGGCGTCCCAGCCAGCCACAGGCAACAAGCAGCCATCCCAACCAACCCCAGCATTTCGTCATGATGTCCCCGTGGTTGCAGCTTTCCTTACATCTTAAAAACTGTTAACCCCGGCCCACCACTCCTACGCGCCCACAGCCCCATCTAGGAGGCTTATGAATATCTCTTGTCGGTAGCTAAGCCGCTTCTTAGTCTTGAGGGGTTGCCGCTTCAAACTGAATACCGTTATCCCCAGGGTAGGGTCGGCGATGGTTATTTTCACCGAGCCAAATTGCCATCGGGATTCCGTCTGGAAAGGCGTTACAGGTTTTTGCTCGGTTCTAATGGAAGTGGCTACAGCCATCGCACACTGGACTGAAAATAGGGGTAAGTAAATCTTGGGGTTCTGGACACTCAGGTTAAGTTCGATGATTTGTTGAGGAGGAGCTTTCTCACGAGGAAATCATTTAGCCATAACATCCGAGGGTGTGACGTATAGCAAGCAGCAGTTAGCCTAGGACGATTTAGGGATTCGACGTACTGAGTGACCTTCCCCTGAAAAAGTGGACCCTCCGCTAGCGTTAACACAGCAGCAGTACGTCCGCATGACGACCCAGCAACGTCGCATCTTGACCCCGCAACCAAAAGCTGAAGCCGTTCGTATCGTCGAACCCTCGGGGAAAACCGTGACCCCAGTAAAGAGCAAGGGCTCTCACGGCTGCAGCTCGGCGTCAGTGGCTCAAACAAGCGTGGGGCGTTGCGAGCTTGCTTGGCGCACGCCGGATTGACCAACCGGATGCGCCCTCGGGCGAAGGGCTGGGCTAATGCTGTCGCCGAGAGCTGCTTGGATACGCTCAAACGAGCGTGAGTCAGCCCAGAGCAAGGGCCACGTCGGGCCACGGCTGGTACAACCATAGCCGCGTGGCTAGAAGTGTTTTACAACCGACAACGGTTACCTTCCACGGTGGGCTAGCTACCCCCAGTTGAGTTTGAGAAAGGTTACGATGCGGCCTGCTCTCAGGTAGCATAAGGTCCCTGTCCACTAATTCGGGGCAAGGTCAGACCTCGGTTTTGATGACGAAAGCCTTTAATTCGACAATCTTACCGCCACGAAAACGCCAAACATCGCAATATGAGTGATGAACCGCCTTCCCGTCTTCGTCCGTCAATGTTATGTCGCCGAGTACCATGAGGAATTCACCTTCAGCGATTAAGTTATCAACCGTAAACTTTGGCGGCTCGATGTACGTCGTTGCCATATATTGGCGAACGGCTTCTTTTCCTTTAAGGGTCCTGTCGCCGACAAACGTCCATTCCATGTCTTCGGCGCAAAACGACAAAAATTCTTCATAGTTGCCTTCAGCAACAGCCGCATTTGCCTCTTCTAAGATTGCTTTATTTTTCTGTGATATCTGAATCTCTCCTCTATTCAAGTGGATGCTTTAACGGAGCAGTCTCTTTACCGGCGCACCCTTCTCCTCAGCGTAGCAGCCGAACCAGTGATCATACTGCACACAAGTACCTCCACCCGTTGGGTAGCACCCAATTTGTAAGGATATACGGCACAGTCAACCGTGAGCAGACTCTCTTGGTTTTTGTTGGTCGGTGGCGATGATTACGAAACCATCACCCGATAGCTCGCGTTGCTTTGCGGAGGTTGTCCTGAGCAGGTTCACAGCAGCGCGTGAAGGCATTCTAGCAAGATTTTCCCTCAGGTTCCTTAACATCTAGGTGGCCCTAGTACCCATACCCCCTCTTCAAAACAGCTTGAGAGATCAGGGTTCTTCGGGGTCTATACCCAATTCCCGTAGACGTTGCGCCAGCCGTTTGGCCCGTTGCTCAGCTTGTTCGGCCCGTTGCCGCTCAAATGCTGCTTGCTGGGCCATTTCTGGTAAAGTCTGTAGCTTCTCCCCATTACTCAAACGATAAAAATTCAGTAATGTTCCTGCCACTTCTAACCGTAATCCCAGTTGATGACTGATCGGTTCTGGGTTCAAGACATATTCCTCGCCAATTAACCGATATCCCCGCAACTGCTCTGG
>NZ_JAAXLT010000044.1 GCF_013285555.1 Candidatus Cyanaurora vandensis | reverse complement strand
CTTCGGCTAAATCAGGACACAACTTATATAAATCTTGTTTATTAGTTCCGCTGTTATCCATCCAGTAGCGGAGTGCTTTATTACGGATGAACTGGGCAGTGCGGATAGCTTCATCGAGCTTTGCATACTGTTCTAGTTTTCCGTCAAGTTTCGACTCAAGGACAATCATGACACAATTATAACCTATGACACTTTATTTATCGTTGTTAACTTTATGACTCCCTTCAGTGGTGGCGGCTTATATCCCCATAGCTAAAGCTAGGGGCTTTACGCCGCTTTTGGTAATAAAAAATTTCGTAGATATGCGGACTAGTTTTCGCTAGTCTTTCTTGAAACATAGGCTGGAAGCCCTAGCTAGGGCGCGTTCACGGTTGTCAGGCGCAGTGCGGAGTAGCGATAGGTCAGATTGACGAATATTTTTACAAATCTTAAAATCAGGAGGTGCATATACTGACCCAGCTCGAGCCTGCCCAACGCCCCAGTGCCCTTGCCCTTGGTAACTTTGATGGGGTACACCGGGGTCATCGGGCCGTATTGTGTCAAGTCCTCGACCAGCCCAACCCCACGGTCGTCACCTTTGAACCCCATCCCCGCGAATATTTCAGTGGTCAGCAGGGCTTTCTGTTAACCCCCGGCCCAGAACGGTTGGAACTCTTGGCCCAACTCGGTTTTGTCCAGACTGTCGTGTTGGCATTTACCCCCGCCTTGGCCCGCCTCCCGGCTCCTGAATTTGTGCAGCAGGTCCTGATTGAGCAACTCGGCGCGACCCGCATCAGTATCGGCCCGGATTTCCAGTTTGGCTACCAGCGCGGCGGGAATGCCCAACTATTACGGACCTGGGGGGCAAGTCATGGTTTTGAGGTCTGTGTGGCGACGGAGACTCAGTGGGAAGCTGGACGAGTCAGCAGTTCTGCCGTCCGTGCCGCTCTAGCCCAAGGCAATCTCGAGACGGTCCATCAACTCTTGGGTCGTAACTACCAACTCCGGGGTCCGGTGGTCCGGGGCGATGGACGCGGACGGACGCTGGGTTTCCCGACCGCTAATCTCGCTGTTTCACCCCGCAAATTTCTTCCCTGTAGCGGGGTCTATCTGGTCCAAGTAACCTGGGATGATCAAGCTCAGCCGGGACTCCTCAACCTTGGCTATCGGCCCACATTCGCCGGTCAAGAGCAGCGGGTAGAGGTACACCTGTTGGATTGGCAGGGGGACCTCTACGGTAAAACCTTGACCGTCGAGTTGCTCAGCTACCTGCGCCCTGAGTCCAAATTCACCTCAGTGGCTGCACTCAAGCAACAGATCCAAGCCGATACCTGCACTGCCCGCCAACTATTAATTCCTAAATAAATGACACGATCCCAGCTTTCTTGGGAACTATAGTCCAAAACGCCCCCAGGTTGCCTAAACTACGAAAGTAGTGTTTTCCCGTTCTCGGACCGCCATGAATGAACCCAACCCTAGTGCCTCCGGTACCCCGCTCGAAGAAGCCCAAAGCGGCGAGATCATCCGTCTCGTTAGTGTTTTGGACCAAACCCAGGCTCAGCTAAAGGACAAAGAACAACAATACGCCCGTCTCTACGCGGACTTCGACAACTACCGCCGCCGCACTCAACGTGAAAAGGACGAAATGAAGGTCACCGCCGCCTTCAATACCCTCCTGGAACTCTTACCTGTCCTCGATAACTTCGAGCGGGCGCGCCTCCAGATCCAGCCGGACACTGAGCGGGAGACCACCCTCAACAACAGTTATCAGGCGATCAATAAACAGTTACAGGCTGCTCTCGAAAAAGTCGGTCTTGTCCCGATTGAAGCGGTCGGCAAGCCCTTTGACCCCAACCTCCACGAGGCTATCCTCCAAGAGGAATCTCCCCGCTATACCCAAGAGACTGTCTTAGCCGAGTTACAAAAGGGGTACTATCTGGGAGATAAGGTCCTCCGTCCGGTCATTGTCAAAGTGGCAACGCCTATCCCCGGCACGGTTGAAGTCTTTGATGTTCTAGAGGATAGTCCTTAAGCCATGTTTCCTGACGCGTTCAACCCTTCCCAACCCTATGCCCGACTGAGAGAACGAGGAAACCCATGGGTAGAGTGATTGGCATTGACCTCGGCACCACCAACAGTTGCGTTGCGGTTTTGGAAGGGGGTAAACCCGTCGTCATTGCCAACAGTGAAGGCGGACGAACCACCCCGAGCATCGTCGGCTTCACGAAGACCTCCGAGCGATTGGTTGGTCAACTCGCCAAACGTCAGGCCGTGACCAACGCTGAGAACACAATTTTCTCGATCAAACGGTTGATCGGGCGCACTTGGCTAGACACAGAAGCTGAGCGTAAGCGCATCCCTTACCGAGTCGTCCCGGCTAAAGACGACATGGTGAGTGTCGAAGCCCGCGCCAAGACCTACACTCCCCAAGAGATTTCCGCGATGATCCTGCAAAAACTCAAGCAGGATGCCGAGAGTTTCTTAGGTGAGGCAGTGACGGAGGCGGTGATTACGGTTCCGGCCTATTTCACCAACGCCCAACGACAGGCCACCAAGGATGCCGGAGTGATTGCGGGGCTAGATGTCTTGCGGATTGTCAATGAACCGACCGCAGCGGCTCTGGCCTACGGACTGGACCGCCAGAATAAAGACCACTGCATCATGGTCTTTGACCTCGGGGGCGGGACTTTTGATGTCTCGGTCCTGCAATTAGGCGATGGGGTCTTTGAAGTGATGGCGACCGCTGGGAACAATCACTTGGGCGGGGATGACTTTGACGACCGGATTGTGCAGTGGTTAATCGAAGAGTTTCGGACTACCCAAAATTTAGACATTGCCAAGGACCGCATGGCCCTCCAACGGCTCAAAGAAGCCGCCGAAAAAGCCAAGATTGAACTCTCCACCACCGTCAGCACCTCGATCAACCTACCTTTTATCACTGCCGACAATACCGGACCCAAACACCTCGACACCACCTTGACCCGCGCCAAGTTCGAGTCTTTGATTAGCGATCTCGTTGAGGGGACGATGAACCCCACCCGCCGTGCCCTCCAGGACGCGGGTCTGACCCCTCAAGAGGTCCACAAAGTAATCCTCGTCGGCGGCTCCAGTCGCATCCCGGTGATTCAGGAGACGATCCGCAAGTTCATGGGCAAAGAACCCGACCGCTCGGTGAACCCCGACGAGTCCGTGGCCCTTGGTGCGGCTGTCCAAGCCGGGGTATTGGGCGGTGAAATCCAGGACGTGTTGTTACTCGATGTCATCCCGCTCTCCTTGGGCATCGAGACCGTGGGCGGGGTCTTCTCCAAAATCATCGAACATAACACCACAATTCCCACCAGCAAGTCGCAGATCTTCACCACCGGGGCCGATGGTCAAACTACGGTCGAGGTCCATGTCCTCCAGGGTGAGCGTTCGATGGCGATGGACAACAAGACTTTGGCTCGTTTTAACCTCTCGGGGCTCCCCCCAGCTCCGCGCAGCATCCCTCAGATTGAAGTCACTTTTGGGATTGATGCCAACGGTATCCTAAATGTGGTTGCTAAGGACCGGGGTACCAACCGTGAACAAAAAGTCATGGTCTCCAGTTCCGGGAAGCTCTCCGCTAGCGAAATTGAGCAGATGCGCCAGGAGGCCGAAGCCTACACCGAGGCCGACCGCTGCCGCCGCGAACTCGTAGAGTTACGCAACCAATGCGAACAGTTGATCTACTCCTGCGAACGCACCCTCAGCAATAACCGGGATCTCGTGCGCCCTGAGCTTGCCACCCAGCTTGAGCTTTCGCGGGCCGAAGTGCGGACCTTGCTCGAAGCCGAAGAACCCCAAATTCTCAAGCTCCGTCAACAGATGGAACATCTCCAAGAACAACTATTAGCAGTAGGAGCCTCCATCTATGAACAGCACGACGAGCCCTTCTAACCACGCAAAAGTCCTACTACTGGGCCAATAATGATAATCGCTGGGGCACTGAAACCCTGACTCTGAGCTAGAGGCAAAATTACAGCGAGGGTGCTCTGGAGATGTTCTTGGCGTGGGGTAGTCCCCCAGCGAATCAACAAGATGGGGGTAGCTGGATCTTTACCGGCCTGGAGTAGCGTTTCGACAATCTGGGGAAGTTGCTGTAACCCCATGTAGACCACTAGGGTATCTACTGACCGCGCTAGGGCCGCCCAATCCACCCGGGGCTGGTATTCGCCCACGGCCTCATGACCCGTCACAAAGGCCACCGAAGAACTCAGACCGCGATGGGTCAGGGGCACGCCGAGGTAAGCCGGGGCGGCCATCCCCGCTGTAATTCCTGGGACCACTTCCACCGGGACCCCCGCCGCTTGCAGAGCCACCAATTCCTCGCCACCACGCCCAAATAAGAAGGGATCGCCCCCTTTGAGCCGGACGATTACCCCGGCGGTTTGGGCTTTGACTAGAAGTAAGGCGATAATCTCAGTTTGAGACAAAGAGTGCATCCCCGCTCGCTTCCCGGCGTAGAGACATTCGGCAGCGGGATGGATGAATTGGAGGATCTCAGGGCTGACCAAGGCATCGTAGAGGACCACATCCGCGTGTTCGAGGAGTGCTTTGGCGCGGAGGGTGAGTAACCCTGGGTCTCCTGGTCCTGCCCCGACTAAATAAACTTTTCCGAGCGTCACAGCACCTTCCAACATCTACACAGCGGTAGATGTTTACCTATTTTAAGGGGTGGAATTCGCGTCGTGGTTATCGCAAACCAAGAGTTTATTAAGAAATATTACATTCATGCTGTCATGGCGACGGGTTTAAGTAAGATGTTCTCACGCGACGAACGCGTTCAACTCGGGACCATGCACGTGAAACTCGAAGAGAAACACAAGGTTACGCTTTATATTTCGCCCGAACTCCATCGTCAACTCAAGGTCCAGGCCGCCCTGGAAGAAGAGCCGATGTCTACGTTAACCGAGCGGGCTTTAGCGTTTTACCTGGAGCATGGCGACTTAGTGGAGGAGCGATTAGGTCAGAGCTATCGTCTACATAGCTGTCCTAGTTGTAAGACCCCAGTCATTCTGCGAGATGGTGAGTTGACGAGTTTACCGGAGACGAGCGGGGCGATATTAGATGACACCCGGGTTGCTCCTGTACTCTCTTTGCGCTAATTCATTTAGGGGTGCTGGTGATGCGTGAAATCGAAGTTCTAATTCAAGCACAATACCCCCTCATTTACCTCGTCACTTTTGAAGAGGAGCGGGCGGAAGAAGCGATTGCACGCATTGCTCAGACCAAACCCCAGCACCATGTCTTTGTGTGGACGGTGACTCACGGGATGGTCGAGTATGGGCGGACCAATGCCCCTACCCAGCACAATACCATTTCGCCCCAAGCCGCCATTGAGTGGGCCAGTCGTTACAAAGAAAGTGGTATTTTCATCTTCAAAGATTTGCATCCCTTTATAGACAATGCTGAGGTTAACCGCTGGTTGCGCGATACTGTCATAAATTTCAGAGGCACTCAGAAGACATTAATTTTGATGTCCCCCATTCAGAATGTTCCCGTCGAACTTGAAAAAGATATCGTGATGGTCGAGTACCCCCTGCCGGATATGCAGGAACTCGATGAAGTCCTCAACCAACACCTCAAAGTCCCCTTTGGCAAGAAGCGTGTTACCCCCGAGACCCGTGAGAAACTGCTCAAAGCAGCCCTCGGTCTCACCCGTGATGAAGCTGATAAAGTTTACCGCAAAGCTGATGTAGTTGCTGGAAAGTTGACTGAATCAGAAGTAGACATTATCCTTTCTGAGAAAAAGCAAGTCATCAAGCGCAACGGTATCCTTGAATTCCTAGAGTTCGACGAAACTATTGAAGCCGTAGGTGGATTATCCGAACTGAAGCGGTGGCTGACCCAACGGGCCGGGGCCTTCACCGAACGTGCCCGTCAGTATGGTCTTCCCCAACCCAAGGGGATGCTAATTTTGGGCGTACCCGGTTGTGGAAAATCCTTAATCGCCAAGACAACCGCCCGTCTGTGGGGATTGCCTCTCCTACGCCTAGATATGGGCCGGGTTTATGATGGCTCAATGGTCGGGCGTTCCGAGGCCAATCTCCGCAATGCCCTGAGAGTCGCTGAGTCCATTTCGCCTGCTATCCTCTTTATTGATGAAGTCGACAAGGCTTTTGCCGGAGCAGCGGGTTCAGCGGACGCGGATGGCGGGACTTCTTCGCGTATCTTCGGCAGTTTCTTGACCTGGATGCAGGAAAAGAACTCCCCCGTCTTCGTGATGGCGACAGCGAACCGAGTCGAAAAATTACCCAGTGAATTCCTCCGCAAGGGACGATTCGACGAGATCTTTTTCGTTGACCTACCCACGCAGGATGAACGGACCGAGGTGTTCCGCATCCACTTGGCGAAGCGGCGTAAGGAAATAGACAGATTTGACATCGAAGAGTTGGGCAAAGCCTGTGAAGGATTCTCTGGAGCAGAGATCGAACAGGCGATTGTTGCCGCGATGTATGAAGCTTTTGCGCAGAAACGAGAGTTTACACAGTTTGACATCCTGTCGGCTCTCAGGTCCACCATGCCCATCTCTCGTACGATGATGGAACAGGTGACCGCTCTGCGTGAATGGGCTCGCAACCGGGCACGTCCGGCGGCGACCAGTTTCGCTGAATACTTACGTGCTGAGTTCTAGGAAAGAAAGTGGAGGAACCGCCAAGCTCTCAAGCTTTCTTGACCAGACCTGAGGATGTAAGAACGTTAACTTCTGTAAACAAAGGAGACTTAAACCATGTCCCACTTTAGCACACTGCGCACCAAGATCACCGATGCCGAAATCCTGAAGACCTCTCTGAAGGACCTGGGTATCAGCGTCAAGACCATGGCGGATGTCCGCGGTTATAACGGACAGCGGGTCCGGGCCGACCTCGTCGCCACCCTCGAAGGCGAATATGACCTCGGCTGGTCTCGCAACCCCGATGGGTCCTTTGACCTCATCGCTGACCTGTGGGGCGTGGCGAAGAAGCACAACCAGACCGAGCTCATCAACTCGATCAACCAGAAGTACGCAGTGACCAAGACCCTTTCTGAAGTCCGTCGCACGGGCCACACCGTGGTTGCTCAGGGCGTTGGCAGTGATGGTTCGACCCGGTTGACCATCCAAAAGTAGTGTCCACTCCCCGAAGCGGGGCGTGTCCTGGACGCGCACCGCTTTTTATTGAAACCTGCGCCACTGGGGACAGAGGCGGCTATGATACTTGTGTTCCAAGCCTGATAAAATTGGGTTGGATTGGTAACAATCGCAACACAGTGAGCGGCTCCAGCTTTTAAGGATGAATGGATGTACCTTGCAGTCGTAGGCTTGAGTCACCGCACGGCTTCCGTTGAGATTCGTGAGTGTCTCACCATCGCCAATGAGGAACTGACCGCGACCCTCCAGGGTTGTCTTGCCGCCTGTACCCACGTCCAGGAGGTAGCTATCCTCAATACCTGTAACCGTCTTGAGGTTTATGTGGTGGTGACGGATACGGAGCATGGGGTGCGGGAGGTCATTCATTACTTGTCTCGCCTCAAACAGGTCGCGCTACCGACCCTCCAGACTCACCTTTTTACGCTGCTTCATGAGGATGCGGTGATCCATCTTTTTCGGGTGGCGGCGGGGCTAGACTCGATGGTCCTTGGCGAGGGGCAGGTCTTGGCCCAGGTGAAATCCACCTACCAACAGGCGCAGCAGGCCCGGACAACAGGCCGTTTCTTAAATGAACTCTTTAAGACAGCAATTGGGGCGGGTAAGCGGGTCCGTACCGATACGGAGATTGGTACGGGCGCGGTCTCCATCTCTTCAGCAGCGGTAGAATTGGCCCATGCCAAGTTTGCGGGTCTCAAGGGCCGTCACAACCTTGTGGTGGGAGCCGGGGATATGGGGGAACTCTTCGTACGCCACCTCATCGCCAAGGGTGCCGACCGCATCACGATTCTCAATCGTTCCCTGGACCGCGCCGAGAAATTGGCTAGTCAGTTCCCCCAGCCGATTGCAGTTCTACCCTGGGAAAAGTTGGTAATTGCAGTGACTGAGGCGGATCTAGTTTTCACCAGCACGGCGACCCAGGAACCCATCCTCGCCCGTCGTCACCTAGAGCATCTCGAACTCGGCAGCCGGACTTTGACGTTCTTTGACATCGGGATGCCCCGCAACGTTGCCCCTGACGTGAATCAAGTACCGGGGGTCTGGTCCTACAACGTGGATGACCTCAAGGAAGTCGTAGACCGCAATCTTGCTCACCGTCAACAGATGGTTCAGCAGGCGCAGTTGCTCTTGGAAGAGGATGCGACCAAGTTTACTGAGTGGTGGGGCTATACCCAGGACGCAGTACCCACATTGAATTCCTTTCGTCAAAAAGTGGAATCTATCCGCCTTGCCGAACTCGAAAAGGCCCTCTCCCGCTTGGGCAATGAGTTCGCAGGCAAGCACCAAGAGGTTATTGACAGCCTCACCCGCGCCATTGTCAACAAAATTCTCCATGACCCTGTTTTGCGAATCCGCGCCGAGCAAGATGTCCAAGCCCGCCGCCAAGCCATGCAAGCCCTCCAGACCTTGTTTAACTTAGAGAATCCTCAGAATTGAAAGGTTGCACCTGAGTACGTCTGATCTGCCCCTACAGAAAATCTTTGCGATATAAGTCAAAAATGACGTATGTTGAAATTGACGTATGTTATGGGTGCCTCAAGACAAAGAGGATATACGTAAGATGAAGGCAAATCCGGGCGACATGATACTGCTTGAGCAGGTAGTGGGACGCAATGCTTTAATCACCCGCCTATGGGGTGTGTTGGAGCAACGAAGTTTAGAGCTACTTGCTGAGCGGCGACTTGGTAAAACGACCGTCATCAAAAAGATGCAGGCAGAGGCACCAGAAAAAAAAGTTAGCTTTCTTCCGCGATTTAGAAGGGGTACGTACGCCCCTTGAATTCTTAGATCTGGTGCGGAAGGATGTTGAAAAAAGCTTGAGTAAACAGAAGCTGGTTATGAATAACATAATGGGCTTATTTAGGGCACCACGATTAATTGCTGTCTGTCCTCATAAATGAGAAAATAGGAGAAAGAGTTGGATTGAACCTGGGGCAGCAAGGAATCTGGGATTGGGAAAAACGGCAAGCACGCTTGGTTGAGCAAAAATGCTTTCTTACTCAGCTTGATGGCTTGGTCCAAATTTCGACCAATCTTAAACCAAGTTTACGAGCAACCCAGAAAAAGTAACGCTGGGCGCAAACCCATTGATGTGATTTTGATGTTTAAACTGCTCATCT
>NZ_JAAXLT010000043.1 GCF_013285555.1 Candidatus Cyanaurora vandensis | reverse complement strand
GTAATTGGTTGCCGTGGGATAGCCAATCGTTGCGTAGGACGCGACAAAGGGTCTGCGGCAGTCTTTGCAGATAAAGCATTGTTTGCCGTAGCGATGACCATTTTTACCGATGCGGGTGGCGGCCCATGGCGGACATTCCATTACTCCACTATGCAACGCCAGCTACGTAGGTCAGGGTATAGTTGACCTGGGAAATTAACCGGTATTGGCAGTCGTCGAGTTTAGTAAAACTCATCGGCTAAAGGGCAGGTCACGGCTCCACTATCCGACCGACTCCTTTTGCGCTGCGTAGGTCCTGTGTGTTTTTAATATCCTCTGTACCTATCTATCTGTGATGCTCTACTTTGTTATTTTCACAGATAGTATAAACACCTAACTCGGCAACTGTTCTAATTGGCCCATGATGCTCTCCAGATATTGCGCGGTCCAGCTTTGCGCCGCTGCTACATCTTGGGCTGCAATCGCTTCAAACAATTGATGGTGGTGTAGAGCTTGATTGCCACATTGGATATCGGGGTCGGCGACCAGTTTGTTGAGGGCCAGCCGTAACTGGGTCGTGAAAGTTTGGTAGAGGTCCGCGAGGACTGCATTCTTACTTGCTGTCGCCACCGCCAAATGAAAGGCCACATCCGCATCCAAAAAAGCCCGGTCATCCCCAGCAGCGCGAGCCAAGCGACGTAGGTGGAGTTGTTCTTGCATCCGGGCCAAGTCCTGTTCATCGCGGCGTTGAGCAGCGAGACCCGCCATCTCTAGTTCCAGAAGCCGACGCACCTCGTAGACTTCACGGATGGCTGCCCGTTGTAAGCGTAATTCCAAGGACTCCGCTGTGGTCGTCCGTGCCCGCACATAGGTCCCGTCCCCCTGTCGGACTTCCAGAAGCCCACTGTGAGCCAAGACCCGCACGGCCTCCCGCAACGTCGAGCGGCCCACCCCTAACTGGTTCATCAACTCACTCTCCGGGGGCAACTTGGTCCCCACGGGGAACTCCCCCAAGGCCAGCCGTTCCTGGAAATGTTGGATCACTTGGGCGGTCAGGTTTTGGCGTTGCACGGGTGTCTTCATACGTCTGGTGTCTTCATACATCTGATCATAGGACGTAGAACTACCCCCCACAAGATTGCTAGCTTGTCAACCGGGTCAAGGACTCAGCTTCGATGAAAATACGACGGGCGGTCGGGACTTTGGCACGGATCGCCTCCTCGGTGCGGTCAATAACCTGTTCTACCTGTTGGAGGGAGAGGTCCGGGCGGAAGGTCACGGCTAGTGTCACCATCACTTCCTCCGGGCCGAGTTGGGGGATGAGTAGTTCTTCGATACTCAAGATCTCCGGGATCTGACCAATACTGGCGCGGACTGAAGTGTATGTTTCGTCACTTGCACCCTCCCCAATTAACAAAGACCGCGATTCCAAGGCCAAAAAGACTCCCACGACACAAAGGATGATCCCAATCACGATTGAGGTCAGGCCATCCACAATCGGTAAATCAAACGTTACCGTTATCCACAGGCCCACAAGCGCGACCGCTGAACCGACAATTGCTGCTGTATCTTCAAATAACACCGTCGGAATTACCGGGTCGCGGGTCTCCAGGATCGTTTTCCAAAAAGGCCGCTCCTGCCGATAGTTATTGAATTCTTTGACGGCGACCGAGAGGGAATAACTCTCAAAAAGAATTGCCAGGGTGAGGACAATGTAGCTCCAAAATGGGTCAACACTGTGGGCTTCAGTTTCAAAAAAAGCTTTCTTCGTCCCCTCGTAGATCGCAAAAACGCCGCCCAAAAAGAAAATAACTACACTCACCGTAAAAGTCCAAAAATATACTTCCCGTCCATAACCCAGAGGCCGACGGGCATCGGCGGGGCGTTTACCCTGGTTCAACCCATACAACAGCAAAAGTTGGTTGGAGGTATCGGCAAATGAGTGTAATGACTCCGCTAACATTGCCGTGGAGCCAGAAACCACCGCCGCCCCGACCTTAGAAATTGTAATTAGACCATTGCCAATCAGAGCCGCGACCACCGTTGCTTGAGAACCTGAAGCCATACCCCTCACCCGTCGGGAACATCCCTAAGATACTGGATTACGTGCGCGGTTGGCCCCTCAGGGGGGCCTGGAGGGTCAGGGTCAAGAGACGGTCTGGCTCCAGAGCAATCGTCTCTGGCGGGGCACCGCCTGTGACCGCGCCCATGGCTCCCCCCGCCAGGAGTAAGGGCAGGGCTAACCCCCCAGTCACAATCCCTAAAGCTACCCCGCCCGCTACGCCATAGGCTGAACCCTTGAGGGCACCATCATCCCCTACCACCCGTGGGTCTGGCTCGGTACTGAGTGGGGGGCTGACGGCATTGAGTTCATAGGTTTGGGCACCGATGGTGACTTTTTCGGCGACGAAGTAATTACCGAGGACTACCGTCCGAGTATTGATTTTGTAACTGGAACGCTGACGCGCTTTGATTTCACGCGTGATGGGTTTAAAAGTACCTTGGACGCGGCTGCCACGCGGGATGACCCGTTCACCCTGCACGCCCATCACGTCTTCTGCCACCTCTAGGACTAGGGGGAACTCAGCATGGGCGGCGAAAAGGGTGGACTGATAGACCTTGACGGGCATTTTGGCCCCGATGGGTAAGAGGACGATACCCACATCCTGGCGCAATAGTTTGGGCTGCCAGGGTGTTTCAGCAGGTTGGATGGGCTTGATGGGCTGGGGGGCTGGCGTGGTCCGCACGGTCTGGGGCGGCTTTACCGTAGTCGGCGGGGGTACAACTTGCGGGGCAGTATCTGGAGGCATCGTGTTTAGAGTAGGCGGCGGGGGTGGTAGGGGACTAGGCCGCACATATTCATAGCCTTGGGCCAGTACCGGGGTCCCAAGGGTCAGGAGTAAAAACCAGTGCTTCATCAGGCATACCAGACTGAGTTGCACTAAGTATAGCGTCAGAGCTTAGGATGACACCAAATATGGAACAGGTTAGAACTCGCTAGGCGGTTCTAACTCCTGTTGGATGCGGTTGGGCAGGGGGTTTTGGAGGGGTTGCCACTTGGGGAGCATATCCGGGAGCGACAGACCTTCTAAGGGGTTGCGTGACTCGCGGACTTTGTGCCAAACCGAACGGGCCATCAACAGAGTCCGCTCCGTCACCCCGGCACCCAGAGCCGTGAAATAAGCCTCGCGCTCCGGTTGGTAGTCCGCCGAAGCCACCTCAAGCCCGGTGTGGGGATAGTAGAGGGCGATTTGGGCTATGGTCTGGAGTAAGGGCGCGTAGAGCCAAGTGTAGGCTGGGTGGACCCAGAGGTGGACACGGTGGGGCTGTAGGCCGGGGTCGCGCTGTAAATAGAGGTCAAAAGCACCAATGGCGGCTTTACGTTGGGGTTCGTAGACATAGCGCGAGACCCGTTCTTGACGGCTGAGGACCAGTCCCACGGTGTCGGTCAACCGTTGCAGATAGTTGCGGCGGAAATCGTCGAGATGACGGTTATAGATATTGCGGACAATGGGCGGCATCGCTACAGTATCAAGTTCACAGAGTAAGTGAGCATCGGCATTACTGACGGGCCGCAATTGTAAGGGGTTATGGGATGAACCAGACAAACCCTGCAAAGTCTCCGGGGCTAGATACCAATAACTCTGCTCAGCTAAGGACTGGAAGCCCTTCTCGCGGTAGACCGCCAGGGATGCTTTGTCATGGATATTAATCTCTAAGATCCAAGTCCGGGCATTGCGGTAATACTCAAATACCCAGCCCATCAACAGCAGGCCAATCTGCTGACTAGAGAACTCTTCATTTACAATCAGACGGTCAATACGCCAAGTCGTGCGCGTGACATTGACCGGGGAGACCTGGATCATCCCCACCACCTTGCCTTCCACCTGAGCCACATACACATCAAAAATATGCTGGTAGCGGTTAGGGAACAAACTCAAAAGCCGGACGGGTCCATACCAGTGACGCATTTGGTCAGTAGACAACAAACTCACCGAATGTTCGCCCGCCGCGCTAGCTCCACACAGGGCCGCCACCGCTTCCAAATCAAGAAACTGGACCCGTCGAATCAAAAACACAACGCACCTCAGACCCGGCTGTTACCTCCATTATGCCCGTCTTGAATAGTCCGTCCGCCCCACTTGCGGGGGACGCCTTAAATAACGGTGAAGTCAAACAACCGCTCTACTAACCAGACTAGTCCCATGCCGACGACTAACCCCGAACCACCCAAAAACGCCACCCGCCGGTAAAACCAAGACTCCCGCGTGATAAACGCCAAGGGTAAAAAGAGGGCCACAATCACCAACTGCCCCGCCTCAACTCCTAAATTGAACCCGACTAAGGCTAAGAGCAAATCCGTCCCTAACAAATTCAGATCCGCTAACACACTGGCAAACCCAAACCCATGAATTAACCCAAACCCAAAGGCCATCAACCACCTGCGGGTCCCCAAGAGTGGGAAGAAGTTATTTAACGCAGCCAAGACCACCGAGAAAGCAATCACCGACTCCACCCAGCGCGAGGGTAGTTGCACCACACCTAACGTCGCCAGACTGAGAGTAATCGAGTGCGCCACCGTAAAGGCTGTGACCACCTTGAGGACATCCTGAAAAACAAAGGGGAACTCCGACACCGGCACCCACTTCCCCCCCTGCCGCACCAGCACTGCCGGGAGGAGTAAGGTCAAGAGAAACAAAATATGGTCAAACCCAATCCAGATATGCCAAATCCCCTCCCCGACAAAACCCAAGAACTGAGCCGGACCCGCTGTCTTGGCTCCTAAGGTCAAGGTCTGTTCAGCCTGGGCAGGACTAAAAATTGCCGTCTGGGTCTGCCCATCCGCTTTAAGGTTTAGTAGTCCCCGATGTTGGGGATCGAGGTCAAAAAATAGCCGATAGCTGATCTTCAAAGCGGCGGGAACTTCAGCACAGGTCGCCGTGAAACGCAGGACCGCATAGGCCCCGTCCGTGTGGTTGTCCACCAAAAAGCCCGTGGGGGAGACCGGACACGCCCCGCCACTGGTTAGCTGGAGCCGGGGTTGGGCGTAGGCCAGGACCGCCGCTTCCTGACGACGCAACTCGCCCCAGGTAATCGCCCCATTATTGTCGCTATCTAGCCCAATTGCGTAATCTAAATCCCGCAGGGCAACATCCCACTGCCCGAGGATGCGGTTTTCCTGGACGGTGAATTGGAGATAACTATCACTGGGTTTATGCGCTAGAGCCGGACCCGACCAAACTAAGCCCAGACAGAGCCATAGTAACCACCTCATTTCCCACTCCCTAAGGCTTTGACGAGTACAGCCAGTTGTTTATCTTCGGTGCGGACTTCTTGTAACCAAGTCAGGGCGGGTTGGGCGGCGGTTTTATCCCCGGCGGCGAGGGCAGCCGCAAGGAGTAAGTAGGTATCAGCCGGTTCACGTTGAATTTGCCAATTCGCTTGGGCCACAGGGAGAGCCTGTTTGGGTTGCTTGAGGACTTGCAGTAAAAACCGGGCCTCTTCGCGTTGGTGGACCGTATCGCCGCGCAGACGACTGGCGGCAAAACGAGCGGTCAAGTCGGCGCGGTGGGTAGCCAAAACCGGGGCTTTGAGGGTTTGTTCCGCTAGCACTAGCCTGAGCAACAATCCATCGACCCGCGTCTGGTCCTTGAGTAAGTCCACTACGGCCTGGGGACGGCCCTGGTCCAGGAGGAAATCCGCATAGGCTCCCAACAAATAGGCATCGGGTCCGAGGGCCATCGCCTGCTTGAAGTGTAGTTCGGCGGCTTTAGCCTGGCCTTGACGCGCCGCAATCTCGCCCAATAATGTCGTAGCCCATAATTTCTCACCCAAACCAGCCTGGGGAGATGCTTTTAGGACCCGCGCCAGCAGCCTGTAGCTCTGCTCCGCCTGTCTGTTCAGACTGGCCACGCCCGCTAGACAACTCACCGTGACTAACTCAGTAGATAGCTGTATGAGGGAAGCGCAGTCCTGTTTCGCAAGGGCATATTCTCCCTGGACCTGATAGACGACCGCTCTGGTCAAGCGGGCCTGGGCCGAGCGGGGGTCCGCTTTGATTAGTTGCTCAAGGTCTGCCAAGGCACCTTTGAAATCGTGGCTACTCTGACGCAGGGTCGCCCGCATTAATAAAACTTCAGCGGGGGGCTTCTCCCACCAGGGTGCTAGGACCGCTTGGGCATAACCGTTGTAGCGTGGGTCAGCCGTAAGACGGCCCATCTCAATGTAGCGGCGAGACAAAGTTAATGCCTTGGGTAAATCGCGGGGAGTCCGGCTGAGGTCAGCGCGTAGTTGGCTCAATTCACGGGCTACTGGGTCGAGGGGCTTGGTCCGCAACTGCTCTAATACTTGGTCATCGCGCTCAGGAATAAAAGGTGTTGCCCAGGCTGGCGTTCCTAGCACAAGGGAAAGTATGAGGAAGAGGCCCCTCCGCCCCACTAGTGGGGAACCAAGGCTAGAAAGGAAAATTTTTGCCCCTACCCTGCTCACGGGGGAGGGGGCTGGGG
>NZ_JAAXLT010000006.1 GCF_013285555.1 Candidatus Cyanaurora vandensis | reverse complement strand
GGGACCTTCGCGGTTATAACGGCTAACCAGCTCTCGTATCCAAGTGCAGCAGTAGCCTGTTACCTCGCGCACTTGCTGAGTGGTTTTACCCATGCCAATGAGCCATAAGAGCTGAAACTGTGAGCGTTCGACCGGAGCTGATGCCTCACGATATCGGGTTTCGAGTCGGTCGGAGGTCAGAGGTAATTCCAGAGAAATTCGTTTGGGTAAATATCAACTATACACCCGGAAATCTTATAACCAGCTCCAGCAGGTAGCCCTGGCGTGGCCGAGTTATGGCTATCGGCGCGTGACCCATGAGCTAAAACGCAGGGGGTATTGGGTGAGTCACAAGCGGGTGTTGCGCTTGAGGCGCGAGGATAATCTGCTGTGTTTGCGCAAGCCAGGATTCGTCAGTACAACAGATGCCAACCATAATCTGAATGAGTAGGAAAATCTGGCGGGAGCGCACGTTGCTATCGGGCATTTCTTGGCGCAGGTGTACAACAAAAGCGGTTCCATTCCGCGCTGGGGTATCTACCGCCAGCGGAGTTTGATAGGCTCCGTGGCCGAAGGCCATGCAGAAACAACAAACTGCTTAACTGCCTGTCTCAATACTGGGGTTCACTACAAAAGAGATACTAACAACTTGCCGTTTAGGGTGGGATGTATGTCATCCTCTTGTCAGCGTGATTGGTAGGGAACGTGGCTGATTTGGTTCAACTGGTGGCTGAGCGGACGGGGCTTTCCCAAGAGGGTGCCCGAATTGCGGTTGAGCTTGTTCTCAATTTTGTTAAACAAAAACTACCCGCGCCCATGGCGGCTCACCTGGATACGATGCTGGCAGGAGCAGGAGCAATGGACCAACTGGATGACCTGACCAAGGGTTTTGGCGGGTTATTCGGGGGTAAGTCCGATTAAGGGCGGACGGCTGAGGCCCTTACGGGGAGCGACGACTTTGAAGATGACGCGCTGCTCTGGTCCCACGGGAATATGGTCATGACCGACCAGCGTAACCACCAGAATGTGTTCGGCAGTGGGGAGGTCTTCAAGGACTAGGCGCGTACTGTCGGTGTGCATCAGGGGACGGTTATCCAACACGTACTGGAGATGACCCGCCCCGGTTACGGGTAGTCGCTCCTCTTCCCCAGGGACGCTCCAATCATTCGTCAGCCGGAAATGCTCGACTTCCACTTGAATGGGGAGATGCTTACCGTACACGGCGTTGGCTTCGGGCAGGAGAATTCGCAGGACGGGCGGTTTCACTTCCTCTTCTTGGGCTAAGAGGGCGGGCATCAGGACCAGGGGCAATAACCAGAGGGTCTTCATCAGTAGGTGGGTCAGGTTCTCCCTAGAATACCTGAGTCCTCTTCCCAGTGGGCTACCCGCTCATAGCCTAGACCCCGGCGTAGAACCTGGGGTTGGGGTTCGGTCAGGTCAAGGATCGTGGAAACTTGGTCGAGGACCTCGGAACCATCGTCCACAATCAGGTCCACCATCCGGTCCAGACGGTCGAAAAGTTCGACCCGCGACAGGCCGCGCTCCAGGGGGGTCAGGGTGGTCTCATCCTCCCCCGGTAGGCGGGCGGAGGTCGAGATGATCGGGTTAGCGAGCAGGGCGAGGATGGCTTGACAGAGCGGGTGGTCAGGGACGCGGATACCCGTGGTTTTGCGCTTGGGGTTGAGGACCAATTGGGGCACCAGTTTCGTCGCGGGCAGGATGAAGGTGTAGGGTCCCGGCACGAGGCTCCGCATCAAACGATAGTTACTATCGGAGACCTGAGCATACTGGGCGATCCCGGCTAGGGAGGGACACAGAAAGGTCAGGGGTTTGCCCGTGGCGAGTTGCTTGAGGTGGCGGACTCGTTGGAGCGCGTCCTTAGCTCTCAAGTCACAGCCGATGGCATAGGACGTATCCGTGGGGTAGAGCATGACCGCGCCAGCTTGGAGGGCTGAGCCAATCTGTTGGAGGAGCCGGACTTGAGGGGTCGTGGGATGAATGGTATAAATAGTTGCCATAGGCCCAGCGTACTAGCTGATCCCCAGCAACTTAAGCTCAAAAGCTATCCAGAATTGAGAAAACGTGTTAAAACCTAAGCCATTCACACTCGTTACCGCCATGCTCCAACTCGACGATGCTGCCTATGAAGCGGCTCTAGTTGCCTACGAGACCGGGGGTCTGACCCCGGCCTTTATCGCTGCTGAAGCTGTCTACTTAAATGCGGACCATCCGCTCGCTGAAGCCCAGGAAAACGCTCGTCTCACCTGTGCGGTCATTGAAGGCGACACGGCCTACGAGAACTATCTCCAAGCTTACAGCCGCATCCAAGACGGGACCCAACGCGAAGTCCTCCATCGCTATGCCGAGCGTGAAGCCCGTTACACTCGCGCCAACTTCCGGCTGGGGTAATCATCCACCGGGTAAAATAAGCGTATTGAACCTGAGTGGACAATGACTGCAACCCTACCCCTAGCCCATGACCTGCCCCACTATGTGGCCCGCCCTGCCCAAGCCCAGGTTGCACTCGAAAATCTGGGGGTAGAACGGGGGGTAGATTGTGTGTTCGTTACCGCTCAAGATGCTTTCCTCTCGGAATACAACGTCCTTGCCAATAACCATCGCTATGCCCTCAGTAACTTCAGTGGCTCGACAGGGGACGGGATTTTTCTCTCAGCCCGTTTGAGTCAGCAGTTAGACCAGGCGCAATTTTTATTATTCGTAGACGGTCGGTATCATCTCCAAGCCGACCAGGAAATAGACCCCAATTTTGTTCAAGTCGTTAAACTCGATGTTACGCAGACGATGGAAACCGGGCTTTTAGGTTGGCTGGAGGCGGTCCCCGCCACGGAGTTGACCGTGGCGATTGACGGTGCCCGCACGACCTGGAAACGCTTTATTCAACTCCAGGAGATTTGTAAAGAACGGGGGTTCACCCTCCAGGTCTGGCAGCAGGAGGAGATTTCAACAGCGTTGGCTCTACCGGGTTGGTCGGTGACTCGTCCGGTGGCGGCCTTGCCTACCACCGCCACGGGGCGAACTACGGCGGGCAACCTCAACGACTTACACCGCTGCCTACCAGCGGATCTTGACCCCGACCGCACTTGTATCCTCACCTGCATGAGTGACGATGTGGCTTGGCTGGTCGGGGCACGGGGGTTTCACATGCCCAATGCCTCTTCGTTTCTCGCTGATGGTTTCGTGGTGGGCCGCGATATTATTCTGTTTTTGCCGCCGGGGACTGAGACCACAGACATCCAACTCCCCACGGCGACGGACTACCGGGTCATCCTGGTCCGGGGAAGTTTGGTGGAACTGACCCAGGTCCTCAGTGCGTATTCCGTGACCGATATTTGTTTTAGTGAACGGGCGAGCAATGCCTTTTTGCCCACTTTTGCCCTGGGGGTATGGGCGGGGGCGGCCCTCCACGCTGACTTCTTTGGGCTGGAGATGGCCCGTGCCCAGAAGACCCCCGAGGAACTCGCCGCGATCCGGGCAGCGTTCCTCAAGAGTAGTCGGGCGATTGCGCGGACCCTGCGCTGGGTGAAAAGCTCCATTCCCCTCGCTGCTGGGACGGTGACGGAGGATGCGACGTTTGTGGCCCCAGTCAGTGAACTGGACCTGAGCGAAAAGATTGCCCGTGAATACTTGGCCCAAGGCGCGGTGGAACTCTCCTTCCGCACGATTGCCGCCACCGGCGCGAACGGGGCGATTATCCACTACGGCAATCCCCGCCCAGAGAACCTGTTGCAGGACGGGGATTTGACCCTGCTCGATAGTGGGGCCTACTACGGAGAGGGTTTTGCCACGGACTGTACGCGGGTAGCCTTTTGTAACCGGGGCGGCTCCACACCCCAGCCTTGGCAACGGGAGATTTATACCGTCACCCTCAAAGCTTGTATCCGGGGCATGACCGCTGTCTTCCCCTGTGACCTACCCTGCAAAGAACTCGACCGCCAAGTCCGGGCGGTGTGCCAACAGTACGGCTACGACTATGCCCACGGCACCGGGCACGGCGTGGGTATTCACGTCCATGAGTCTGGCATTCGGCTCTCGCCCGTCTCTACCTACGGCTTCACGGAGAATGCTGTGGTTAGTATCGAGCCGGGGATTTACCTACCCGGTCAAGGCGGGGTCCGTATCGAAAATGTGGCGGTGGTCCGTGCCCATCCCACTCTGGTTGACCACTTCTATTTTGAGAATTTGGCGTTTGTGGGAATGGACTGGGAATTGATTGACCTGGGTTTGCTTGATGAATCCGAAAGGACCTACTTGCGGGAATATGAGGCTCAGTGCGCCGCTTTGGGAAACACTGTTACGCCTTGTCCGTTGTAAACCAAGGTGATATTGATGCGCTTTTTGTGGCTGGGATTCGCGTTGTGTTTATGGTTGGGAGCGAGTACACCCAGTGTGCAAGCGCAGACAAGCGGACAGTTCCTGAAGCAGGGTCTCGCGGCTTATCAGGCTGAGCAATTTTTAAAAGTGGAACGGCTGTTTAGTGAGGCTCTGCGCTTCAATCCCCTGCCCGCTACCTATGCGCTGCGTGGGGATGCTCGGGCGCGTTTAGGGGATCAGCAAAGCGCACTGGTTGACTTGAACCGGTCAAAAGCAATCGCCGTAATCCGGTCCTGCAAATCTAAAAGCTCATCTTCATCAATCCCCACCACGCGCCGCTGATCATCCACCCCAATCAGGAGTTTTCCGCCACTCGTATTAGCAAAAGCCCCATAATGCTGCGCGGGGTATAAAACTGTCCGCCCTGCTTGCCTCCGCCAACGCAAACTCTCCCAAAAAATACTCAAAGACATGGCCCAATACATCGGCACTACGGGATTTAGCATCCCCCAGGGCAATATTACCCACCAAATCAATCAAACTGTCCAGACTCGTCGGGTCCAGATTTTGCCGCGCAAAAACCTCAGGAACACCCCCTTGAGCGACGGATTTTCTAGTTCGATGGCATCCATCGCCGCATCCACAAAAGTACCAATGGTCGGTTGTTTAGCTTAAGCCAGTAAATAAGACCAACGCGCCTCGGTAGGCACAAAGAAAACATTCTCAGCCTTGTATTCATCTTTATCCTCGGGGTCGGCTCCGGCATACTCACCCGCGCCCTTTTCCAGGTTGATAAACATTTCCTCAAAAGAGTCAGCGATGTACTTAAGAAAAATGAGACCCAAAACCACATGCTTGTATAGCAAGCCTTTCTTGGATGTAAAACAGGTGTAGAATTAGAATAGAAGCTTGAGGCATGTTGGGGAAGACCTAACCGCCCTGATTAAGGCTAATCCTGACCCGCGAGTTCTTAAACGTGCCCTTGCCGTCAAGATGAGTCTGCACTGTTACCCCTTAGCCATTATCACCGAGATTTTACAAAGCTCAGCCCCCTTGGTCAGCAAGTGGAAAGGTGTCTACTTACGCGAGGGCATCACAGGTCTTAACTTAGGGTACGCGGGGCCAAAGCCACTTTTATCCCCAGGGCAAAAAAGCCAAGTCCTGGCTTGGTTAAAAGAAAAGAATTATTGGAACTTAAACGAGTTGGCGTGTTACTTGCTTGCACAAGCGGTCTGGTACCAGACCGCTGTTTGATGTAGAGTATGTTTCCAAGCAAAGTTATTATGACTTGAGGCATGAGGCGGGGCTGTCCTACAAAAAAGCGCAACAGTCGAATCCCAAAAAAGCTCCACAAGCGGTAGAGCTTAAAAAAAAAGAGCTTATAGAGCTAGGTAAACAATGGGCAGCAGAGGTTAAAAAAGGAGAGACCATAGTACTTCTGGAAGATAAATGTCCTCTGCATCATCGGGATGCCCAAGGTTACGTCTGGGGTCCTTCAGAGCAACGCGTGGTAGTTGAGATGAAGAATGAGAGTGAGCGGCAAACCTATTATGGTGCTTTGGATAGCATGCAAGGAAATGTAGTTCTTAAAGAGTTTAAGAAAGGTGAGACAAAAGCAACGACTGCTTTTATTGACCATCTACTAAAGATTTACAGAGGGAAAAAGATAAAGCTAATTTGGGATGGAGCGATATATCATACATCAGCAGAATTTAGAACGTATTTAGAAGAGATAAATAAAGGGCTAGAGCGCAAAGATTGGCGGGTAGAATGTATCTGTCTTGCGCCCTATGCACCGGAGGAAAAACCCCCTAGAGTATGTGTGGTTAGCCGCGAAAAACTTACTGCGCGAGTGCTGGCATTGATGCAAGTCATTTAAAGTAGTTAAGTCCATCTTTGAGATAGGTGTCACGGTAGGTAAGTTCAATTCCCCAAAGCTAGATTGGTATAAAAAGCTTTTCTGTCTCTCTTAGGCTTGCTATATCCCCATAGCTAAAGCTAGGGGCTTTACGCCGCTTTTGGTAAACGCCGACTTGGTTCTCGGCGCATTCAGAGCGATGACTGTCCTCGCCTCAAAGTAATCCGGCGATACCCCAATAAAAATGCCGACTGTACCCTAGCCTTTATCGAGTAGATAATCACTGAATTTCCTTTTGCTAGCCAACGCAGCCAAACCGACCGTGGCGAGGAGTTCATGGCTTGTCAGGTGCAGTACCGCTTGATGGCTTTGGGGATTAAATTTCGTCCTACGAAGCCGCGTTCCCCTCGCCTCAACGGCAAGCTTGAGCATACGCAGCGTACTGACCTTGAGGAGTTCTACAGCTTGGTAGATAGCAAGGCACCTGATTTAGCCGAGTAACTACAAAAATGGCAGGCGTACTACAATCGGGAACGATGGCTTAGCTTCCTTGGCAAAAGTCCCTGGCAGAAGTGGCAAAGCTTCGCTAGTCTGACACCCACAAGGGAGCAGGGACCTGTGCTCTATGACCGGTCGAAAGAACGTATCGGAAGTGCTTGTGATAGGGATGATATAGGTCGCCCCAAATGGGTTTGGGCATAGTAAACCATGTTTGTGATTCACAGCAAGAAAGGTTTTCCCAAGTTCAAGAAGCACTCGCGTTCAGTTGAGTACAAGACTTCAG
>NZ_JAAXLT010000005.1 GCF_013285555.1 Candidatus Cyanaurora vandensis | reverse complement strand
GAGAGGAGTTTGAACGATGTGCTGAGGGAGCTTGTTAGACTCTCGAATCAAAGCCGTCGTGAACGACGGGGCTTGTATCCCAATTTCCCGGTCAAGGTCATCGCGTTGAATGTCTTGGAGCCTTCACAAATGAAACGGCGCGGCTTCTTGACCGGGCAGGTTGTTGTTCCGACTGACTTTAACCGCGTGGGTAGTGCTGAAATTGAGCAACTATTCGGCCTGTGAAACCGCTACTCCAGCAGATTTGATAGAAGTAGATGAAATTCACCATTGCGGCTACTCTCCTAGGGGCACTTTCCATACTCGGCTCTGTCGTTATATTAGAAAGCGTTTGTAGATTGCTGAGAGGTAATGCTATCAACTGTACTTGGGCGTTTAGTCAGGGATGCTCCTCTTGTCTTTACCCCGCCCCGAGCCTCCTGCCGTGCCTGCATTATTGTCCCCGCCCGTGATGAAGCGCAATTCATCCAAGCTACGCTGGGTGCCTTGGCTCAGCAGGTGAACCGACTGGGTAGACCCTTGGCCTGGGAGCAGTACGAGGTCATCCTTCTTGCCAACAATTGCCGCGACCAGACGGCCCACCTAGCCCGGATATTTGCTCAGCAGTTACCGGGGTTTTCATTGCACATAATCGAACGGGTCCTGCCGCCTGCTGAAGCCCATGTGGGACGCGCCCGCCAACTATTGATGGATGAAGCCTATCGCCGTCTGATGACTCTAGGCCGTCCTCAGGGCGTGATTTGTTCGACCGATGCCGACACTCTGGTTGCCCCGGACTGGCTGGCGATGACCTTAGCTGAGGTTGAGGCTGGGGCGGATGGCGTGGGGGGCCGGGTCCAGACTGACCGCTGTGGACGGTTAGCCCTCAGTCCCCGTGCCCGTGGTTTCCATTTGCGGGATGTCGCCTATCAGTATTTAGTCAGTGAACTAGAGACCTACCTCGACCCAGACCCAGCGGACCCCTGGCCCCGTCATTACCAGCACTTCGGGGCTAGTCTCGCCGTGACCACTCAAATTTATGGGAAGGTCGGAGGGCTACCTAGTGTGCGGACCCCAGAGGATGTGGCTCTTTACCAAGCCCTACAACGAGTGGATGCCCGCTTCCGCCACAGTCCCCGAGTCCGGGCGACGACCTCAGCCCGCCGGCTCGGGCGGACGGAGAATGGATTAGCCGCGCAACTAGAAACTTGGTCGGAGCTAGGCCAAGCCCAACAGCCCTATTTAGTTGAATCTCCCGTCACGATTGAGCAACGGTTAGTCCTGCGTCGTCGTTTGCGTACCTTTTGGCACCAGCATGGACCCGACCGGGAACTCAATGACCTAGCCCAAGTCCTCGGCGTAGACCGGACTTGGCTCAAAGCTACTCTAACGAGTTCTCCATCCTGCGGTTTATTCCTGCAAACCGTCTCACAACCCACGGGTTCTCGGCTGCCTGTGGAAACTGCCATCGAGCTACTACGGACTCGCCTCGCTGAGCTACGGCATAACCCGCTCAAAGAGGTCCAACCGATAGTCAGGCTCGCGCCGTCCCCCCAAATGCTGCAGGCCCTGCGCCAACCCCAAGAAACTCTCGTGGACCTCATCAGCATTTAGAGGGTAATCCACGGCGAAATGGACCCAATGGATTAACAGCAGATGGCCTCCCGGCTCCAACTGTTGCAGGATACAGGTTTGGGCACGGGCTAAGTCTGTCCAGGACCAGTAGTAGCCCACTTCAGAAACCAGCACGAGATCAAAAGTTTCGGTGGGGAATTCCTCGGGTACCCGCCGTAACTCGCACTGGACATGAGGCAGATGGCAGCAACGCTCCCTAGCCCTCCCCAAGGCCCGTTCTGCCACATCCACAGCGAGCAGTCTTTCGCAACGCTGGGCCAATCGCTCCGTCAACACGCCAATGGAGCAACCAATCTCAAAGGCCGAACGGTACTGCGCTTTAGGTAGGGCAGCGAGAGTCGCGCTGTATTTCGCCTGTTCGTAGGGACTCGTCTCAAAGCTCCAGGGGTCAGGCTGAGCTTGATAAAGGGCATCAAAGTAACTCGGGGGCAAGGAAGGACGCATCACAGGACTCCAGATAGCATTCCCAGGGCTGGGCAAAATGAGCCAAGGTCGCCGGGGTCAACCGGAAACCAGTGGGGTCATCGTCAATTAGGTCCGTGGTCTGGGAGCGGTGGGCCGCGATGGCGGCGAGTTTGCGGCTGAGGACCGAGCTAATATCTAGCTTCCAGGCTGTAACCTCCCCGACGCGGGGTAAATGGTCATTCGTCGCTTGGTCCCACATCCAGACCGGATATTCCAATAGACGCGGGGTTGACCCAAGGGCACCCAGAGCCGAAGTCATCATCGTCCAAACCGCCCGATGATCTGGATGGGGGTCTCGTCGCCAGGGTAGCAAAACCGTGGTGGGCACAAAATCCGCTAAAGCATTCTCACAGCATTCGACAGCCTGAGCAAAACCAGGGTCCCCTGGATGCGGTAGGGTCCCATCTTTTAACCCCAAAAAAGTGATCTGATAAGCGGCAACCCCGAGAACCGCTAGGGCCGCTTGGGCCTCAGTTTCACGTAAAGCCCGTAACTTAGCAGGTGGGTAGCGCAAGGAACCGGGGTGAGAAGCCGTCCCATCACTGACTATAAGGACTCGCACCGACATCCCCTTTAATAAACTCAAAGCCCCGCCACAGCCGAGGGATTCATCATCGGGATGGGGTGCAACGACTAGCGTCGGCCCGAACGTTGCCACACTCGCACTGGGGTAGACGGGCGCGTGGGCTAGGACCCGTTCAAACATGGTCCCACTGGGCATAAATCGGGGTGGTCTGGCTCAAGAGGTGATGGCCCACCTGAGCTAGGGCGGCATCGGGAGCGGGTTGGCGTAGATAGAGGGTCAAATCACGCCCGATGCGCTCAAGGGGGTGGGGTTTGAGTAGGCCCCGCGCGCCTACGGCACGCTCCGCTAAGGTTAAAACTTCCAGACAGTGCGATTCGACAGCGGTGCGGACCATATTGGCATAGGCCACCAAAGTAGCAGTCTGGGTCGGGGTCTGGAGGAATTGGGCACAACCTGCTAGCCAAAGTCGGCAACTCGCCAAGGCAATCCCCATCTGTCCTACCCGGGTACATTGATAGGGGTCCTCCGTCCAACCGCGCTCCTGCAAGTGGGTACGAACTGCCGCAAACAGGGCCTCTGCCCCGCCCAACTGCACTGCTGCAAACCGGACCACCCCGCCCGTCAGCCAGGGTTGCCGCCAGTAGTCGCCGGGTGCCCCAATCAGGTCCTCACTTTCAAGCTCAATCCCACTGAAGTCAATTCGGTAGCTGGTCGAGGCCCGCATCCCCAGGGGTTGCCACCAGGAAGGGTCAATCCGGGCTTGGACTTCATCTAGGGGCACCACGCACATCTGCCAGCCGCCATCGGGTAAGGCCCCGTTGATTAAAGGTCGAGTTACCTGACCCGCCCCCGAAGCAAAGGTCTTGGCCCCCAGTAAGCGATAGCGACCATTCGGCAGGGGAATTAACTTTACCCCGTCCGCATCTTCAGTATTCCAGACCCCAAACAGATGCTGCTCGTGAACCAAACGGCTGTAGCGCAGTTGTTGCTCAAGGGTGCCAAAGGTTTGAATCAATAGCAGGGCATTGACATGGCCTTCATAGACCCGACCCACGGATAAGTTGCCGCGCCCGAGATGACAGAGTAATTCCAGCAAGGTCAGCAGCCCGTCGGCCCCACTCCCTAACCCCAGCCCGCCCCAATCCTGACTGAGGGGAGCCGCCAACAAACCTGCCTCAGCCAACATCCGAAACTCTACTACCGGGAAATCCCCAGTTTGGTCTAGCTGCGCCGCGTTGAGGGCGCAGAAATCGGCTATTTGCTGAGCTTGGGTCAAGGCCACACTATGGGCCGCTGTCACTTGGTCGAAGTCTCGGATAGCTGGGCTAAAAGTAAAAGAGAACATAGTCAAGCATCATCCGGCAAGTTGGCACGGACTGGGGTCTTTCTCAGGGCGGATTTCAGTCCTCGTCGGGTTCCAATTCGAGGAGATGACTGTAGGGCAAAACCAGTTCAGGACGGGAGTACTGGAGAGCTTTGAGTAGCTTCCAGTCCGCTAAGGCCGTCTCGATCTCGGTGTACTCATCGCGCTCAAGGCGTTCAGCGAGCAGGGCAGCATCTTGTTCGGTCCAGTCAGTCAAAGGTTTCGCAGAGGTAAGTGGCATGGTTTTATTTGGTAGTGGCAGGCGGAGTGGCGGG
>NZ_JAAXLT010000004.1 GCF_013285555.1 Candidatus Cyanaurora vandensis | reverse complement strand
GCTTCCCACAATTGGCTAAATGAATTTATCTAGCGTATTAAATCTGAGAAGTGGTATTACTATGCTGCCTGCTCTCAGGTAGCATAAGGTCCCTGTCCACTAATTTGGGGCAAGGTCAGGGTCAGCGGCTAGGATTTATCACCCTCTGCTGTTACTTGAGCCCGAGCTGCGACCAGAACCGGCATTTGTGTTCCTCAGCAAAGCGAGTATTCTCCGCAATCCCGGTCGGGGTGAAGGTCTGGATGTTACTTCCGGCGTTGAAGGTCCGCCAGCGCGGTTCTCCTGGCCTGTTCGGGTCTCCGGTCTTGGCGAAAGTTACCCAGGCGAGGCTGAAAGCATCAGAGAGCTTGCGTTGCGCGGGGTTGAACTGGGCTGGGTCCGCAAGGCCGACCAGAGGTGTCTGGAAAGCATAGACCAGACTACTCGAATGAAAAGACCCCAGGCTGGACAGACCAGCGGGTATCTTGAGGCTCGTAACCGCCTGCGGGTCGTTGAACTCAAAGGCGTACACCGGCACATATTTGGCGAGGGCGGTGCCGACATTTAGGGCCGGACAACTGAACATCGCGTCAGTGAAGACGGTTGCGAAGGCGAGGGCGGGGGTGCCGTAGGTCTTATAGGGATACTGGGCGAGTACCTGTCGATTCTTGGCTAGGCCCACCAGCAGACTAGTCCCGCCCCAGTACTGTTGAGGCTGTAATGGCTTGCCAGCAGATGAGGCCAGGGAAACAAATAGCCGCCCCTCGTCGTGGTTTGTGCCCTGGAGGACAGGGACCCGGTGGAATTTACCGCTACTGAAGGCCGCCTGGAGGGGGAGGGGCAAGAGGGTGGTACCGTACACGGGAGACCAGACCAGATTCCCGAGGGGGCGCAGGCCGGGTACCGCCGTGCTGGTTACCTGCTGCGGGGTCACACGGCGCAGGCAGAGGGAGTCTGCTTTCCGACAGCCGAGTCGGGCGGCATAGGCAAGGTTACGACGCGAGGCATCGGTCAGACTGACATTATTGCCCGGACTCATGCAAAGCCCGCTCTGAATAATTACTTTGTCAAATAGTCCAGTCGCTTGGGGCGAGGCAAGTTGGGCACAGATACTCAGACCACCAGCGGACTCCCCGAAGACCGTGACATTCCCTGGGTCGCCCCCGAAGGCCGCGATGTTTTCACGCACCCACCGCAGGGCAGCTTGCTGGTCGAGTAGGCCGTAGTTACCTTCCCCGCTATTTAAGCCCGCTAGTGCCAGGAATCCAAGGGGACCGAGGCGGTAGTTGAGCGTGACGACAACGACGCCGTGCTTACGGGCAAGGACACTACCGTCGTAAAGACTACCCGCACCAGCGGTGAAGCCACCACCGTGAATCCAGACCATGACGGGCAACCGACCCGTGGTTTCAGTTGGCGTGTAGACGTTGAGGAACAGACAGTCTTCAGCACCTCGCACCTCACCCTTGGTCTCGCCCGGTACGGCAAAGAGGCCCAAGACGACTTGTGTGCATTGATTCCCGAACGCAGTCGCATCGCGGGGGACTGTCCAGGGAGTGACGGGTTGCGGGGCAGACCAACGCTGACTCCCGGTCGGGGGAGCAGCGTAGGGAATGCCGAAGAATGTTTGTAGGGTCGTCGTCTGAAGACCCGTTACCGGACCCTGATTAGTGTTGATGTTGATGGGCTGCTGGGCGTGAGCCGTCATAGCTGACAGTAGGGCCGCGACCAGCAACGGGCGGACAATTTGGATCATGGCGTTTTCCTCACAATCCGGCGTTATCCGAGGGTAACGGGAGCGGTTCTTCGGCTGGAACCAATGTACTTTCGATCGGCTCACCGGGACCCTTGATCTTGATTTTGAGTTCATCTTTACTGAGCTTCAAGATATCTACTGGGTAGGAAATACCCTCTTCGATGATGGTCAAGCTACCGTCTGCGTGCTTCCACTTCCCTAACGCGGGCTTGCTGTTGGGCGATGCGAGAACCAACGTGCCGTCTGACAAGAAGACATAGAGTAATCCCGGCGCGGTACTGGATGATTTACTCACTTGCCAGACTTTGTTGATGAAAGCAGGACGCGCCGTTTCATCCGCTGCGTGGGCAACTGGTACAAATTGCGCGGTACAGCTAGGGAGGAGCAAGCCCAGACAAATCCCCAGTGCAATCTTCCCAAGCCCATTGGACGGTTTCGGGACGACGTAGGTCCCCTGAGCCAAGCCTGTGCTACTCAACTGGTGATGCATTTACAAGTGCTCCCTAGAGTGATTTGGTCTGGCATACAAAAGCATAATAGCCTAATGATTGTGGAATATTCCTCGCCTCCCAGCTTACCGGATCTATTTAGAGGTAAATACACGCTATTATCGAATCGAAATTTCTGTGTACAGATGAATTGTTTCACGAATAAGCGAGACCTAATGATTAACTAATAGGTCAGTGCCATCAGCCACGCTATCCGAAAGGCATAGAGGAATTTTGGGAGCCCTTAGGTCAGTAATAAATCCACATGGTTGACCTGTTGCGCCGTTGTGTAATTGAGGATGGCTGGGATATCTTGACCGAGTGCGTGAACCTGACCGCCCCTTTCAATTGCGCCCATGGAGTAACCCAATCCGACCAGAAATTGCAGCATTGCGATGGGTTCCACGCGGCCGACTAGTTTTAAACCGGCTGGCGAGAACTCTAGAAATAAAATGGGGCGTTGTTCTTTGAGGATGCGGACCATCCCCCGCAAAGCCTGGAACTCGTGGCCCTCAATATCCATCTTCACCACATCCACTTTCACATCCGGCAAAAAACTATCCAGACTTACCGCTTTAATCTCCTGGAAGTAGGGATTAGGACCGTGGATATGGAGCGCGAGTTGGTCTTTGTTATCTGAGGTAAATCGAGATCCTGAGTTCCCAGCATTGCCCAAGTCCGAAATAACCAACGTTTGATTATGCTCACTGACGGCTAGGTTATGCGCTTGGACCTGAGTGTAACCATTGTAAGCTAGACTCGCCGTCAACAGTTGATAATTCTTACGGTCTGGCTCGAAGCTATAAACTTGACCCTGAGGACAACAACTCGCCGCCAGTAGACTGTAATAACCAATATTCGCGCCCACATCAATAACCCGAGCATCGGGGTGTAAATGGTCCACGAATACCGCCGTTACATGGTCCTCATAGCTCCCTTTTAATAACAACGGACGGCTAATAGATTTATCGTTGAGATTGAGCAAAATGGAGAAATCATAGCGTTCCACCCGGTGTAAAACATCACTCGTCTTCGCCACCGGTTTAAGTAGCGTATTAGGAAGTGCGCCAAGGAAGGCGACCCGGAGGTTGCGGAGTTTACGTTCCCAGGACTCAGACATCGGGTCAGCCGTCGGGTCAGAGCAAAGATAGCATCAAAATAGACCCCTCACGTCCGCCACCGTCAGTTCAGCTAGTCCACGGATAACCCGATGCGCTCCCCGTTCTAACAATTGTTCCTGGTACGCAGTTGAACGATTGTGGGGCGGCAAAACCCCCACGGCGCGATAAACCCGCGTTGGGTCGGCCTGTTGCGCGTGAACCACCGTCAGGATATCCGCTGCTGTATCCCCGCAATAGACCACCTGACTCGTCTCGGGATACTGAGCCACGAGTTTCAATAACCCACCGGGGTCCGGTTTCTCCGGGGCCTCGCCCATCGCCACTAACGGGGGCCGCTCCAACCCCAACCGTCCCAAAACGAACTCCGCCGAAGCCCGTGAAGCCCCGCTCACAAAACCCCAATTAATGCCCGCCCGGTCCCAGGGTTCAAAAAATTCTCGACCAATTAAAAGCGGCTCAGCCCGGATATACCCCCCAAAGTCCTCGCCCAGATAACGTTCCTGAAAAAACGCCACTAATTGCGGGTAGGAAAGAGGGACATTCGAGCGCGTCAACTCCTGCGCCTCAAAATGACGGTAAATCAACTCCCGCGCTGCTTCCCAGTCGTTATTCCAAATCCCCTCAGTTTTGAGTCGGTCAATCTGGTCCAAACTAGGCCGAAAACCCGCGTAATGTTCGACTGTGTCCGCCAACGCCCGCAAATAGGACCCCGCCACATCCCGGACCACCCCATCAATATCCAACGCCAGTAACGTCTTCATCCCGCATACCCCACTGGGTCCGGGGGTAATTTATAGGACGTGGGCGACTGAATCAAGTCCACCGCCCGCTGGGTCGCTGCCGGGGAGAGTTGTAAAGGCAAAATCGGGATTGCAAGCTCTTCGACAAAAGCTGCCCGTGCCCGGTCATAACTCAGCCCCACCTCATAAAAAACCTGCACCAACCCCGCCGCCAGAATCAACTTAGTACAGGAGAGACAGGGTTCCAAAGTCGTGTACATCGTCGCTCCCTCCACCGCAATCCCCTTACGGGCCGCCATCGCAATCGCATTCATCTCCGCATGGGCCGCCCGCGACGTAAAAGCCTGATCACTATCACAGCGCGGGACCCCGACATAACAGTGCCCCAACTCCGTGCAATGGGCAAAACCCGCCGGGGGACCGTTGTAGCCCGTGGCTAGCACTTGACGGTCCTTGACAATGACCGCGCCCACCGCCACCGCCCGACAGGTGGAGCGGGTCGCCGCGAGTTTAGCTAACGAAAGAAAATATTCATCCCAGGACGGACGGTGACTCATGACGGTGTAGGACAGACATTGTTAAGGGTAAGCTATTTTCCCTAGGCACAACTAGCGCAACTTAGGAGCGCGGGGCACAATGGGACCATGTTTGAACACGATGTAATTGTGGTGGGTGGCGGTCTCGCTGGGTCCCGTGCGGCCCTAGCCATCGCCCAAAATTATCCCGGTCTGGATGTCGCCCTCATCTCCAAGGTCCATCCCATCCGCTCCCATTCTGTTGCTGCCCAAGGCGGAATTGCGGCCTCGCTCCAGAACGTAGATTCCCAGGACGACTGGCTGACCCACGCCTTCGATACGGTCAAAGGCTCTGATTACCTCGCCGACCAAGACGCCGTGCAGGTCCTCACCCAGTCTGCCCCCCAAGTCATCATCGACCTAGAACACCTCGGCGTACTTTTTTCGCGGTTAGACGATGGACGAATTGCCCAACGCGCTTTCGGTGGACACACCCACCGCCGCACCTGTTACGCCGCCGACAAGACGGGCCACGCTATCCTTCACGAATTAGTAAACAACCTATTTCGCTACGGGACCAAGATTTATCTGGAATGGTACGTCCTGCAACTCATCTATGAAGAAGGGGAGGTCAAAGGCTTGGTCGTCCTCTGTCTGGAGACCGGGCAGATTGAAGTTTTACGCGCTAAAGCTATCCTTTTTGCCACCGGGGGCTACGGGCGGGTCTACAACACGACTTCTAATGATTTTGCCTCCACCGGGGATGGGCTGTGTTTGGCAGTGCAGGCGGGGTTGCCGTTACAAGATATGGAGTTTGTCCAGTTCCATCCCACCGGGCTTTATCCAGTCGGGGTCCTCATCTCCGAAGCGGTGCGCGGCGAGGGGGCCTATCTCCTCAACGACCAGGGTGAACGTTTCATGGCAAACTACCCGATTAGCCATAACAAGATGGAACTCTCGCCCCGAGATATCACCTCGCGCAATATCGCCCTAGAGATCCGGGCGGGACGTGGGATTGGTGGCGGTGAATTCGTGCATTTGGATGTGCGCCACCTGGGAGCAGAGAAGATTATCAGCAAAATTCCCTTTGCCCGTGAGGAGGGTATGAGGTTGTTGGGGATTGACTGTATTGACGCGCCCTTACCCGTGCGCCCGACGGTCCACTACTCCATGGGCGGGATTCCGACGACGGTGGATTGTCAGGTCCTGGACCAACAGAGCAACCCCGTACCCGGTTTCTTTGCCGCCGGGGAGTGCGCCTGTGTCTCCGTCCACGGGGCGAACCGTTTAGGCTCCAACTCGCTTTTGGAATGCGTGGTTTTCGGTAAACGGGCGGGTGAACAGATTGGGGCCTACGTCCAGGGCCGTGCTTTCCCGAAACTTGACCCGCGCCCCTACCAACAACAAGCGGAAGCGAGAATTGCCGCGCTGCTCAATCAGGATGGCTCTAGCCGCCTCTACCCGTTACGCACCGAGCTACAAAACTTGATGACCTACCACTGCGGGATTTACCGGGAAGAACAGATCCTCAGCGACGGTCTCGAAAAAGTCCAATTCCTAAAATCCCGCTACCAAAACGACCTACGCCTCGACGACCGGGGCCGCATCTTCAACATGGAACTCACCGCCGCCCTCGAACTCCAGAGCCTTTTCACGGTGGGTGAAGTAATTCTTGCCAGTGCCCGTGCCCGCCGCGAGAGCCGGGGTGCCCATTATCGCCAGGACTATGAAGACCGCAACGATAGCCAATACCTCCGCCACTCCCTCGGTTTCGTGGACTCCCACCAACAGGTCCAAACCAGTACCCGCCCGGTAAACCTGAGCCTAGAAGCCCTAGATCCCGCCCGCTTCACCCCCCAGGAACGGAAGTATTAATAAGGAAAGCATGGAAAAACAGTATTGTCATAAATGTGCACGTTGGGTATTAGGTGTAGCCGTCTTCTTTAGGTGGACTGATAAGGGTATTACATGGAATTGAACTTCCACAAAGAAGAATTTAGCCTTGCTTATGTTCATGCTGTCGTTGCGGTAGCAGGTTACGTGTTTCAGGCAGCACCTCGACAAGTGGATATGGATGGAGTAGACGTTCTCGTTAAAGAGACCTCTGGTCGTCGCTCTTCGCTTGATATACAAATTAAATGTACTGCTGACAATTCTATCCTAAATATAGATAAGCTCAGCTATCCAGTAAAAATATCTACTTATAAAAGACTTAGTGCTGACTGTATAACGCCTGTAATTCTAGTTGTTGTCCTAGTACCCAAAACTATTGATAAGTGGATACTATTTTCCGAGGAGGAACTATCTTTAAAGGGCTGTGGATATTGGCTTTCCTTAAGTGGATATCCTTCAAACTATAATAGAGAATCAGTTACTATCTCAATCCCTAGAAGTAATATTTTCAATGTTGACAACCTTTGCTCTATAATAGAGAAAGTCTCCAGAGGAGAGGGTTTATGAAAGTAAATCTTCATACTGCTGAAATAATTAAGGCTATTAGCCTAGATGGTTTTGCCCAGCATCTTGCTCAGTCTGGGTGGGAAAAACGTCGGCTCATCGGGAACAAAGCGTCGGTTTGGACTAAAAATCATGGCGATGATGAGAGTGAGGTTGTGCTGCCATTAAATCCAGAATCCTCTGATTACTTAATCAGGATGTGGGACACTTTAAATGTTCTTGAGAACGTAGATGGGTTGTCATCCGAAGAGATTATCATGAAACTTGCGTCGGCTAAATTCTTCGCTCGGTCAGGAATGCGTGAAGTAATATCACTCCGCTTGTTTGTAGATGAGTTAAACAAAACTGAGCTAGATTTACATATTCTTAGTAGTTCTTTACGCTACTTGCAAGCAACTCTTTATTCAATTGGGCAGGTGAAAATTGGCTTAAATAGTAAAGGTGGGCGTATTCCGCAAATGGTAATGGATAGTACTAGACTATCAGTTATCTCAACTTTCCCAGGTTCTTCTGGAATAAGGTTGGGCACGACTCAACAGATCATGCAGGGGGAACTTTTCGGCCCCCCCCTTTCTACACAGACCTTTAAAGAATTTGCAGAGTTAGTAAACGAGAGTCTGAGTGTTGAAGGCTTACGAGAAAAAGCAACATCTTTAAAAACCCGCTCAGCTTCTAACTACAAAAAATTCCTAAGTTCAGTAAGTTTAGCCGATACAGCAATAGAAGTTGATTGGGGTTCCCCTTTTGACGAAAGTGGTTTAAAGGTTATGCTGCCAGCAATGACCATCAAAAGTGCAATTCAGGTGTTGGACGAAATTGTTGAGGAGATGCCAGAACAAGTAACTACATCGGGAATTTTGATTGGAGGTAACAAAAGGAACAAAAGATTTGAGTTTAATAGTTTTGATGGAGAGGATTACACTGGGACTATCTCAGAAGAGATAATAAAGAATGGTAGAGTTATGACCTTAAGTAGCTCTTATACTGCGATAATAGAAGTCATTTGGGAAAATACTACCTCTACTGGTGAAAGTAACGCTAGGTATAAGCTACTCGATTTAATTCCTTTTGAATTCTCTTAAAATAAGATAGTACATATTTAACATGGCACTTTGCTTGGCTGAAGGCTCTTGCCGCTTGCTGCAAGCCTACACTCATAGTCAAAACCGCGTGGATGCGTGGCAACAGAGTATCCAAGAAGTCAAAATAACATGGAGGCTACCGTGAGCGATCAACCGACACCATACATTCCAGATGATGCTACTCGTGCCCGCCTCCGCGCTCAACTCCACCAGACTTCAATGGAATCAAAGGAACTCTCGGGTGAGCTCCAGGCTAATGAGGAAGATGCGCGGCGCAAGTATGAAGAGACCCCGCTAGCCCAATTCTATGCTCGTCATCGCCCACAACGAGGAGGGGAGAGTGCGGGTTTAGTCTAGATAGCTGACAAAAATATCAGAAGAATCGTTAATTTTGAGTAAGCCAGTGTTGCAGAGCCGCCCGGTCCACAAAGTCCAAAAGATCCTCACCCAATGTCTCTAGTTGCGCTAGTGAGAGTTGTTCTATCCCAACTGCTCGGTAAATTGAAGTTCCTCTGACCCAGTGAGTTGCAAGTAAGTGTCTACGAACCCCGAGATGAACTGCATCTGCGCCGGGTCTAGCTTGAGGGTTGCTAAGAGCCGTAGACATTCCAACTTCACACGGGGACGGTCCGGCAGGGTTAATCCATGAGGCGTTCCAGAAGTGTGATTTCAGCATTGTCGAGAACCATTACCAGCAACAGGTCTTGGCTAGTTTCGTCGGTCGTGCCCTCTACACCAGCCGCTACTTCCGCTATGCTTTCCTCGAAAATGCACGTCTTTTAGGGGAATACCTGCCAGCGGTGATAGCGAGTGGGGACGAGGGGCATCCCTGGTTCGGCAGTCTGCGCTACGGACTTGCCCCCCGATCCAGCGTGGCGTCGAGACTGCCAAGGCCCTCACCTTAATTCTGGGGCTCACCAACAACACCCGCCCCGCCCAGTACATCCCCTGTCACTAACGGGTCAAACCCGACTACCAACCCACCGTCGCGACAATTAACCCCCAGGCCCTCACCGAGACCATGTATGCCCGGGGAGACGCGGTGTTTTTTGCAGGGACCCGCTACCACGAGGGGAACCGCCACATTGAGGAGTTCAGTGCCCAAACCTGCCAGACCTGTATCCGTACCTACGACCAACTCGGCAAAGTCACCCCCTGCATCTCTGACTGTACGGCGGAAGTCCACCGCGTCGATGTCCTAGACGACCTGCGTCTCCATGGGATGTCTCTAGAGAACTGTATCCAGTGCCGGACCTGTGAAATCGTCTGCCCCCAGATGAACCTGCGGGTCAACCCCACCTACGAAGGTTCAGGGCCGGACTTCTTCGGGTTGTAATATAGATGGGATTTCGCAGAGGTCCAGGGATGCTTTCAGTGGCGATGTGCACGTATAACGGAGCGCGGTATCTACCTGAACAACTGGCGAGCATTGCCAACCAGACCCTACTCCCTAATGAAATGGTCATCTGTGACGACGCTTCTCAAGACCAGACGGTAGCTGTCCTGCGCGAATTTGCCCAAGGGGTCCCCTTCCCCGTCCATCTCCATTGCAATCCCCAGAATCTCGGTTCGACAAAAAATTTTGAGCAGGCAATTGGACGATGTGTGGGGACGGTGATTGCGCTAGCTGACCAGGATGACCGCTGGCAGCCCCATAAGCTTGCGACCCTTGATGCGGCCTTGCGGGCCCAACCCCGGGCGGGCTATGTTTTTTCTGATGCCAATCTCGTGGATGCCAATACACAACCTATAGGCGAAAGCCTCTGGTCCTATGTGCGTTCAAACGTGCCTAAGTTTCGCCACTTTACCCCTACTGAACAACTGGCGGTCCTCTTTCAAGGCAACATCGTGACCGGAGCGACCATGGCCCTGCGTAAGCAACTCACCCCCTGGCTTTTTCCAATCCCCGCCGATTGGGTCCATGATGCTTGGATCGCGCTGATTAGTTCGGCTCTTGGTTGGTATGGGATTGCCCTTTCAGAACCATTGATTGACTATCGGCTCCATCGCAACCAGCAGCTCGGGGTCCACAAAGCAACAAACCCCGCCCCGTCCACTGACCGAACCCGTTACCAGGAGCTGCGCCGCCGTGAACAACAGGCGATAGATGTCTTGACCCATCTCCGGTCGGTCCCCTCAGGCTTGGACCTCACAGCCACCTTCACGCGCTTTGAGGCCCAGCGCAAACATTTCACCAACCGTGCTGCCCTGCGTGAACAATTAGCAACTCGTCTGAGCGTAGTTTTTCAAGAAGGTGTAACTGGGCGTTATTTCCAGTTCTCGGGGGCTTGGCGGAGTATACTTCGCGATCTATTTTTTTAGTCGGGGTTAATTGGAGCACGCGCTGCACTGGTCGTTCAGCTTGCCTAATTGGCAGGCCTGAGCATACTGGAGGATGGTTAAGAAGTTTGGCGTTGCCTAGAGGCACTCCAGACGTTTGTGGGATAAAAAAACAAAACGGGCACAGCATTAGGCAATGCCACTATTCACTATTCACGCTCTGCCGCGCTCAAGAGTAAGGTCAAGGGTCCTTGTTGACGCTGGCCCTCACTGTCATGGGGCGTGCCCACCAGCGTCAGACTACCCCGGTTCCGCAGTAAACAGGTCTGGAGATGGTCCACTAAGACACTCTCGCCGCCCGCCTGGACTTGCCACTGGTCCGAAGTGACATCCAACCAAACCTGATGGTCACTGATTAGACCAGCATTGACGAAATGACGGGGGTTACTCACCAGCACCCGGTCGGGGTCCACGGGCAGTTCCCAGCGCGGCAATACCCCGACCGTTCGTAACCAAGGGAGACTATCGGCACCACCAAGGGCCAACAGTTGCTCTCCCCAACCCCGCAGACAATTCAACCGTGCTCGGTCTTTCGTAGCTACCGTCAATAAATCAAAAACCGCTGCCCACTGCTGCTCCAAGGGTTGACCGCTCATCTGAGCTTGCCACTGGCTGAGTTGGTGACAGGCCGGGGGTGCATCAGTGAGGGAAATTAGGGGTTGGTGGAGTTGACGGGACCAACGGAGTGCCTGACCGGGCGTGAGTCCAAATCCGCATTCCAACAGTTGCGCCGTATCAAAGGTAGTCGCCATCCCCCACCGCGCTGGGTCCACCCAGGCCAAAGCCGTCCAGACCAACTGCGCCGGGAGTTGCGTGGGTAAATCCTGTTCCGGGAAATACCACTGGAACTGTCCGCCGAGGCACTGTTGTAAATGGGCACGGACACAGGAGTCCGCACTGGGGATGAGTAGGACACAGCCCGGTAGTTCCCGAATCCGCCCTACCGCCGCTGCCCAGAGTTGAGACCGTTCTGGCACCCAGACGCGATGGGCCGTGAGTCCATCCTGTTTTGCCAGAGCTTGCGCCAGTACGGGTGAGCTAGGGGCCACACTCCACACGGGCGGGGTATCGAGTAACTCCCGATGGTGCGCCTGACGCGGTTGCTGGTGGATCTCGTAGGGGTTGAAGGCCACATCTAAGCGCACCTGCGCCCGAAACGTAGTCAAAATTGCCCAAAAAGCCGGGGGCCACTCCTCCACGTCATCACAGAGCCAATGAGGATAACGAGCGGCAAGCTGGGCAACCCAGACGGGGTCCGTGAGTAAGTAATCCCGGACCACCTGCACCTGTTGCCCCGTATCAAAAATCCCCCGCGCCCAACTCTGCTCCCGGTAGCGCGTCAGACAGGCTTGGACCAAGGGGGCTAGCTCCTCCGTCAACCCCAACGGTAGACCCTCAGCTTGCTGGACCGACCAGCGCGTCAGTTGGGCAACCAGACGTTCATGACTCCAGCCCCGGTCCAGAAATTCCTGCACTAAGTCCCGGTCCAAGACCTGTCCCAGCCACCACTGTGCCCCTAGAACCGAGGGGAGCTGGGGTTGCGCCTCCGGCAGTCCGACGCGGTGGGGCGCAAGCCAGGGCCAAAACTCCTGGAGCCAACGCCGCGCCCAAGCCCGGAAAGTACCGAGGTGGAGCGTCCGTCCTGGATAACTCTCTGCCTGCCAAGTCAACCACGACGCGACCTGCTGGGCATTCTCCACCCAGACTAGGACCTGCTCCCCGTCTGCCTTAGCCCAAACCTCACGCAGTCGCATCGTCCGACCCGCCCCCGTACCCGCTTGATAAATCCTCAACACTTACTCCGGCGGTCTTCGAGAGCTTCGAGGACGCGGCGGGCTACTTCGCGTACCTGTCCATCGTTGTCCTTGGTGGCAAGGAGAACCGGCAAAATCGCCTGGGGATTGCCGATGCGGTGCAGAGCCTGGAGAGCCGCCAGCCGCCACGCTTGATTGGGATGGCGCAGTAGGACAATTAACTGGGGCACCGCACGGGCATCCCGTACCTGAGCGAGGACGCGGATCAAGGGTAAACACAGGTCCGCCGGAGCTAACTCCAATAAGCCTAAAAGCTCAACCACGTGGGGTTGCAGGGCTTCTTCAGATTGTTGCATCAGCCAGAGTACCGCCGTGGTCCGGATATTCTCTGTGGGCTCCTGGAGAAAAGCTAGGGCGGTTGTCATGCCCTCAAGCTGGATCAAAGCCCGGACGACGGCATCTTGGACATAGCTATCCGGGTCATAGAGCAATTGATGTAAATAAGGTAAAGCCGCCCGGTCGCCCAACTTGCCTAGGGCCTCGACGATGAGATAGCGGGGCGACTCGGGGTCCGGGAGGAGTTGGATTAAAGCCGGGACCGCTCGGGAGTCGCCCAGTTTTCCCAGGGCATCACAAGCATTCATGCTGGTCAGCCGATGGGAGTCATTCAGGGCACGGACGAGGGGTTCTAGGGCGAGTTCTCCCCCTAGGTGGCCCAACACATAGACCGCAGCAGCACGCGTCCCACCATCGGGGTCGTCTAGGACTTGGATGAGAGCTTGAATGAGGTCTGGAGATTCCTCCGCCCGCCGTAGTTCATCCACGGCCCAGACCGCGCCTTGTCGGACCTCAGGGTCTAGGTGGCGCATCAGTTTAATCCCCTTATTGACCCCGGCGTGCCAGACCAGACTTTTAGCCGCCCGGTAGCGCACCTGACCATCGGGGTCCAGCAGGGCATTTTGTAAGGGAATCAGGGCACGGTAGTGGCGGGAGCGACCGAGGAGTTCCGCTGAGAGACGACGCTGCTCCACATCGGGGGCAACCAGTTGTTTGATCAGCTCGGTGATCCGCTTTTCGTCCACACCCGTTTATACCCCGAGGACCAACTTATTTTTGACCAAATTCCATACCCGTCTCCTGGGCATACCGTTCCATGAAACGCATAAAACGGTCAAATTCCATCTGGGTCAGCATTTCATAAACACATTCAACCCCACTAAACTCGCCATTGAGGAACTGGGCACGGACATCGGTGACATCAAAACTGCCCTCGTCATCCATCAACCGCATCCGTTCAATTCGGATGTTTGTCTTGCGCGCTTTGGGTTGTTGGAAGGAAAAAATGGCGGTTTTACGCGGGCTGTTGCGCGAACCCCGGATCTTGATCCCACTGGCTTCTTCGTTAATACCGGCGACAAACTGGATCGTTGCGACCATAGCGTACCTGAGTTGACTAGGTTCATTGTACGGAAAATTGACCCCTGCCATCTCGTATCCTGGAAAGCATGAACAGGGTTCAAATTTTCGGGATTGTCAATCTCACCCATGATTCTTTTTCCGATGGCGGTCAGTTTTTAGCACCCCACGCCGCGATTGCCCAGGGGGAACGGCTCCTTAGCGAAGGCGCGGCTGGCCTGGACCTCGGGGCGGAGTCCTCCAACCCTGCCGGTCAACGGGTGACGGCTCAGACTGAGATTGAGCGACTCACCCCGGTGGTGCATCACTTCAAACAGATGGGAGCCACCCTCAGTGTTGATACCTATAAACCCGAGGTGATGCGGGCGATGCTGGCTTTGGGGGTAGACATGATTAATGACATCACCAGTCTCAAGGACCCCCAAGCCATAACGGTTTTGCGCGACTATAACGTCCCGATAGTCCTGATGTTTGCCCGCAACCGAGCTCCCCGTGCTGAAATTAAGCCCCAATCCCACCAAGACCTCATCCCTACGCTGCTCGCCTTTTTCCAAGAACGCCTCGACACCCTCACGCAACAGGGGATTGCCCGTGAACGGTTAATCCTGGACCCCGGCATGGGTTATTTCCTGGGCAGCAACCCCGCACCGAGTCTCTGGGTCCTTAAACACATGCAGCAGTTGCACACCCTTGGTCAACCCCTTTACCTCTGTACCTCGCGCAAATCTTTTATCGGGACCCTCCTCAATGAATCCCCCAACGGACGGGCGATGGGGACTCTAGCGACGGAACTCTGGGCCATGGCTCAAGGAGTCCAGTACATCCGCACCCACGAGGTCAAAGCCCTCGCCCAAGCCTGGACGATCTGGCAAGCAATTACGGAGGTGAGCGATTGAGCCGGAAGGAACCACCTTGAACCTCTGGTGCCGATGGGGGGGTTTCTTCTCACTGAGCTAGGAACTATTTTCATGTAAGTATAGATCCACCCCATTACGGAGACCCCTATGTTTGCTGTCCTAACTAGCTTCTTACTTGTCTTGGCGGTGATGCCTGGGGTCTTGGCCCAGAGTGAAAGTAGTTTCTTTGCGGGACTCAAGGCGCGGAGTATCGGGCCGGGGAATATGAGCGGACGGGTGGCGGCGGTGGAAGGGGTGGTCCGTGACCCGGATACCTTTTATGTCGGGACGGCGACCGGGGGGGTCTGGAAAACAACCAACGGCGGGACGACCTGGAATCCAATTTTTGACCGCCAGACCACTTCCTCCGTGGGGGCGATTGCCCTGGACCAAAATAATCCCGAAACGGTCTGGGTGGGGACCGGGGAGGCCAATACCCGCAACAGTGCTGGGGTGGGCCGGGGAGTTTTCAAAAGTTTGGACGGGGGCAAGACCTGGCAGTTTTTAGGACTGGGGAAAACTGGACACATCAGCCGCCTGCTCCTGGACCCCCGCAATCCCAATACTGCTTATGTAGCGGCCCTAGGCACAATCTGGGGGGAGAACCCAGAGCGCGGGGTCTTCAAAACCATGGATGGCGGCAAGACTTGGCGGCAGGTCCTCTACGTGAATGGACGCACTGGGGCCGCCGACCTCGTGATGGACCCCAAGAACCCCCAACGCCTCATCGCCGCCCTGTGGGAGTACCGCCGCTGGCCCTGGTTCGCCAAGTCCGGGGGAGCAGGCAGTGGGCTCTATGTCAGTAATAACGGCGGTGAAGACTGGCGCGAGATTACCGCGAAGGAGGGCCTACCCCCAGGTGAACTGGGTCGCATTGGTCTCGCAATCGCCCCGAGTAACCCCAGTCTGGTCTATGCCCTCGTGGAGGCCCAAAAGAACGTCTTATTACGCTCCGAAGACAGCGGCGCGACCTGGAAAACCGTCATCCAAAAAACCAATATCAACCCCCGTCCCTTCTACTTTGCCGATATCCGCGTCCATCCCCAGAATGAAAATTTACTCTATCGGCTCCAAGTGGACCTGGATGTGAGTAGTGACGGCGGCAAAAATTTCACGACCCTGGCGGGGTTGAACCGGGTCCACTCGGACCACCACGCCCTCTGGATTCATCCGACGGGCGACCTGATGATTAACGGCAACGATGGGGGAATTGCCCTCAGCCGCGACCGGGGCAAGTCCTGGCAGTTCGTGGACAATCTACCGCTGGGTCAGTTCTATCACCTGAGCGTGGACCAGCAGTTTCCCTACAACATCTATGGCGGACTGCAAGATAACGGCTCTTGGCGCGGGCCGAGTACCAGCCTCAAGCGCGACGGGATCTATAACGGCGACTGGGAAATGGTCGGGTTCGGGGATGGTTTCGCGGTTTTGAGTGACCCGGAGGACAACGAGGCGGGCTATGCCATGTCCCAGGGCGGGAATTTATTTTATTTCAACCATCGGCTGGGCACCCGGCAACCCCTGCGCCCCACCGAGACCAACGTTAAGCACCGCTACAACTGGAACGCTGCCCTAGCCCTCGATCCCTTCGACCCCAAAACTATTTATTACGGCAGTCAGTTTGTCCACAAAAGTGCCGATAAGGGCCAGAGTTGGGACGTGATTAGCCCGGACTTGACCACCAATGACCCCGCCAAACAGAAACAGACCGAGAGCGGCGGACTGACCCGCGATGTCACCGCCGCCGAGAACCACTGCACGATTTTGAGCATTGCCCCCAGCCCGGTCCAACGGGGAGTCCTCTGGGTAGGCACCGATGACGGCAACATACAACTGACCACCAATGGCGGCAAAACTTGGGCTAATGTTTCACGCAGTCTCAGCGGTCAAGTCCCCGCCGCCACCTGGATACCCCATGTGGAAGCCTCCAAGTTTGACCCTGCCACGGCCTACGTCGTCTTCGATGACCACCGCCGCGCCAACTGGCAGTCCTATGTGTTTATCACCCGCAATTACGGCAAGAGTTGGCAGAGTCTGGCTACCCAGGACCTAGATGGGTTTGTCCATGTCATCGAGCAGGACCCGGTGGACCCGGAGTTGCTTTTCCTCGGTACGGAGTTTGGCTTGTATATTTCCCGCGACGGTGGAAAAGCTTGGCAACGCTGGAGTTTACCCACGGTCCCAGTGATAGATCTGGTGGTCCATCCTCGTGAACACGACCTCGTAATTGGCACCCACGGGCGGGGCATTTATATCCTGGACGATATCAACCCCCTCAGGACCCTAGACCGGACAGTGGCCCAAAAACCTCTACATCTATTTCCAGTCCTGACAGCCTACCAGTACAACTATGCACTCTTCGCCGGACCCTACATCTCGCCGGGAGATGGCCTATACCGGGGAACTAGCCGGACCTACGGTGCCCTGCTCACCTACGTCGCCAATCCCACGACCGACCAGGACAAACTGGATCTTCAGATCAGTGACGGCACGGCTGTAATCCGCACCCTCAAAGTCCCCCTCAAAAAAGGACTCAACCGGGTGGCCTGGGACCTGCGCCGTAAAGAATTCGCCCAACCGACCAACCCCGATGACGAGACCCGGAGTGAGGGCGACCAACCGGGTATCCTAGTCCTCCCCGGCACCTACACCGCCACCCTCAAATACGGCTCCACCACTGTCAGCCAGTCCTTCCAAGTGAAAGACGATCCCCGCCTCACCGTGGACCCCGCCCGCCGTCAAGAGACCTACGACCTGACCCTGAAGGCCGGAGCCCTCCAAGAAGCAATTACTCAAGCCTTCCACCAACTCAACGACACCAAGAAGGCCATCAAAACCGTAGAGGATTTCACCCAGGACCTAGACCCCACTCAAGCCACCACGCTCAAACAAAACGGTGCAATTTTAGAAAAGAAGCTCACCCTCCTCGCTAACAAACTCGTCCCCGAGCGGGACCGCCAAGGAATTTATGACCGCACCGCCGAGGCCAGCCAACAGGTCAGTCTACTCCTCAACACCCTCCAGGGTGCTGGCTTGACCCAGGCCGTCCAAGTGAAGTACACCAAGGTCAAAACGATGGTGGATGCTATGCTCCAGGAGTACAACCAGCTTTACCAGAATGATGTCCCCGCTTACCAAAAGCAGGTCCAGGCCGCCGGATTCACCCTTTTCAAAAAAGTACCCACCCTCACGACGAGTGACTAGTTGGGGCCTCCTCTTCCTGTTAGTTACCGTGCCCGTCCAAGCGCAATTAGCCCGCTCCATCCAACTCGATCCCGGCGACCACCATTACCGGGATAGCTTGGTCCGACTTACCGAGAGCACCGCAATTTTGTACGACGACCAGGGCCACAGCTTAGAAATCCTCCAGCTCGTGGAGACCCAAGCGAGCTACCAGCGTTACTTAGGCGAGCATTACAGTCTGGTCTTTTATCCCGCCCAGGGCACAGGCACCGCCGCCTTGACCTTCCCGGACCCACCCACCCCCAGTCCGGCCCTCTCTACTGCTGAACAAATCCGCCACTGGCAAGTCGTCAGCCAACACGCACAAAAGGCAGGCTTGACCACAGTTGACCAACGCGCCCAAGCCATCCTCCAACGCCTCAATCAGCCCTGATTCGGACAAGGAGCCGTGGATAAGCCCTCGCCCTGCCAGCACAAGAGGGGCGGCTGGGTGAAAGCTCCCAATCCCTCACGCGTCAGCAACTCCGTCCAACGGGCGCGTTCCTGTAAATCCGCCGTGACCCGCAACATGTCATACCAGAACCCCGCCAAGGCAAAAAGCCGTCCCTGCTCCGCCAAGGGAGCCGTTGCCAGCCGGGATTGAAGCTCTGGGACGGGTAAAGCGTGCTGAATGCGGGCCTCCACCAGCGCGTCCTCACTCGTGTCCTTGGGATTACAGAGGACGCTCACCGTCCAACGGTAGGTCTGGCCCATGGCGAGCCGGGGAGCCGTGGTCGGGAGGGTGAGACGGGTGACTTCCGCCATGCCGTGACTGCGAAAAACCGTCTTAAACACCAAAGTCCCATCCATCCCCCACAGACTGAAGGCCAACTGGGGGACTTTTTCGAGGGGTACATCCTGCCAGTGCAGCTTAGGCGTGACCCAGAAGAAAGTTGGTTGAGCCGTGCTAGTCAGCCCCAGATTCTGTTGGGGTACTAGCACCGTGAGGGGTGGTTCGTAGGTCTTACCGCAACCAATTGCTGCCGCGCCTTCGCGGTTCCCTGGTACGCCCCGGTTGGGGAGGGTGGTTAGGGTGAGGGGACGGCGCGGTTGCGGAGGCGTCACCACAGCTGCAACGGGCGGGGCCACTTTCGTTTTAATCATTAGTTTCTGACCGACGGCGAGCCGGTCGGGGTCCTGCAACTGAGGATTACGTTGGATCAATTCAACCACCGAGGTCGCTTGAGTCCGGGCGATCTGGTAGAGGGTATCGCCCGGTTGGACCGTATAAATCGTCTGGGCCAAGCTGGGCAGGGGCACTAGGGCACAGCCCAGCACAACAAACCATTTAGGAAACATGGTAGACCGTTATTTTTCTCATAGTTACCATACGGTGCACCTTCTGACGATGATTTGAAGCAGGTTCAGTTCTTTTGTAACGTCTACTGATTATTCATCGTCAAAACCGTATCGTTATCCAAGGGCAGGGGGTCGTTGAAGTGCCCAAAGTAAGTCTGTAGGTGAGGCGGGAGATGGGGGAGGTCGAAGTGGGCATCTCCGGCACAGATTTTGGCCCAGAAGTCCTGGAGGTCGGGCATGAGGGCGTGGGCTTGGCTGGGAGAAAGCGAGAGGGGCGGCGTCGTGAGCAGCTTGAAGAGGTAATGACGACTGAGGGCGATCGTGTGCTGCTTAGAGAACTGGTGGAGATTGGGCCACTGGGGCAGAGCGGTGACGCGCCGGGAGTGGATAGTGAGTTGGTCAGACGCGAGGCTACACAGGCGATAGGGATGGGGATAGCTGACCAAGGAGCCGGTGGCGATGTCGTAGAGCCCTTCTTGGTAAGCGATGTCTTGGACATGGAAATGCCCAGTGAAGACCCAGGCGACCTGATACTGGCGCAGGAGGCGGACCAAGCGCGGGTGGTCCGGCAGCATATAGCCCCGGGTGGTGGGGTGAGTGGCTTGGTGGGGAATATGTTCCAGGAGATTGTGGTGGACCAAGACGAGGAGTGTCTCGTCCCTATAGGTCTCTAGAATGCGCGTCAACCATTGCCACTGGGGTTCATCCAGACCGAATTGGGCACCCGTCGCGCCTGACGGGAAATAGGTGGAGTTGAGACCGACAATCCGCACACCGGGGGCCACCGGTTCACAGAAATAGGGCAAGTCGGTCTGGGCATACCCGGAACGGCGGTACATCCCGGCAAAATCCGGTAAGCCCAACTGTCCACCTTGCGTAAAAGGCACCCGTAGGTCATGGTTCCCGGCAATCACAAAGGTCGGGAAGGGGAGACGAGCCAGACGGTCGGCTAACCATTGATGATTCTCTAGCTCGCCATCTTGGGTCAAGTCACCAGGGATGAGTAAAAAATCTACACCCACGCGCTCCAAATCCCTGAGGACGGCCTCCAGACAACCCATGCTCACTTCGAGTAAGTGGCTGCGGTGCCGGTAATCGCGCAGGGTGTGAGGCAAGGTGAGGTGGGGGTCACTCAAAACCCCGAAGGTGAGCTTAGTCATCCTCAAGACCTCTTTTTACCCAAATGTAACGGTAGGCGGTAGGCAGGGGGTTAGTCCGAGAAAGGACTTAACTGTTTTTACGTGTTTCACAGTATGTATGTCCTGAGAGAGAGCCGATAAACTGAAGGCCGCGCCGGGTTTAGGACGCAGGAGGGGCAGGATGGTTACGAAGCTCACCGGGGGTAGTTACTACTCCCGATTTTTGTAGTAGCTGCGCCCTTAGATCAGAATATTTCTAACAGTTAGCTAATATGGTACATTGTCTATCTAACTAGGGGCTAAATGAGCCGGGGGGCAAGGATGTACTATGTGGTCACACGCACCACATTCTTTAAGCCTGAAAAAAAGGGAGGGGTCCGCGAGACGCGGTATCTGACCATTTTTGACCTATGGGAATTAGAAAAAGAGCAGGCCCGTCGCTTTGCCCGCTATCCAACTTCAACCGTCAAAAAGTTAAAAGCCCAGGGTTTAGAGGATGTTGATGTTATTGAGATGGATGCAGTCCAAATTGTCGAAGAGACCGCTCCGACTTCCGATACAGTAATCATTCAAACGGCGAACTTAGTCTTGAAGGTGAAACCCCCAGAACGTACCAATGGGACGATCAAACCGACACCCACTACCCCGCTGCCACCCGCCCCGCTCCAGCCGGCCCTACGCGAAACTGCCCTCCACCAATTTAATGAACCGACCGCGCCCACACCAGAACCTTGGCGGGGTTATATTCATCTGAGTCGAGCGGCCCAGGGTCCTGAACGAGTCCAGCAGTTGAAATGTCAAGATGCCGTAAGTTTCACCTATTACTACCCGTCGGGGCAGAGCTTGGGTCAGGTTTTTGTGTGTTGGTACGCGCTAAAAAATGAAAGCACCATGCCCAGCCTTGAAGCCTTTGGTGAAGCTTGGCTCGTCCTGGGGCATATGCCCGATGTGGTGCAATTTCTCTCGACCACCGTGGCGGCAACCCTCACGCCCAAGGACTTTTGTGCTCAATTAGAAGTTCTCGGGTTTATCGATGAAACCAACCGCTAGTCAAAGGCAGGACCAACTCTACGCCTTGATTGAAGAACTCGTCCTCTGTCACTCGCCCAGCGGCGATGAACGGGAGATGGACGAATATTTATTGCGGACTTTCCCGCAAGCTGAGCAAGACGAGGCGGGGAATATTGTGGTCCATCTGCCCGGTAGCGGCGAACCCTTAGCCCTGAGTGCCCATAAAGATGAGATTGGGATGATGGTCCACCGCCTTGAACTGGATGGACGGTTGCGGTTGGGGCGGTTGGGCGGTTCTTTCCCTTGGGTCTATGGCGAGGGTGTGGTGGATATCTTGGGTCGTCACGAGACCATCACAGGAATTCTGTCCTTCGGTTCACGCCATGTCTCCCACCAATCTCCCCAAAAAGCCCAACAACTGGCAGCCTCACTCCAGTGGGAGCATTGCTGGGTGGAGACGTTTCTCTCGCCAGCGGAACTGGCAGACCGGGGCGTACAGCCGGGGACCAGGGTGGTAATTGGTAAGCACCGCAAACGCCCGTTACGCTTGGGGGGACGAATAGCGAGTTACACCCTTGATAACAAAGCTGCCGTCGCCGTCCTGGTCCTCCTCGCTGAAAACTTGCCCCCAGACCACCGGGCCGTCACGCTCATCTTTTCGGCCCAAGAGGAAGTCGGGGGCTTGGGGGCCTTACATTACACCCAGCGTGTCCGCCCCGCCGAAATGATCGCGCTAGATGTGACCCCGGTTGCTCCAGAGTATCCGGTCCAATTCAATGACCAGCCGGTTCTCCTGAGTGCCGATAGTTACAGCTATTACGACCAACGTTTTAATGACCGACTGGCAGACTGTGCCCAACGAGTCAATATTCCTCTGCAGCGGGCGGTCCTCAATGGGTTTGGCTCCGATGCCTCGCTCGTCGTGAAACACGGGTTAGTAGCGCGGGTAGCCTGCTTGGGGTTTCCTACGCAAAATACCCATGGCTACGAGATAGCCGAACTCGCCGCCTTGCTCCATCTTCATGATTTGTTACACGCCTATATTATGGGGGGATGAAATTCTTAATATTCCTCTTGGCTGCTGTCCTAGTCGGGTGTGACGCGGCCCCGCGCACGGTCCTTGAGAGTGAGGCGACTTCGGCAATGTTACGCAATGACTTCCCCCGTGCCCTCCAGTTATGGGACCAAGTTTTAGTCAAAAATAACCGTAATCCCGATGCCTACCGTGACCGTGCCAATACTAAGGTTTATCTCGGCGACTTCCCCGGTGCCCTCAAGGACTACGACCAATCTCTTGCCTATGCCCCCCGCGCCGCCGCGACTTATCTCAACCGGGGCACCGTCTGGGAAGCTCTAGGCGACTGGGACCAAGCCATCCGTGATTACAACCGGGTTCTCGAACTCGAACCTAGGGCCGCTGATGCCTTCAACAATCGGGGAAACGCCCAGGCGGGTAAAGGGGCATGGCCCGCCGCGATTGAGGATTTCAAAAGCGCGGTGATCATCAATCCCCGTTACGACCTCGCCCGCGCCAACCTCGCCTTGGCCCTCATCCAAACCGGGCAGTACCAAGCGGCTCTGACCGAATATCAGAACGCGCCTCCAGGCTTTGAACGCTTCCCGGATGCCTTGGCGGGTCACGGTTTAGCCCTCTGGCAACTCCAACAACCCCGAGCCGGTGTCCTGCTCCTCCAAAAAGCCCTAGCCCTCGATCCCAATTACCAAAGTCGCACTTGGCTCCTCAAAACCCGCCGCTGGCCCCCCCGCGCCGTAGACCAACTCCTCGCCATGCAAGCCAAAGCAAAAAAACTTTAGCTGGCCTAGGTTGATGCAGCAACTGAAGCACCCTGCTATGCCGATGGCTCTTGCGTAAGTCCTAATCATATCGGTTTCCCGCAGGCTGACCATTTGACCCGTGCCTATGTGTGGAAAAGATCAGGGTACTGTTCCACCGCGAGTACACCAAGAATGGCGCCCCAGAAGTGCTACAGGCTTTGTTTTTTCTGATTCAAAGTGTGATGGCTATTTCTTCCTTCAGAACCTACTGCTCTAACCAGGATCACTCTCACGGTTAGGGGACGGGTGACATGACCGCCTAGGCGAATTGAATTCGCAAGTAATCATCTTCCATCTTTGCACCGATGGGTTGGAGGGCGGCGAGGGTCTGGGGGAGGACCATGTTGCGGCGATGATTGCCGACCCGGATGTTGAGTTCATCCCCGGACTTGGCGAGTTGGACTTCACTTTTGGGGATACCGGGGAGATAGATTTCCAATCGGTAGCCCTGTTTCTCGGTCACGACACGGAGGGTGTTCTCGGTGTAGAGGACTTTAGAAGGGTCCGTCTCGCCACAGAGGTCCACTTTGAGCCGTTCGAGGGCCGCAAATCCGACCAGTTCATCTTGGTACAAGGGAATCTCATAGACCGGGAGGGGCCGGAAGTTATCGTGGATGGCCTGTCTGTAAAGTTGCTGGGTTTCTTTCCAGCGTTGGAAGTATGGGTCCTGCACATGGTCCGGGATAATCCGGTTGGCAATCACACAATCCGTAGCGACCCCATAGAGACTCAAGTAGGCGTGGGCACGCATCGTTTCCTTGAGGACCATTTTCTCGGGGTTGGTGACGAGCCGGACGGAGGTGACGGCGTTATTGGTCAGGACTTTTTCGAGGGCTTCAATCTGTTCATAGAACTCGTAGGGCGCGTCCATGACTTCATTCGTCGGCATGGGAATCCCGGTCAGACGTTGCAAAATCGGGTTGACCACCGGACCCAAGGTCTGAGCAATGCCCTGGAGCGGTTTGTAGAAGCGGCGCATATACCAGCCCGCCACCTCTGGTAGACTCAACAACCGCAAGGCCGTCCCCGTCGGTGCGGAATCAATAATCAGGACATCAAAATCTTCTTCGTCGTAGTGACGTTTGACGCGGACCAAGGAGAAAATTTCATCCATCCCCGGCAAAACCGCAAGTTCCTCTGCCTGGATGCCTTCTAGTCCCCTGGCTTGGAGGACCTGGGTGATATATTTTTTAACCGCGCCCCAATTTTGCTCCAGTTCAATCAACGCATCCAGTTCCGCACCCCAGAAGTTTTGCGCGAGCTCACGGGGTTCGTGGGTCAAGGGCAGATCCACACTGTCGGCGAGGGAATGGGCCGGGTCCGTGGACAGGACGAGGGTACGATAGCCCAACTCAGCACAGCGTAAACCCGTCGCCGCCGCCATGGAAGTCTTCCCCACGCCGCCTTTGCCCGTGAGCATGATGATACGTAAATCCATGATGAAGTTCCGTAAAGTCGTCTCTACATCATGCCCGAGCCGGAGGATGGGAGCAACGCTAATGGGGATGGGCGCAACGCTAATGGGGAAAGGGTTGTAAGTAGACCGGGACCGCTGCTTGCCAACCAGGTCGCTCTCCTTGCGCGTACCTGTCACGAGATTCTAAGGTGAGAGCCGTAACAATCTGGGTAGGCAGTAAGTCATCTACCCGGACTTGCGGGGAATCTTGCACTTGCATCGCCCAAGCCTCCGGCTCAAACAACTGCTCTTGACCCCCACCAACTGCGCCATAAATCCGCCCACCATGAGCCAGACGACTTACTGCCATGGATTTATCCTCTGTGGCACAAGCCAGAGCCGAACGGGTAAAGACAGGAATCGCTAGCTGTTGACCCAGGGTCCGCGCAACCACCACCCCCAACCGCAGACTGGTGAAACTCCCCGGCCCCGTCACCACCGCCACCCAAGCTAACTCCCGCCAGGGCAACTCACCGACAAATTCAGCCACGTGGGGTAACAGGGATTCCGACAGTTGACGGCCCTCCAGCCACGCGCCAGCACAGACCGGACCCATAGCGGGAGCCAAGGCCAGACCCAACCAAGCCCCGCAGGTATCGAGTCCCAGCCCCCAACTAGCCACCACTCACCGGCGGAATAAATACTAATTCGTCGCCCGGTTGAAGGACCCACGCGGCGGGGACAAAGTTTTGGTTGACTGCGAACCGGGTCACGGGCACCCAGCGGCTCAGCGTCGGGTGTTGGGTGACGAGGGATTGGAGGACTTGGCCCACCGTGCTCTCGGACTCGACCTGGAGAACCTGTTCATCGGTATCCAGGGCTTCACGATAGGCCGCAAACAGTTTGAGGGTAATTTCCACGGTCTACTAGACGTTCCCCTCGGGCAGTTGGGGTTTGGGTTGGGCGGCGGGTAAAATTCCCATCTGGGCTTTGAGAGCGAGTAGTTCGTCGTCCACTGCGCCTTGACCGGATTCCAGGGCTTTAAATTTATCTTCGACTGAATCGGTACTCAGTTCACCCACGGCGGCGGAACGCGCTTCGAGGTCTAGGACTTTTTGTTCCATCCGGTCAAAGGTCGCCAAGGAGGAGCCGGGGGAGACTTTGTTGAGGACTTGGTTGATGTTCTCGGAGGCTTTGGCGGAGCGGGCACGGGCGACGAGGAGGTCTTTTTTGGCCTTGGCCTCGGCAATCTTGCCTTCGAGAGCAGTTAGGTTTTGGCGGAGTTTGCCGACGGTCTCTTTTTGTTTACCCAAGGCGTCTTGAAGACCACTGGCGGTTTCAGCAAAGCTCTTCTTGCGGGTAAGGGCTTCACGGGCGAGTCCTTCATCACCTTTATTGAGGGCGAGCATGGCCCGTTCTTGCCATTGGGTGCTTTGGGAGAGATTTTTGTTGAGTTCTTGCTCGGTGCGCTTCTCACTGGCAATAGCCTGGGCGACCGCCTGCCGCATTTGGATCAGGTCTTCCTGCATATCGTTGACGGTCTGGTCTAAAACTTTTTCGGGGTCCTCCGCCGAGGATACCAAGGAGTTCAAGTTCGCTTTAATTACCGTACCAATGCGGTCAAACAATCCCATGAGGTGCTCGCTAATTCTTTGTTGTAATCCTATCTCAGATTTTGGTTTCCGTCGGTTCCTCCGGCAAGCCCTCGCGGGCCTCGTATTCGCCGAGGGTGAGGTGTTCGAGACCCAGGCCGCTGACGACGTTCTGGAGGAGACCGGGCGGCTTGTCGGTTTGGGTGAGTCCGGTCAAATAGTCGGCGATGCTCTTGCCCCTTGCGGCGGCGCGGTGTTGCAGGAGTTCGATTAACTCAGAGGGTAGCTCTAGGTAGGCCATGGGGTACCTCCGGCGTAGGGCTGGTGACGACTCCTATTACTATACCGTTTGTGATACGGTAGGAACCTTCAACTATTACCAGCTAGAACTTTCTAATTCGTTAGCTAGACAACTCCCGTAAAATAAATATGTTCTAAATACTTTATTTTAGTCGCGGCAAGGTATGGAAAGCTTCGCCTACAGTTGTGTATAGTCGGGCTCCAAACAAGTCAGCCGTTCCAGTGTGTGTAGGCTTTGGCATTTCAATTTTACCTAGACCTTTACGTACTCCAATAAAAAATAAACGCCGTCTAAGTTGGGGTACACCATAATCAGCAGCGAGCAACGACCCAACGTTGACCTCATAATCAAGAGCAATCATGCATTCTTGAATATGTCTGAAGAGTTTCCCACTGTTGACCCCTTTTAAGTTCGGTACATTTTCCATCACAAAATATGTCGGCTGTAAACATTCAATAAAACGGAGATATTCATAAATTAATTGACCTCTAGAGTCATCCAACGCTTTCTGCTTCCCCGCCTGTGAAAATGCCTGACAGGGTGGTCCACCGAATATAAGGTCAGGCCCGTTCCGTTCACCTGTTCTCTCCTGCCAAAGCAACAATGGATCAGTAATACTAGTGATACTGTTCTGCACTACAGAAAGCCGCTCATTGAAATAACCTCGTAATGTATCGCAGGCATCTGACCAATGTTCAAGAGCAACTCTAGTGTCTATACCGTTTGATGCCTCTGCACCAATTTCCATGCCACCTGCGCCTGAGAAGAGACTAAGGGCAGTTAATTTTCTTTTGTATACTTTATTAGCATAAGCATGGCGGACAACTTGTTCAAGAACTGCTCGTGCAAGCGGAACAGGAACAGCATTTCCTACTTGTCATTGAGTACTAGTTAGCGTTCCCTCAAACTTTAATGTATCTGGAAAGCCTTGTAATCGAGCTGCCTCACGCACTGAGATGAAACGGTTCTCGTAGGGGTGTACAAACTTATTAAAGATATAGGCAGTGACAGTTAAAGACGGATGCTCAGGACTGAGTCGAATCATCCGCATATTTGGTCCCCCTTTACGATTTGGATCTTCCTTGAGGTAGTACCGAAAACTATCATGCCACAACTCTTCGGGTAGGTCTTGCATCTTCTGCCCAATTTTAAGCGCGTCTATCCTTTCCTGAACGGCTACTCCTACTTTACGTGCAATGTGATTGTGTATAACTATCATTGTAGTTTCAGAACTCAAATGTACTTTTAATCCAGGCATCCCTCGGATAGTTTTTAGTAAATGAAATAAGACCGTCAAACAAGTTATAAATGGGTGTTTCCTCTGGCAAGTCTCTTACCGTCTTTGCTCTAAATTCATCATCTTTTACTTTTGTAGTATCCAACGCCCAAACTACATCCTGAAGATCTTGGAGATAGTCAGTATAATGACGAACTGCATGGATATTAAAAATCAGAGCAGTCTTTACCGTATAGGTACTTTTGGGTTTGCTAGCTGCTCCAATTTTCAAAACTTGATATAGGCCCTTCTTAATGTCATCGGTTCTATCCATACCTACACTTGACTTGCCGTCGGAGATAGACTCATAGCCACTGCCCACCAAACGGCTCGGTCAGTTAGCTGGTCGTGGAGAAGGCGAACCACAGCCATTAGTCAGCTAATAAACAGGATCTATCGCAGCCCCGGGTTCCCGTGCTGCTCGGTCATATGCCCTGAATGCGCGACTCCAGTAATTGCAGAAGTCTGTGAAAAGATTATCATCTTCTCCAAACAAACATTGAATCTGTTGATACGCCCAATCTGCAGATGAAGCCTCACCTTGGACTCCTAGTTCTATAAGTCGATAATGAATATCTCCAGTTTGAGGCATTGGTAAGAATATCTGTAGCCTGGAATTTTTTACAGATGAATTATTTATACTCGTGTGTGGTAGTGGTACCCCACCATCTCCTTCGATACCCGTTTGTCTCTCAACAATTGCAGTAATTGCGAGTGTAGTAAGAGGAGCAGCCTTCACTTCAGCAAGCAACACGACATTTTCTTCACGATCATGGACAATCATATCTACAGGCTCCACACCTTCATAAACATATATATTCCGATTTTTCCTAAAAAATAGCCTATCTAAAAATACACAAAGCAGACGGATTGCTGTTTTTCCTATGGAACCCGGCTTAGGCTTTTTAGATTTATGAAAATGGAATTCGCCATGTAGTGCACATCACGGACAAGTATTAAGCTGACAAGCATTTAAAATGCGTTATACTGGAATTATTCAATG
>NZ_JAAXLT010000042.1 GCF_013285555.1 Candidatus Cyanaurora vandensis | reverse complement strand
TCGCCTCATCAATTAAGGCGAACTGCTCAGGGGTGGCGACTAAATTTGACTCAAGAACTAACATACTGCTGTTATAGTTTATTTAAGCTGAAAGTTGTCGCTTAGATATCCTATGCGCCTTTGGCTGATACGGCTTATAGCCCCATAGCTGAAGCTAGGGGTTTTACGTCGCTCTTGATAATTCAGCCATGGTCAGCAGACAAAGTGGATACACTCGCGCCAGTGCCCGTCGAGGTTACGACCCATAGCTGTCCTGGGATGGTCGCCTGCGTCTTGGTCAACGGCAATGTGGTTACGAAATGGTCCGGTACCCTGGGGACGACGAGGGCAGGACGACCGATTACCGCGCACTACTTCCAGGGTACGGGGGCGGGACGCGCGCTGGTGATCGGTGGGGTCCATGGCTCTGAGCAATCGGCAGTCGAAGTGGCACAAAATCTGGTTGCTGAACTGAAAAAAGGTCCCTCGCCCGCTTACTCAGTCCTGATTGTGCCGGTACTGTTTCCCGATAGCTACGCCCTAGCTCGTACCCAACGGCTGCAACCGGGCGGGGTGGGCGGACCCCAGGATTCCAACCGGGGCCGCTATGTCCGGGGCCTAGACCCCAACCGCAACTTCCCCGCCCCCGGTCAACTCACCCCCCACGACCGTCTGGGCCGCTCCCTGTTACCCGAAAATGTCCTGTTAATGGACCTGATTACCCGCTTTGCTCCGACCCGGATTGCTAGCCTCCACGCCCACCGCCTCCCCCAGGGACCGCTGAAACGAGGACAGGCCACCGCTGGGATCTACGCCGCACCCCAGACTTGGGCCAAGGATACCCCGGCGGACCAGCAACAGCTTTACCGTACGCAGACGCAACAGGACGATACCCTGGCCCTGACCATGGCCCGTCATGCCCAAGCCCGAGGTGCACGGGTGCCGGGGAACTGGTTGACGAGCCGCCCGATTACGCGCTATCCCATGGGCCGCATCCAGGGCGGGACTTCTCTGGGCCAGTGGGGACCCCGCGCTATTCCCGGACAACGCGCAGGGCTGACCGTAATTACCGTCGAGGCGGCGAGCTACTACCCCAGTGACCAAGCACAAAAACCAGCGTTACGTGAGCGCGAATTAGCCGCCCTGAGTTCCGCCCTCTATCAAGTTTTTCTTACTGAAAAACCTCTACCGGGAAGTTACAAGGAAACTAACAAATGAAAACTAATTCATCATTCATTGAGAAGCTATTACAACGTGTTCCACGTCTGAAGCCTCTGTATGATGAACACATTAAAGAAAATGACGATCTCCTTCCTAACGTTTTTATGGGCGATGTGACTAGATCTGTAATTAAAGAAGCGCAAGGTCCTCAGTTCGATTCATTACTAAGACCATTGCTCGACTATCTTGAGGAAGGAATTATAACGGGTAGCGATCAAATACAAGAGCTAATCATCGTCTCTTTTGTGGAAAATCTAATCGGTGAAACCGTCACGCTAAGTAAGCTGAGGCCACTTCTACCACCAATTATAAGAAATGAAGTTGAACGTATTTGCGGTTAGCTAATAACTAGAAATTTGCCCAGTGCGTAAATTACACTGGTTTAGTACGTGTATAAGATTTAAAGTGAGGTTAAGCACGGAACCGAACGATGACCCAGACCCCGACCCGTCCCAGTACTCAGCCCGAACTCGAAGCCCGGATTCATGCCCTGGGTACCTATGTTTTGCAACAAAGTAGCGGCGGCAAAGGCATCGCGGCCCTCCTCCAGAAGTCTTGGTGGGACGACAAGATTATGGAATGGGCGATGGCGGACGAACGCATCCGCGTCGAGTTGTTCCGGTTGGTGGACTGTCTCCCGGCCCTAGCCGACAAGCCCGCCGTGGCCCGTCATATGCAGGAATATCTGGGACAACGGGGTTTACCGCTGCCCGACCTTCTCCAAAAAGCCATTAACTTCACCAAACCCGACACCCTCCCTGCCCAAACCGCCGCTACCGCCATGACCATGGGGGCGGAGCAACTGGCGAAACGCTTTATCTGTGGCGCGACTGTAGCCGAAGCCCTCAAATCCATCCAACAGTTACGCAAGAAAAAACTAGCCTTTTCCCTAGACCTGCTGGGCGAAGCGGTGATTTCGGAAAAAGAAGCCCTAGGCTACCTGCAACGTTATCTCGACCTGATGCCTCAACTAGCCCAAGCCGCCCAACAGTGGCGCAAGTTAGACCTGATTGACCAAGCCGACGGAGAGGACTTACCCCGCATTAGTGTCTCAGTGAAACTCAGTGCGCTCTATTCCCAATTCGACCCCCTTGATCCGGTGGGAACCGAGCGGGTCGTGAGTGAACGGTTGGGACAAATTCTACACCGGGCTAAGGAGACTGGATGCTATCTCCATGTGGATATGGAACAGTACGCCTACAAGGATCTGACCTACCAAATTGTGCAACGGGTCCTGATGAGTCCCGAATTCCGGGGGCAGACCGGGCTGGGGCTGACCGTCCAGGCCTATCTTAAGGATAGTTACCAGGATGCTGAACAGATTGTGGCTTGGGCGAAGGGGCGCGGTACCCCGGTTATGGTGCGCCTAGTAAAAGGAGCCTACTGGGACCAAGAGGTGATCCGAGCGAGCCAGGAACACTGGCCCATCCCGGTCTACACCGACAAAGCCCAGACTGACCAGAACTTTGAGCGGATTACCGAACTGCTGTTACGCAACCACGCCTACGTCCACACCGCGATTGCCAGTCATAACGTCCGCTCCCTGGCAAACGCCCTAGCCCTAGCTGAACAGTACCAAGTCCCGACCCAGGCGTTTGAGGTCCAGATGCTCTACGGGATGGCGGACCGCTATGCCCAAGCCGTGGCAGGACTCGAACACCGGGTCCGGGTCTACAGTCCCTACGGTGAACTCTTGCCGGGGATGGCCTACTTAATCCGCCGCTTACTAGAAAATACCGCGAACACCTCTTTTCTCCGCCAGAGTCTCGAAAAAGATACCCAGCATCTCCTGGAGCCGCCCCGACCCAGCCCCTCATCCCTTGCCCCCTTGACGATTCCCAGTTTTGTCAACAGTGCGAACCAAGACTTCGCCCAAGCCCTCCCCCGCGAACAGCTAGCCCAGGCCCTCCGCCAAGTCCAACTCGCCCTTGGTCAGACCTATCGTCCCAGTATCGGGAAGGCAACGCCCCCAGTTGCCTCAGTGAATCCCGCCAACCCCGAGGAAGTGGTGGGCTGGGTTGGTTACAGTGACGAGCCGGGAGCCGAACAAGCCCTTCAACTGGCCCACCAAACCTTCAAAACTTGGCGTAAAACTCCCGCCGCTGACCGCGCCCAAGTCCTCGAACGGGTCGCAGACCAACTGGAAGCCCGCCGGTTTGAGTTCATCGCTTGGTTGATGCTAGAGGTGGCGAAACCCGCCCGTGAAGCCGATGCTGAGGTATCAGAGGCGATTGATTTTTGTCGCTACTACAGTCAAGAGATGCTCCGCCTCGCACCGGGTCAGAACCAGCCGGTCGCTGGGGAAACCAACCGTTACCACTATCGGCCCAGGGGCGTGACGATTGTGATTGGGCCTTGGAACTTCCCCCTCGCCATCCCCTTAGGCATGACCGCCGCCGCCTTGGTCACGGGCAATACCACCATCCTCAAGCCCTCGGAGCAGTCTTCGGTCGTGGGCTACTTGATTCACCAACTCTTTGAACGGGCGGGACTACCCCCAGGCTGTTTGACTTACTTACCCGGTCGCGGGGAACTCGTCGGAGCCTATCTAGTGCGCCATCCCCTGACCGCCATCGTCGCCTTCACCGGGTCAAAAAAGGTGGGCTGCCAGATCTACCAGACCTGCGCGGAACTCCAACCCGGTCAGACTCAGATGAAACGGGTCATCGCCGAGATGGGCGGCAAAAACGCCATCATTGTGGACGACAGTGCGGACCTAGACCAAGCCGTGCTGGGGGTCCTCCAATCGGCCTTCGGGTACAGCGGTCAGAAATGTTCGGCCTGTTCGCGGGTGATTGTTCTTGCTGCCATCCATGATGCTTTTGTCGAACGGTTAGTCGAGGCGGCCCGTTCCCTGACTATCGGTCCCCCCACGGACCCCACCCATCGCATCAACCCTCTGATTGATGAAGTCGCCCAACGGCGGGTTGAGCAATACATCGCCCAGGCTCCTGCCCAGGGTCAAGTCGTCCTCCAGGTCCCCGCGCCCAGCCCGGGCTATTACGTCGGACCCACCATCGTCACCGGGGTCCAGCCCAGCGCACCCCTAGCCCAGGAGGAGATCTTCGGTCCTATTTTGACCGTCCTTAAGGCCGGGACTTTTCACGAGGCTCTAGAGATTGCTAATGGTACGCCCTACGCCCTGACTGGGGGACTTTATTCGCGCACGCCCTCTCACATCGCGCTGGCCCAAGACGATTTCGAGGTGGGCAACCTCTACATCAACCGGGGCACCACCGGGGCCATTGTCGCTCGCCAACCCTTCGGCGGGTTTAAGTTGAGCGGGTTGGGGACCAAGGCCGGAGGACCAGACTACCTCCTGCAATTCCTGGACCCGCGCACCATCACCGAGAACATCCAACGACAAGGGTTTGCGCCTTTAGAAGGATTCGTCTTCTAATTAGTGCTCATCAAAGCGGGCGGTCTAGGCCAAAGGTACTTTTGAGGAGGCCATCCCGCCAGGAGGTGGGCAAGTTACGGACGGTCCCGAGCAAGAGCGACCCGCCAGGGAAGACCACATAACGGTCCTGGGGCGTGTCCTCAGTCAAAGCTTTGAGGATAGCCTCCGTAACCGCCTCCGCCGCAACCCCTTGTTGGGCCAAGCTGCTGAGTTGAGACTGGATTTTGGGCAGGATGGCGCGGTAGGGCGACGACGGCATGAGTTGGGCCATCGTCTCTTGAGCGCGGTCAAAGAAGTTAGTTTTAACAGGACCAGGCTGGATCACGGAGACCTGGATATTAAATGGGGCCAACTCCATGCGTAGTGCGTCACTGAGAGCTTCCACGGCGTACTTACTGGCATGGTACAACCCCTCAAAGGGCAGGGTTAAAACCCCCGCAATTGAACTGAGGTTGATGATCCGGCCCTGCCGTTGGCTCATCCAAGTCGGGATAAAGCCCTGGGTCAACAGCAATAATCCAAAGACATTTACCTCGAACTGCTCACGTAATTGGGTTTCCGTGACCTCCGAGAGGGGACCGTATTCGATGTAGCCCGCATTGTTGATGAGCGCGTCCACCCGTCCGTAGTGGGCTAGGGTCTGTTGGGCCAGAGCTTTGACCTGGACTGGATCGCGCAGATCCGTGGGGACGACGAGGGCTGAGCCGCCGGCGGCCTCAACCTCAGCAGCAACTTCCTGTAGGGCGGACTCTGTGCGTGCCGCCAGGACCAAGCGGCTCCCACGCTGACCCAAAGCGAGGGCCGTAGCGCGACCAATCCCCGCTGAAGCTCCCGTGATGACAACCACCGCTCCCGTGAGTTCCATATCTACTCCAGGCACTTCCCCAGGGTAAGCGATGGTCTGGGTCAAGTCGGCTCAATCTGACCGGAGAAGGGGATTACCTGATCTTTAAACGCAAGGGTGCCCCGGACCTTGCCTTGCTGGAAGGTGGCGGCGACCGTGACGGGTTGCGCCCCTGGACACCTCATACTACCCGTCAAGTTAACCGAGTCTGTACCATCAATCTTGCCGTGGATCGTGCCATTACCCTTGAAGGCGCGGCTGAGGCGGTCCTTGGGGCTATCACTTGCCAACAGGTCAGCATTGAGGTAACTCCCGGATTGTCCAATCACCAAGAGCGGCGGAGCTTGCCCCAAACAACTCAGGTTCATGGCTAGTCGGTATTTACCACTGATACTCTGGGGGGCCTTGAGGTGAGCCGTCCCGTAATTGACAATTGCCGTGAATGAGCCAATCAATAACCCGGTCATACCGACATAGTAAAGAACAGTTGTGGTAGGGGTAAATTTCATCGGGGGCTTACCAAGGCGGGGGGCATGACCGTACTGGTGAGCAGGGATTCGAGGTGGGGCGTGGCATTGCGGTGATGCCGGACAATCAAGAGCGAGGTCTGACAACGGGTAATCAGTTCATCGGGCGTCGGGCCAAAAAGATGCCGTTCAGTTCCCCATTGAGGACTAGTCCCCATCACCAAGAGGCTGGCGCGTCGGGAAGCCTCAACCAGCCCTTCCACGGGGTCCTGATTGAAAGCGATACACTCCAAATTCACCCGCTCCTGGAAAACTGCAATCAGATCGCGGGTTTCACGGCTGAAGGGGGTGGTCTGGAGGACCGTCAGATTAGCTCCATGGCCCAAGGCCAGCCGGGGAGCTAATTCTAGGGCCAACAGATCATGAACCGTCCCGCCGTAGGGGACGACCAGCCGACTCCCGGTCCCCAGGTTCAAGCCCCGGTCCACAAAAACGGCCACATCCGTCGGCGCGGTCTCCAGGACGCGGCGGACCTTACCGCCCAAGGGGTCCGCCACGAAGCCGGGACGGTGCCAACCCAGTAATACAAGATCTGCCCCGGTCTGTTTTGCTAACCGACAGAGGTCCGTGGTGATATCTTCACTCATCTGACTAATCGGCTGGAGGATGGGACTCTGGACCTCCGCCACCAAAACAGCCAGTCGTTCTTGACTCTGGCTGAGCATGGCAGTCACCCGCTCCGGGAGGTCAGTGTAAGTGTATTCATCCCCCAAACGCACTAGATTAACTGGATAGACACGGGCTGCCAGACCCTCAGGACGGGCGAGGGCCACCGCTAGGTGGACTAAACCCTGCTCAGAGTCAGGATTCGCCACGGGGACCAAGATGGCATAGGTAGGGTCAGTTGCCACGGGCAGGGCATCTTCTTCACCGAAGAGCCGTTGGGGGTAGACCCAGTTCAGGACCGGGGTAGTGGCAAAGGTCGTCACCAGAGCCATGATCACCATCATGGCGAAGAGGGCAGGCGAGATTACCCCCAGATCCAACCCGATATTGAGGATGATGAGCTCCATCAGACCCCGCGTATTCATCAGGACCCCCAGGGCCGAGGCTTCCCGCCAACTCAGACCCGAGAGTTTTGCCGCCAAGGTCGAGCCACCAAACTTACCTAGGGTCGCCGCGAAGACCACTAGGGCACAGTCGAGCCAGAGTGCCCCGTCGTTAAGTAGACCAAACTGTGTCCTGAGTCCGGTGTAAGCAAAGAAGATCGGCAACAAAAAGACAATCGTAAAATCTTCCGTTTTCTCGGCTAGGTCCCGGACAAAGACCGAACGCTGGGGCATCACCGCCCCAAACAAAAATGCTCCAAAAACCGTATGGATACCAATAAGCTCGGTAATCATCGCCGAGACCAACATCCCCACAAAAATTATTGCCACCATCAGTTGTGTAAGCTTGCCGTTTTGCTGGGCCTCCACATAGTCCGCTAAACGATTGAGGAGCATCCGTCCCACCGTCAACATAAAAGCGATATAGACCACAGCCAATAGCGTCGTCGGCAAGGCCGCCAGCATATCCCCGGAGCGCACCACCGAGATGACGAAGGCCAACATGCACCACGCCGTCACATCGTCCACCGCCGCACAGGTAATGGCAATCGTGCCCAAATAGGTTTTATGTAAGTTGCGCTCCGTCAAAATCCGTGCCAGTACCGGAAAAGCCGTCACCGACATCGCCGCCCCCATAAAAAGGGCAAAGGAGATAAAAGGAACCGTGTCGTTAGATAGGGATTGATAGAGATACAACGCCAGCAGTGCCCCCAACAAAAAGGGCGCGACAATACTGGCATGGGAGACGACCATCGCTGCTTGACCCTTTCCCCGCAGATGCTCACTATTGAATTCCAACCCCACCAGGAACATAAAGAAGATAAGCCCCATTTGCGCCAAGATATTGAGGTAGGGCGCGGTCACAGGCGGGAATAACTGGGCCGATAGGTCCGGGGCCAACAGTCCAAAAAACGAGGGACCCAACATAATCCCGGCCACAATCTCACCGATGACCAAGGGCTGGTTGATCTTCTTGAACAACAGCCCCATTCCCCGCGAGAGGGCAATGATGATGCTGATCTGGATAAGCAGCAGCAGCAGGATGTTCACTTCACCGGGGGTGGTAGCGGCGATGGGCAGGAACATAGGTTTCTCTAGGTGGACACACCACAACCTAAGCACATCCACCCGCCGGGTCTATAGGACAGCTGACCTATTTGCGGCTAAGGACGGTTAGCGACCAGGAATTCCTGCACATCTTCGAGGAGGCGCGTCAACTCGGCTTCGCCACTAACTTGGATTTCAGTACTCTTGAGGGTGACAAGGACTTTAGCGGCAAAAGGACTAGGCCAGAGGTTGGGATTGCCATAGACTTCCACGAAAATCGGTTCGCGCTGGCGATATTCCACGGCGGCCTGGGGTTGTTTGCGGTTGGCTTGGGCCTGTTTGATGCGCTCCATCAGTTCGCGCAGGTCAGTATCTAGGCGCACAGCCTCGACGACACTGAAGCGCACCCGCAATGAGACATCGGCAATGTGTAACTGGATAAAAGGCTGCATGGTCCAATAGTACGGGGTTTCAGGCGCAATTTTACGGTAGGGCGACCACCCGCACCGAATCCCCAGTTTGGACTAGGGTCTGGCCCTGCTCCAGAATGGCAAAGGCATTGACCCCACTCAAGTTAGCAAAATTAGCTGAGTTATCCACACCAAAGGGCTGGAATTGACCTTGATGGAGTCGGCCCCGCAGGTAATGGCGGCGGTCCCCCCCTGCTTTGAGCGGTCCCATCAAAACCGCCTGCTCTTCAGGTAAAAGCCAGTCTTGCTCGGAGTAGCCTAGGGCTTTACGTAACGCCGGATAGACCGTCAACCAAAAACCCACAAACGCTGAGACTGGGTTCCCCGGTAGCCCCCAGTAACAAGCCTGCTCCCAGTGGGCAAAGGTAAGGGGTTTTCCCGGTTTCAAGTTCATCTGCCGGACGAGCACTTGCGCCCCCAACTCATCCAGGACACGCTCCACATAGTCATAGGTCCCCACCGAGACCCCACCGGAGGAGAGGATAAAATCTGCTGTCTTTGCTCTCGTCAAAACCTCCGCCAAGGCCACCGGGTCATCGGGCACAATCCCCAAGTTCCAGGGGGTTCCCCCACCGGCACGGACTAATGCCGTAAGCATTGGCTGATTACTGTCAAGGACTTGACCCAGAGCGGGCGTCTGACCCAGGGGCACCAATTCATCGCCCGTGGAGAGAATCGCCACTAAAGGCGGACGCTGTACCTGCACCTGGGCATAATTCAAACTTGCTAAAATCCCAATCTCCGCCGGGGTAAGCGGGGTACCAGGGGCAATTAAGACCGCCCCCGCCCACCGGAACTCGCCTTGTTGCCGAATAAATTGACCCCGTTGCGGGGGATACCGAAATTTCACCCGTCCATCCGCGAGTTCTTCGGTCCGCTCCTGCATCACTACGGCTTCTGTCCCCGTGGGCAACATTGCCCCCGTGAGGACCCTGGTGCAGTGACCGGGGGTGAGGACTCGTCGCGGGACCTTCCCCGCCGGGACCTCCTCAACGACAACTAGCACGGGTTCAGGGTCCGTCGTCCAATCACTACAGACCACCGCATAGCCGTCCATTGCCGAGTTAGCCCAAGCTGGTATGTCTTGGGGCGTGCTGACCACCTGAGCCAGCACCCGTCCGAGACTCAGTTCCACTGCTACCGACTCAACGGAGCCGACCTGGACTTGTGCCAAGACCAGTCGTTGGACCTCCTCGACCGTCAGCATCTAGCGCATGCTAGAAGTTAGGGCAATCGCTGGGGGCCGCTGGACAATCACTTGGTCCACCAACCCGTAGGCCATCGCTTCATCAGCGGACATGAAGAAGTCACGCTCGGTGTCCTTTTCGATGCGCTCTAGGGATTGTCCGGTGTGTTGGACGAGCAGATCATTCAATTGGGCGCGGATATAGAGGATTTCCTTCGCCATGATGGCAATGTCTGTCGCCTGACCCTGGGCTCCACCCAGAGGTTGGTGGATCATTACCCGCGCATTGGGCAGGGTGAACCGCTTGCCTTTTTCACCTGCCGCTAGCAAAAAGGCTCCCATGGAGGCCGCGAGCCCTACACAGATCGTGGAGACCTGGGGCCGGATCTGCTGCATCGTGTCGTAGATTGCCATACCAGCGGTGATCGAGCCACCGGGGGAGTTGATGTAGATAGCGATGTCTTTTTCAGGGTCCTCAGCTTCTAGGAAAAGCAGTTGGGCCACAGTCACGTTAGCCACCATGTCGTTGATCGGTGTGCCAATGAAGATGATGCGTTCCCGCAACAGGCGCGAAAAGATATCAAAAGCGCGTTCGCCCCGCGAGGACTGTTCAATTACGGTCGGAATCATGGTGGTTACCCTTGCTTCTTCTAGGATATCCCACCCCCTCTCCGCTTAGCCTCTATCCAGTACCCACGTCTCGGAATTTTTGGCAAGCGGACCAAGACATCCCTAACCAAGGGACACAAAAAATTGACTTCTACAACAAAGGGTGTAACTTATCAAAACAAGCTTTCACATCTTCCCATTGAGGATATAGTAAACTCACGTAAAGCGTAGCATTTTTTTGTATTCTTGCAACTCGGGAAAATCAAAGACTTCATGCTTTAGTCCCCACTCAAAGATAAACTTAACCGCTGAAAAAGATTTGCATAGATGCCAACGCTCCCGGATGAAGCTTTACCATGTTTCCAGATATCTTCTGTCGGATTCTGCTCTGTGAGGCCAGGGCGATTAAAGTATACTCTGACGGCATCCTGAAAATCTGAAGATTCACGTTAGTTCCGTCACAGAATGGCCTTTCAAACCTTCTTTCAAGACTCGTTTGAGGACTTTACCCGTAGCTGAGCGCGGTAGCTCAGGGAGGAAGGTTACTTGGCGTGGGCATTTGTAATCAGCCAGGAATTGGCGACAGTGCTGAATAATTTGGAGGGAGGTGAGGCTAGTTTCGGGCTGGAGTTGGATGAAAGCATGGACTGACTCGCCTTTCACCGCATCAAAATCCCCGACCACGGCGGCTTCAACTACGGCTGAATGTTGGTGGATCACTTCTTCGACCTCCCGAGAATAAACATTCAAGCCACCCACGAGGATTAGGTCTTTGAGTCGGTCCACAATGAAGAGATAGCCATCTTCATCTAAGTAACCTAGATCTCCAGTGTGATAGCCGCCATTGCGGAGGACTTGGGCCGTAGCTTCTGGTTGGTTGAGGTAGCCCTTGAAGACATTGGGTCCACGCACCACGATCTCACCCACCTGTCCAGGAACGGTCACTACTTGGTCAGTTACGGGGTCCACAATGACCATCTGCTGGCCCTGAAGCGGCAGGCCCACTGAGCCGATTTTGCGCTGGCCCCTCAGGGGATTGAGGGTTGTAATCGGACTGCATTCCGTCGGACCATCGCCCTCGATAATCAAGGTCTGGAACTTCGCCTCAAAAGCCCGGAGCGTCTCCACCGGGAGTGGTGCCCCGCCGGAAATACAGAAGCGCAGACCCGCCAAACTCACCCCTTGGGCCGCCGTGAGTAAGGCCCCAAATAACGCCGGTACGCCTAGAAAAACTGTGCAGTTAAATTCAGCAAGATGGCGTAGCGTAATCCCCGGCACAAACCTCGACTCAAGAAATACACTCGCCCCCGCCCTGAGAAACACCAGCAGAGCCACGTTTAAGGCGTAGGCATGGAAGAGCGGTAACACACAGTAGAGCCGGTCTTGGGGTGTGACCCCGACGGTCCCCACCGCCGCCGCCGAATCATAGTCCAGGTTGTGACTGGTCAACATCGCGCCCTTGGGCCTTCCCGTCGTTCCCGAGGTATAGAGGACTGCCACTACATCTTCAGGAGCAACAGGATGAGGGCGTAGCAGCGGCGGTTGGGTGAGGAGTCGGCTGTAGGGGAGGGCCACCGGGTCTTGGTCCCCTACTTGGATGACCAAACCCCCGAACGTTTTGAGTACCTCTTGCAGTGCCGCCAATAGAGGACCCAAGGTCACCAAGGCCACCGCCCCGCTGTCCTGAAGGATATGGGCGACCTCTTGGGGCTTTAGGAGGGGGTTGAGGGTGACGAGTTCAGCCCCCAGTCGCCAGAGTCCGTACACCGTCACCGGGAACGGCAAAATATTGGGCAGCATCACTGCCACCCGGTCCCCAGCCCGGATACCCAGGTCTCGCAGGCCCCCAGCTAGGGCCGCGCTCTGCTGCTGTAACTGACGATAGCTGAGGGTCTGGTCCGGTGTGACGAGAGCCGGATGTTCGGGAAACTCTTGGGCCACACGGTCGAGCAGGGTTGCGAGGTTCATTGGGTATGGGACACGCTTAAGGATTTAGTGTACTGCCCTGGGGTCTTCTGTACCCCATAACAGATGTGTTCTAGAAAACATCTACGGTAAAGTTGAGAGTGCTCTGATTGTGTGGTGTTATGTTTTCTCAACCGCCTCGTCCTGAAGATAAAGAAGTCGCCCCGGACAGTTATTCTGAACTCCAATCTCAAGGTGAAGACCTCGGCTATACCCTGACCCCCAAGGCTTTAGATACCGAGCCCACCCCCAATGACCTCCTCCAAGCCGCTGGCAGCTATGCCCAAGCCGCTCTAGGTTCGGGAGCCGAGGTGAATACTTTTAGTAAGGTCTCTGACAAACCCGAGACCTGGAACGCCGATATCAGCAACGGCAAGCAACGGGCCGTGCTCGTGGCGGTGCGGGTCCCCGGCGGCTACAACTTCTACGTAGAAGGGGCCACCGGCTCTACCGAAGGCAAGTGGTAATCTACTCGCGATGTTCGTCCTGCGGGTACACGGGCTTCTGGGTTCGCTGAGCCAGCATCTATGGGCCGATAATGGCCCGATATTTAATAGGGATGGCTAGCCACGACTGCCTAATTTTTTTTGCGCTCAGGTAACAGACAACCCAGCGCGTCACAACCCGCCGGACCCTCGGTCATGAGGTAGCCTAAATCGTACTGTAGGACCGCAGCGGCAAAATCAGCGGTCTGTTTACGGTGCAACACGGCAGCACTCAACTGTTCAAACGTCGCTCGGTCAATCTTCTCAAAGGGCAGACGCGGGAAGGGCGCATCGAAACGAGCCAGAAGAGCCGCGCTCACATACCCCTCATCCTGTTGGATAGCCTCAAAAATACGCTGGCCCATCGCGTCAATCTCGTCTTCCCTGAGTTCAATCGTGGCACTGGTGTTGTGGGTGGTGTAGTGGCGTTGGACTTGCATATAAAAATCCATCTGCGCCAAGGCACTGAATTTCTCAATCACAATCTCATCGGCCCCCGGCAGGTTCGCCCAGGGTACTTCCACCGGGATCTCGACTAACCACTCGGTACACCGGGGATCGAAGGGGTCATCCAAGAGCTTACCCTGTTCGTCTTTGTCTGCCTGGGAGGGGACGACACTGTAACCAAAATCCAGACAGGCCAAGGCCACGGGGTCATTTTTCGCAAAGGTAATGCGCCGGATGTAGCGTTGGGCCTTGGGGGGATGCCAACCGGGAGCCGCCCCACTCAATAAGCTCTTGGTCCCGGCGGGTTGGGTCGTCGTACAACGGTTGGGCCGATTGAGTCCATGGCGGTCGCAGTATTCCCAAACGGTCTGGTTAACGGTTTCACGCCAACTATTTAAGTAACGCGTCTCTTGTTCCTTAAACTTGATTCCTTCATCGGTCGCGGGTCGTCCCGTCTCCCACCAATGCAACCACCGCACCCCAAAGGCTTGTACAAAGAAATCAAACAGTCCCGTAAACGAAACCCCCACAATCGGGTCAATAGACCGTGAATACTGATACCGCTCTTCTTGAAAATGATGATTCAACAGAGCAACTACTGACAATGCCCCTGCTTTGAAGGCATCAGTTTGGGCTTGTTCATCACCGGGGTCAATCTGATTGAGGTGGATCTCAGAAAGGTTACATTGTCCTGTGAGCGTCCCGCCAAACACACCCTTGTGATATTCCGGCTCATTGAAACAGAACGTGTTATGTCGTCCAACTAGCGGCTCTACAGAACGAATAACCTGCCACTCATCCCTAGCTTGGGGTTTGTGACCACGACTTGTATCCAATCGCTGACAGGGAATTGCGGCACAATCGGTCACTTGCAGATACCACAGATCCTTCTTACGCGTACCCAAATTAGTTTGTTCGCCAGCTTTCCCTGCCCAGTTAATGGAAGACCGAATCCCACACTTAATCAAGAGCAGATAAACTCGGTAGGCCCGTTCATAATCCGAGAGGTAGATACGAATTCCGCCCGAAGGTACCGCCGAACCATCCGCATCCGCCAACCCTGCCACAAAGTTAAGGATAGATTCACGGTCCCAACTCGCAAGCTCCGCTAAGGAAGCAGCCGTATCTTTTAATTGCCGGACATGGCGTGGATCAAAGTCGTGATGAAAACCAGAGTAGACCAAACAGGGGGTTTGTTTCGACGCTGTGTAATAACGTTGTATTCCTGAAGAATATCCTGCTAGAACAGGTACTTTGTTGCTTTTCACTCCATAGAGCCGGAGTTGCAGTTGCGGTTTACCTTGAGAGCCACAAACCGAACCATCACCTACCAATTGACCCAGGGTATAGGCCAAGACAGGCGGGACGAATTTACCATCTTGATAAACAATCTCGAACGGCTCGGTATGGAGCAGATATTCACTGGTCTGAATACGTTCTGCCAATTCCGCTGTAGTCAATTCCAGATACGCTTTACCAAAGCGGTCTTTGACAAAGAAGCGGTGCTTTTCCGTAACATCCAGATGGGTTCCGTCGTTAAACCGAACGCGGTACAATTCCTGCCCCTGACCCGTTTGAACTGGAACGACGCGACTCCAACTCCGCCCATTCCATACCTCTACAACCTGTCCCACAAGGTCTTCAATCCAGTGCATTCCGTCACGGACAATTAACATCGTCTCCCCGGATACACAGTGAAAATTAGCACCTAAAATCTCCCCGCAGGGATTCAGACCATACCGCTCCAAACGGTGTTCAACCTCCTTGGAGCTTGTGGTAGGTTTGTGTTCTTGAATCCAGTTTGCTGCCTTTCCTTGGGCGTAGGCTTCAAGAAAGGATTTTTTCAACTCAGGCGTAGTCAAAATATCGTGATTAGCACGGGCAACCGCTTCCCCGGCCCACTGAATTGCACCCTCCCCCGAGTAATACTGTTTCTTAACCGCTTCAACACACTCTTCAAGACTGGGACGGTGATGATAAACACGGGTATGGTTCGCCATCCGTAGGGAATCACGCTCTGCATCTACCCGCCAGTTCCCCTCTGTATCTTGGACCCAAAGATTATCTTTAGCCGTGGCAGCCAACGTGTCGTTACTGTTGAACTGACGCATCCCAGCGCTACGCCTTATGTTCCCGGCAACGATACAAGAAGCGGCTTCATCAATGAGTAAACAGCACTCGATTGAATTGAGTCGGCGGTGGATAGCTTTGTTGAGAATACGCGTACAGCGGGTATAGAGTTCGGGTAACTTAATCGGATTTGCCATCCCGCCGAAGCCCTTGAGGGTCTCGCCGCTGGGACGGATATCGCTGAGGTCTACGGAGATTTGGACCTCACCCTTGAAACTTTCGTCGCTGGCGCATTCGAGGAGGGTCTGGTAGGACTGGACCCAACCTTGCCGACTATCCCCGACTTGGATCTGGACCGCTTGGCCCGTGATGGTCACGCGGGTTTCCTCTTGACGCTCAGCCGGGGGCGTAGTGCCGATGGCTCCCAGCAGGTTGACGGTGAGGTGATTGCAGATGGGGGGGAGTTGTTCGATGTACTTGGGTTCGAGGACCGCCCCGGTACCACAGCCCATCATGGCGAGGTCCATCATCAACCCGAAAGCCCGCCAATCCACCACATTCGTTGAGGTGCAATTGTAGGAACCCGAAAAATTCTCGGCCCGCTCAATCCAGCCCGTGCCGCCCACCCAGAGCCAACGCCCCGAGGGGAGGGCCTTGAGGGACTGTTGCATCCGGGCGACGAGTGCCGTTTCCTCAGGTGTGAACTGCCCCAAGTGACTCAAGCCCGCTACGGTGCGCTGACAGACCTCCGCCCAAGTCTCCCGACTCGCCGTCCCTGCCAAACCCCGCCGACTGTAGGTCCTGAAGAAAACCGGGTTGGCACAGGGCGCGTTCTCGGGAAAATCGCTCGGCGGGCGAATATTAGTCACAGCAGTTCCTGATGAAATTTCAAGTTCATATAGGATAGCCCGCCTTAATCTAGTGGTCAATCCTTGACAAATGGGTAAGACCACACTATCAGTAGTTCAGGTGTGGGGTGGACGGGGGAGTGGACGGTGCTTGCCGTTGCTCCCCGTAACGAAGTCGTGCTTTTATTAAGAGCTAAACCTCACGGTACGTCTGTGACCGTACTTACCAAAAATAGTGTGTTGGGTCTGCCGGTTCACCTGTCGCTGGACTATCGCGGCTGGTTGGTGGAGCAGTTGCAGCAGGGTCAAAGTCTGCATGTAGTAACGCTTAACGCCGAGATGGCGATGCTTGCCCGTCAAGAACCCCCGCTAGCCCAACTCATTCAACAGGCCGACCTCGTAATCCCTGACGGTGCCGGGGTGGTCTGGGCCTTGGGGCTAAAAGGAGCACGGGTGGACCGTTGCCCAGGGATTGAACTGGTGGAAGGACTGTTGCCCCGGCTTACCCCTGACCAGGGGGTGTATCTATTGGGAGCGGGTCCGGGCGTCGTAGCAAAGGTGGCCCAACAGTGGCAGACCCGTTTTGAGAATTTGCAGGTGGTCGGCTATCGCGATGGTTATTTCCAGACCGGCGAGGAACCCCTAGTCTTAGCGGAACTCCAACGCACCCGGCCCGTCCTGGTCTTGGTGGGCCTGGGGGTCCCCAAACAGGAATACCTGATCCAACGCTGGCGGCGGGCTTTGCCTCAAGCGGTGTGGATCGGGGTGGGCGGGAGTTTTGATGTCTGGGCGGGGACCAAAGAACGGGCACCCCGCCTCTTCCGGGAGAACTCTCTAGAGTGGCTATACCGGCTCTACCAAGAACCCCAGCGTTGGCGGCGGATGTTGGCCCTGCCCCAATTCGCGCTCCAGGTCCTTTTTACCCGTGGAGTCTCCGATTGATGTTCAACCTATTGACCCCGGCCCTGCCCGTCCCAGCGGCGGCAACTACAGCTCTAGTCTGTTTGGAAGGTGTATCTAAGACCTATGCCAATGGCGTCCAGGGTCTCAAAGAAGTGGACTTGACCGTAAACCGGGGCGAGTTTCTCTGGATCTCTGGGGTCTCCGGTTCGGGTAAATCCACGCTACTCAAGTTGCTCTACGGGGCTGAGAAACCGACAGCGGGCCGCGTCTGGGTAGACCGCCAACCTGTTGCCACGCTCCGCTCCCATGCCTTAGCCAATTTACGCCGCCGGATTGGGGTCGTCTTCCAAGACTACAAGCTCCTCCCGCGCCGGACTGTGGCGGAGAATATCACCTTTGTCCTCAAAGCCCTCGCCTATGGTCGCCCCGAGATCCGCCGCCGTCTCTGGCCCACCCTCAAAATTGTCGGTCTGGAAAGTAAAGCCGACTGTTTCCCAGAGCAACTATCGGGGGGCGAACAACAACGGGTCGCCATCGCCCGCGCCGTGGTCCACACCCCCTTACTCCTCCTTGCCGACGAGCCCACCGGCAACCTAGACCCGACTAGCACCGCCATGGTCCTCGAAATCCTCCACCAACTCCACACGGTCGGGGTTGCCATAATTATCACCACCCACGACCAGACCCTCTTAGACCGCACCGCCCACCGGATTATTCACCTCGAACAGGGCCGGGTGGTGAGTTAATTTCGCACAAGTTAATTGCTCTAGACGGTGCAATTAACCCGATAAAATTCGACAATAGCTATCTCAGGCGCGGTGAAATGCGGATGGTCCGTTGGTTGGGTTGGATAGGGTTAGCTTTTTTAGTTCCGGTGTCGGCTCAAGTCCCGAGGGAGAGTACCCAGGCGGTGGTGGTGGTGGCCAAGGACTGGGACCAGACCCAGGGGCAACTATACCGTTTTGTGCGCGGGGAGCAGGGCTGGGTGCAGATGGGCGAGCAGCGGCCTGTGGTTTTAGGACAGAGCGGTTTAGCTTGGGGGCGGGGGTTACACACGTTACCCAAGCCAGCCAGCCCGCTAAAAAAAGAAGGTGATGGACGGGCACCCGCCGGGATTTTCAGTCTGGGGGGAGCCTACGGCTATGGAACCAAACCTCTGACGGCCCTGACCTACCGGGAGAGCCAGCCCGAGGACCGTTGTGTGGACGATAGCAATTCTGACTTCTATAACCAGATTGTGCCCCTGACCATCCCCATTCCCTGGACCTCAGCCGAAGTAATGCGGCGCGAGGATGACCTTTACCGGCGTTTGGTCGTGGTTAACCATAACGTCGCCCCAGCAATCCCCCAAGGCGGGAGTTGTATTTTTATGCATCTCTGGCGTTCCCCCAGTAGCCCGACTGTGGGCTGTACCGCCATGGCAAGTACAACGATGGACCCACTCCTCGCTTGGCTCGACCCCGAGTCCAAGCCCGTCCTAATCCAATTACCCCAGACTGTTTATGAGCAGGTTCAAAGCACCTGGAATTTACCCAAGCTCCCCTAGAGCCATGCCTTACCCATGAGTCAGTGTTCAAGAAGAACAGAGAAGAGGGTAAGCGCGGCGTTCCCCTACGGGAATCATGAAGACGGTCAGAGGGCGGGGTGTGATAAACAGTTGGACGATTCAAATAGCAATTAAACCGACTAAGTTACCCTCCCGCCCTCGTAGGCTGTTGGGGATGTTGAGATAAACCAGAGCGAACCATAGATGTGGGTCACGCACAACCTCTAGGAACCAAAAGCCAACAGGATAAAGTAAAACGCTAAAGGTGCCGTAAAAATATAACTGTCACAACGGTCCAAGATACCCCCATGACCGGGAATGATATTGCCAGAGTCCTTAAGTCGGGCTGAGCGTTTCATCAACGACTCAATCAGATCACCCAGGAGAGCCGTCCCCCCCACCAGTAACCCAAACAAGAATCCCAAGCCCAAGTCCCAGGCCAAGAGACCCCCACCGATCATACCTACCCCGGTACTAGCGACAATCCCAAAAACCGCACCCTCCAGGGTTTTTTTTGGACTGACGCGGGGGTAAAGGCTGAGCTTGCCAAAACTCTTCCCCACCACATAAGCCCCAATATCCGCCGCCCAGATACACAAAAAAGTCAATAACATAAATTTATCGCCCCCCTCCAATCCCCGCAACCGCAACCAGTAACTAGGAAAAACCCCGGCATAAAATAGCCCCAACAAAGAAGTTGCAATATCCGCCGTCCGCGCCGCCGTCGGACGAAAGAGTAAATAACAAAAAATCAAAGACCCAGCTAACAGAAATCCCCCCTCAACAAAACGTGGGAAAAATTGTTGTACGACCAACAGACTCAAAGCCAAAGTCGTACTCAAACGCCGGGAGGGTAAATAGCCCTCAGCCTCGACCATAACAAAGTATTCCTTAAGGCCCAAGTACATCAAAATACCGAGGGCCACCATCAGCCAAGCCCCGCCCAAAGCAATGCTGATGAGCGCAAGCCCAATGGCAATCACAGCACTTGCGAATCGGGTCCAGAACATTGACTAAAGCCCCAGGGTAGTGTGAGTCCCTAAACCGAGTGTAGGTCCCATTGGGGCTGGGATCATCAACTTAGGTAATTATTTACCCGCCTCACCCCCGGTTACGGCGGGGATGCATGGGGCATACTGGGGCTAATTGTCGCTGCGGGCTAGTCGTGGAGCTAGATGTCTTGCCCAACGCCCTCACCGTACCCGTGACGCTCATGGGCATGGATACTTCCCACCGGGACGGCTTTAGCCACTGGCTCCTGGCAGAATTTGATGTGGACTCCCAAGACGCGTGCACGGCCTTACCCGAACACCTATTGGGCCTGCTGGTGGCAACGGCCCAGGGCTGGACGGGCCGGGTCTGGGACGGGGCCTCTTTGGTGCAAAAACAACAATTGCTAGACCGACTCTGTGCCCACGGGACCCTCGGTGACCTGCGCGGCGAAGTGGGGGACTGGTGGTGGTTCGCGCTGGGAACAACGGAGTTTCGGCTTGAGGCGGGGGAATTTTATGGGCCGGAGGACCGGGTACAAACCCGGATTGCCCAGCAACTCCTCACGGATGCGGGCTTGTTGAGCGAACCAGGGCTGACCCAACTCCAAAAATTAGCCGAGCAACACCAACTCGCTTTACCCGCCTGTCTGATGGCAGCAGCTCAGACCTGGGACCAACCGCTCTGGTTAATGGGCCAAGTGGTATGGGCCAACCCCAAGGCGCAAGCACTCGCCTGGACCCCGCCCTTCAGTGAAGGCAGTTTCACGGCCCAGACGCCCATGGGTTGGGCCAACTTCCAAGGTTTGACTCTGGGCAGGGTGGGGGTCATCCGGCCCCGTCCCGCCCTCCGGCTCCGCGACCAAACCAGTACAGTCCTCAGGGACCTATTGCCCACAGCCGTCCGCCTAGACTGGATCACGAGCGACTTCAGGGGGGTATTGAAGGACTTGTTGCCGCACCTGGGACGGCTCCAGGCGCGGGTCGTCCTCTGTCTGGAGCAACCGGGGCAGTTGGAGGTATTCTTCACCGAGTTTTGTACGGACCTAGAGCAACCCAGTTTTGATACTAATGCCTTAGCTTGGGCAAGAGCGGAGGGGCATCTGCAATTGCGTCTAGGGGTGGGGTTGTCTCAGTCCTATCAAATCGCGCTGTTGGGAGATGACTCCGGCGATGGACTGTATTATTACGCTGCCCAAGACCAGCCGGTGCGGATTTTGGGGAGTTGGGAGGAAGGCGAGCTTGAGACGTATCGACAAAATTTTGAGACCCTCTGGCAGACTACCGCCGACAACCGGGTACAAGTGATTGACCTGACTGACTTGTTAGAAAAGTATGGTTATTAGGGAGTGGGGAGCATGGATGGAGCTGAGTTCGAGACCTATATCGTCACTGCTCAAAAGACTTTTGAGCAACTCCTTGCCTACCTCCGGCAGGTGTTACCCGAACAGACAGACCTAGCTGACCAGGCCCAAGAACAACTAGCTCTACTACTCGGTCGGCTCAACCATGACCTGCCCCTCGTCGCCGCAAACCAGTTATGGGAACTGCGCGCTGAGTTACTGCACACCCAAGCCCAAGCAACCGCCCTCGAAGAGCAACTGGTCACGGAGGGCACGAACCTGACCACCCTCGAAGACCGCCGCACCGGGGACCTCGACCGGATTGCTGTCCTCCAAGAAGAACTCAACACCGCCCGCGCCGAATTATGTAAGAGTATCGAACGAGAACTAGTTTTACAAACTCGACCTGCTCCAGATGCAACCGAAGCCCAAGTCCTCGCTGAATTATTAGTTGCCGAACAAAAATCTGACGCATTAGAAACTCAACTCGCCATTGCTAACCGTCGCGTTAACGATTTGGAAACCCAACTTACCCTCGCGCAGCAACAAGTAGCCCAGTTGCAATCCCCCCCAGTCCAGCCC
>NZ_JAAXLT010000041.1 GCF_013285555.1 Candidatus Cyanaurora vandensis | reverse complement strand
GTCTGGTCCCAGATAAATAACCCCAGCAGAGCCAAAATAATAAAAAAATTAAAAATTGGGTCAATAATCCCGTACTTACTATAAAAAACTGGCAGGATCGCCGTCCCAAATAAAGCCGCCCAACCCAGTCCAAAGAAGCGGCCCTTAAGCTGACGACCCACCAAAAAAACCAGCCCCACGGTCAGTCCAAAAAAAATCACATTCGGTAGCCGCGCCGCCCCCTCACTCACCCCAAACCAACGGAAGCTCACGCTCTGTAACCAAAAATACAGCGGCGGTTTCTCCCAGAAGGGCTGGTAATTGACATAGACCTGGAGGAAATTACCCGATTCCACCATCTCACGGGCGGCCTCGGCATAGATCAACTCATCCCAATCCAGTAGGGGAACGGACCCCAAAAAAGGCAAATAAGCCAAGACAGCGACTAGGCTTAGAGCCAGTGCGGTCAAAAAATCGGCGCGGGCTAGGGCAAAACGAGTGGGCAACATTTCTAGGGAAGTATACTCCAATCTCTTGCCAACAGGGTATCCTGGACGATGCTCCATCTGGATGATAGGTCATGCGGTGGCTTTTGATTGCGTTACTTTTGGCGGGTTGTGCAACTGCGGCTCCTCCTGCCTCGCCACCGGACCCCGACCTCAAAACCACAAGCTTCCCGCCGGTACCGGGCGCGACTAATTTTTTATTGACCTCCGAGGGGACCCCGTACCTAGACCCCGAGAGCGATCCACTAGCTGAACTGGAGCTCAAACAGGCGGACGGGCTCTACACGACCCAACTGGGCTTGGACTGGTCCCAGCGACTCAACCCCAACAACGGGGTCAGGACCCACCGTCTCGTGGTCACGCTGGGCGGACAGGTGGACGGGACCCATACCTTCAGCGACAACCTACCGACCGCCTTTGTGGAAGTAGACGGGACACCCCTCACCCATGTCAAACCCGCTGAGCTTGAAAACGGTCCTCATATCTTCATCCGCAACCTCAAAGCCAGCACCCCGCCGCGCCTCGAAATTGCCTTATCCCAACAAGCCGTCCAAGCCATCCGTGCGGCTAAAAACCAAGTCAGCCTCAAAGTCCAGCTAAAATCTGACCGAGTGGCCCGGTCTAACTCCTGCTTTAGTGACACCGGGAGTGTAGACAATTACCTGGATTGTCGTTTTCCCTACACAGGCCGCAACCTAAGTGGGGCAGAATTAGCCCGTCTTAAAACGCTGTTCCAGAACTAGACTTGACAGCAAGCTACTGAGACTGGGAAGTTTTAAGGCGGTATCCACTTTTGTACAGGACGGGCGAAATGGCTGAGTTAGTCAGAATTGAGAATCCCCAGAGTATCGAGGCGCAAGTCAGCGGCCCGGGCGGTGCAGACCGTCTCTTCATCTACACGGGCGTAGCCGTTTTCAATAGCGAGGGACCGGAGTTTGGTTGGAAGGCCGATACCTTGGTCTTTGTGCCCCTCGAGATGCCCGGTCAGATCAAACGGGTCTTTACCCGCCGTCAAGTTCATAAAGCCATCGCCTCTGCCGCCCTAGCCGGCATTTATAACCCTGGTAACACTGGGTACGCGGGTTGGGCGGTGGATTGCGCTGATGCTGACTGGGACGATGAGACCGGGAATATCGTGGTGGTCATCAAGATGGGGATCAACGGCGAGAAGGCCGCCATCCTCCGCCTTACCTATAACATCACTGTTCTGGCTGAAATGGGAGCCTAGTGGCAGCCCTGGGAGGGAGTAGTTATCGTAGGGGGACCTTACGTTTGAACGTATGACCACTACGCTGCTCTTAGTCCTGTCTGCTGTCGCTCCCGCTCTGGTGCTGCTTGCGGTCGTGGCCTCGGCCCAACGTAAATGGGTCCGCTCACCCTTGGTCATCTTCTGGGCGGTCGTAGCAGGGGTGGTCTCAGCCTACCTCGCCCTTGCCGGGGAGACCGCCCTCGCCGTTACGCCTTGGACGGTGCCTAACCTCGGGGGACTGGCTCTGTTTACCCTGTTTGGGGTCGGACTGGTCGAGGAGGGGGCTAAGTACATCGTCCTGCGGGGGTTGCTGTGGCGGTTGCCGTCTTTCCGTGAACCCTACGACGGGGTACTTTTCGCCACGGCGGTCGGGTTGGGGTTTGGGGCGACGGAGAATATTTCCTATGTCCTTGCTATGGGGTTTGATGTGGCCCTTATCCGCGCCTTCACAGCGGTCCCCTTCCATGGCATGTTGGGCATAATCCTGGGCTACTCTGTCGGACGGGCGAAGGCTCTGGAATTGATTGATGGACGGACGCGCTGGGATCTGTTATTGGGCGGTCTGGCCTGGGCGGTCCTGGGTCACGGGTTCTACGATTTCTTAGCCTTCCAGAGTAATCCCTTGGCTGAAGCTCTGCTCTGGGGTTGCTTGGTCGGATTGGCGATTCTCAGTTGGCGGTTGGCGCGGACGGCTCAGCAGCTCTCCGTATCTTGGGGCGGGCGTGGTCCCGAACCCGTGCAAGTTTTTATCCCGCCCATGGCTCCGGCTCGTAATCCCGTTTTGGCAGCCCTCCTTGGACTTTTCCCTGGGGCGGGACAGATGTATAACGGCGAAGGGCAGAAGGGCTGGAGCTTGCTTGGGGTAGCTCTCATCAACCTCTTCAGCCTAGGAGCAGTCTGGACCCTGTTGACCTACCCTGTCGAGACCATCCTGCAATTGCTCAGTTGGAATATTAGTCTCGGCTCTGACCCAGCTAAGCCCCTGGAGTTCGTGGCAAGTCTTGCGGAGACCCCGGTGCTGTGGGTGTTGGGGGCGATGTTGGTGGTCTTTAGTTTGTTTGGGAGTTGGGACGCTTACCGTACGGCATTTAGCCGCCGCTACGAATATTTGCTCGCGCCGCCGTTTCGAGTGAAGTTTGTGCAGTCGGTGGCCCTAGCTTACAGCGGGCATTTACTGTTAGTCCTCTTAGTCGCGCTCGTCCCACTCTTTGTCGGCAGTAGCGCGGGTGGCGGTGCGCCTCTGGAGTTTGATCTGGTGGAAGCTCCGACCATCCTCAACGGACACCGTGAGACCCCCGAGGGCACCCCCCAGGGCCAGAGTACCAAG
>NZ_JAAXLT010000040.1 GCF_013285555.1 Candidatus Cyanaurora vandensis | reverse complement strand
GGCCAAACCATCTATCAACTCCAGCCGGGGCTACGCTCTGGGTGGTTGATGCAGCAACTGAAGCACCCGGCTAGGCCGATGGCTCTTGCGGAAGTCCTGTTTTACTCTTTTCTCCCTCTGCTGCCTTGGTCCTCCACTAGCCTGTGCCCGGCAGGGTATGGGGCAGAGGGGCCTCTTACACGGGCATCAACAGGAGTGCAGTACTCAAGAGTCGCTCTGGACCTAGCCTCCGGTTGCGTAAACTCCTGCCTAAGTACAGTCCTGAGGAGCCGCCGCCATCCAGATTCAAAGCATCCACACAGCCCTGACGGATCATGAACGTCGCTAACTCGGGTAAGGTCAAACCCTGGGCATCCCCCCGCCGTCCCTCCGCCATCACCCATAGCAAAGACCCATTACTCAGCCGGCCCACCGCTGTCCGGGGAGCGCGACTGTCCTTCACATCCGGTTGAAACTTCTCTAGTTCTGCATCCAGAACCATCCGCCCTTCCTTAATTAGCAAAGGTCCGCCGCCTAGGACGTTGGGGAGGTCTAGGGGAGGGGTGAGGGTCAGGGTTAAGGTAACGGGTTGGGGGTCCTTGAGTTGTTGTTCGAGGAGATCCGCCCCGTAGCCCCGGCCCACCACCAGCAACCCCGTCGGCGGAATGAGGACTGGGGTGCCGCGACTGATGCGAAGCAGCAACTGAGAATAGCCGTCTTGAATCGTGACGAGCACTTCACCCTCGGTCAGCCCCTCATAGCGGCTACCCCAGTCCGGGGTATAGACACTCAGGCCCGCACGAGTATAACCACTGTTCCAGCCAACGAGGGCCAGCCGCGCTTGGGCTAAAATCAAAACCCCTTGCCAGTCAAGGCGGTCAAATTGCGTCTGAGTCCCGTCCCAAGCCACCACCCCCCGTTGCAAAATTGGCCCGCTCCGCCACTGTCCCGCGATGCGGACCGCTCCGAGGGGTTGTCCGCTATTGACCTGAAAGAAACCGCCATTAATTGCCGCTAGTGCCCCGGCGGCTTGGGCAAAACTGGTCAACGTTTTTTTATCGGGTGCGTGGACTAACTGCCAGGGATAGCTACGGTCCATAGTCAAGAGATGGACCCGCTGCGGCTTGGGGTTGGTGAAATCTGACCACTGATAGGTCAAGCCCGGTCGCCAGACTTGGACCACCGTGCGCGGGACAGGCGGTTGAGTAAAGTCCAGGACCAGCCGATAGGGATTGTTAAAAGACTGGATGCGCGGCGGGCGGGCTACGTTAAATCCGAGTTGAAGCTGAGGCCAAGAGTTAAGGAGCGTCACCTTGGGGTTGGTAGTCGGTAGGGTCCCCGTCAGTTGGGCAACCAAGCTTAGTACACTTACCCCCGTCCGTTCTTCCCATTGCCAGGGCGTGGGACCATTCAGGGTGATGGTCAGTTGTTCTGCCGTAGTCGTCACCCGCGCCAGGACCAGGGGTACTACCCAACCGGGGAAGCCCAACGACTGTTGTGCGGCTCTCAAGCCTAGATAACGTCCCGGCATCGGTCCAGCGACGATCGGCAGGGTAAAGGTCCGCCCAAACCAACTAAATGATTGCTGGTTGAGGTCTTGACCAGGGAGTAACTCGGCCCCCAGACTAGCCAACCACCAATCGGGTACATCCGTAGTCGGCGGGGTCAGGGTATAGGCCATCACCCCCTGACCGGGCAGCCATAGAGTCGTACTCAGGTACAAAAAGCGTCGTCGGGCAATCCTGTCCATGGGAAAACTATTCGCCCCGGTCGCGGCGGTCCATCCGGTCTGTGGTGGTGGCGATAAGTTGAAAAAGTTGTTCTTCAGTCATGGCTGGTCCAATTTCTTTAAATAATACCCTGGGCAACCTAGGTTCCTAGGTGGGGTCTCCCCTGCAAGTTTTCTACCACGTTTCATCAGGCCCTAGCGTGTTAATTAAAAATTGACCCTTAACTGTTGACAGTCGTATACCTCCCCCACTATCGTAAATTCAGTGAAAACCAGCGAGAAACCAGAATGCAAGCTAAATCGTCAACGTTTCCCGCACCATGGACATTCTTGGTATGAAGGTATTCAGGAACAGTCCACTCATGGGTTGGGTTTCACTAGATAAGAGCATGAGGTAATGTGACGTGAGACGAACCATTGCTCAGTTCATACCCTATAGATTTAAAATGCAATTACGCGCAGCATACGGCTTTCTAGCTTTCACAACTAGCATACTTACAGGAAAGCGTGATCCATTACTTCCACCAGATTGGCTACTCTCTGTTGGGGATGGTGACTACAAGCAGATCGGTGAAGAATTTTTCCGTCACTTTATAGATATAGGTGGACTCAGACCCCATGAAAGAGTGCTAGATGTTGGATGTGGTACGGGCCGGATAGCACGCCCACTAATGGGGTATTTAAAGAACGGGAGCTATGACGGTATAGACATCGCGGCTTCCTCCATTAAGTGGTGTCAGAAAACTTTTACTCGCCCGTATCCGAACTTTCATTTCCATTTCGCTGACATATATAATAAAATGTACAACCCAATTGGTACCCATCAAGCTTCTGAGTATCGATTCCCCTTCGAGAATTCATATTTTGATTTTGTATTCCTCACTTCTGTATTTACGCACATGTTCCCGCAAGATATGGAGAACTACCTCACTGAGGTAGCACGAGTTTTAAAACCAGGTGGACGATGTTTCATCACCTACTTTCTGCTAAATCCAGACTCTTTGAAACTAATTGAAGAGCAGGCAAGCAGTCTTAGCTTTAAGTATGAATTGCAAGGGTATCGTGTGCAGAAAGAGATCTTGCCTGAAGAGGCTATTGCTTACGATGAAAAAATAATTCGTGGGTTATATAGGAAGTATGAACTGAATATTTCCGAGCCAATTAGTTACGGATCGTGGTGTGGTAGAAAAAATGGGTTAAGTTATCAAGATATAGTTATTGCTAGTAAGCACAGTTAACAGATACTCTGTAAGGCTTATCGCCTCTAAAGACATTCTTAAAGCTACCTGGACAATGACTACCTCGTTGAGGCCCTAGCGCATTAAGATACGTTTGCTCTATAAACTGGATGCTAACCAACTCAGTTTTTAGTGTTATCCTCGGTAACTTTCGTGTACGCCCGGAACAGGTCTAAATGGGTCAGACCCAACCTCTACGGCGGCTTGTTGTCTCAGGTTTACCATCTCCTGCTCATGAAGCAAGGTCTTTTCTGTCGTTTGTTGTCTCATCTCGGCAATGGCTTGAGCATTGGCGGTGGCGAGTTGCGTGGCGGCGGCGATAAGTTGAAAAAGTTGTTCTTCTGTCATGTCTTTTTCCAATCTGTTTAAATAATACCCTGGGTAGATTGGTCCTTAAGCAGGGTCTCTCAGTGTAGGCTAGACTAACCCGATCCACTCGTCATGCTACTTCTTGAGTCCTGGATGAGTCATGAATTCAATCACTAAATTCAGATGGTGAGACCGCCGAGTTGATCATCAGGCTGTAAGTCTATACTCAGTGGATGCTGCGACAAAGACTCGTGGCAGCGTCTATTGCTGAAGCCCTCGGAGAGGTCATGAGCTCAAGCACTAAATTCAGTTTGGCTCCTTGTTACGGCTTGGTCCATGTTGAGGAGCCGGGAGAGGTAGGAACCTGCTTTACTGACTGGACAGACCATGACATTGACCAAAGCTTTGCTTGGGCACCCGATGGAGTCAGTTTCTGTCTGCTAACAGACCATAGTGACCTGGATGTGGAGGTAGTTATCGCGGACAGTTTCACCCCGCTTCCAGAAGCAGTAAGGATTGTTCAGGTGCCCTTTGAGGTGGTAGGACCCGAGGGTATCTGGGTCTCAGATCTATTTGGGGAAGGAGCAGTTTCAGTGGCACCGGGTCAGTACGCTCTGTACTTCGAGACCGGTTACACCGAGCCCTACGACCCTGACAATCTGCCCATTATCATTGATACGTGGTGTCGCCTGACCTTTATCGCGTCAAGTGATAGCCAAGCCCGTATCCTAAGAGCCGACCCGCCCATCACCGTGCCCCTGATGCTGCGGGCTGAGCGCGTAAAAGACCGGTCTCTGCCGCCGTGGTCCTATCCTCTACCAGCAAGTGAACCTTAATTTTGACCGCCAGACTTAGACGAACTCAATCCACCCAGCCGCGATGAGGCTAAGGGGACCGTCTTCGTTAGTGCTATCCTAGGTAACTGTTGTGTACGCCCGGAACAGGTCTAAATGGGTCAGACTCAACCTCTACGGCGGGAGAAAATCATGGTTTATGCGGTTATCGCTACCGGTGGCAAGCAGTATCGGGTTGAGCCCGGTCGTTTTTACGATGTCGAGAAGTTGGACTTTCCTGAAGACAGCATCATTCCCTTGGACCAGGTCTTGTTAGTGGTGCCCGATGGCGATGATGTAGATGTCTTGATTGGACAACCCCTAGTCGAAGGGGCCATTGTCCGGGCCAAAGTCCTCCAACACGGTCGGGCCAAAAAAGTCTTAGTCTACAAAATGCGTCCCAAAAAGCACTACCGCCGTAAAAAAGGCCACCGTCAGCCCTTCACCCGCCTTCTAGTCGAGGCCATTGAGTTGAACGGTATGACGCTGGGTACTCAACCCGTGACGATTGAGGCGAGTACCGAGGACAACGACTAGCCAGGACCCCCGGCCCTATCTAAGGACTGAAGTCCACTGGGGACGGTCATGTTAGTTATGGTTGCATCAGTTAATCAGGTGCGACCAATGAGTATTGTGCAACCCACCAATCTGGATCAGGAAATGTTGGGAATGGCCTTAGACGAAGCCCGTAACGCTATCGCCCAAGGAAAAGCTGGTGTGGGAGCTGTATTGTACTGGCGCAGTGAAATCTTGGCAAAAGGCCATAATCAATCCGTTGAGACCGGCAATAGTATCGAACATGCCGAGATGGTGGTCTTACGGGAAGCAGGGCCGCGCTTGGCAAAAATGACCGAGGCGGAACTGGCAGAATGCACGATGTACACCAGTCTCGAACCCTGTCTCATGTGTTTGTCGGCTATTTCCTATTCCGGGCTCAAAAGGGTAGCCTATTCTGCCCTAGTCGAGGATGCGGACCCTGAATCCATGGTGGTCCAGGGCATCACTACCGACCAAATCAATGACTGTCTCGTCCAGGGTCCCCTCGAACTCGTCCCCGGTGTACGGCGCGAAGAGGGTAAAGAGGTCCTCGTCTTGATGGGTAAAGCGTCCGATTCGATTGCTGAGCCCGCCACGGCGAAACTGGTCTAACCACTATTCGCCGCGTGTCAACAAAGAGGGCGGGAGTGCGATGGTTGCGTTCCCCTCAGCGCGGAGGGCGTTCTGGGGTTCTAGGGTACCCAGGCCGGAAATCATGCGGACACTAGACATCAAGGTTGCCATCTCAATCGCATCCTGTCCGTAGGACCAGCCTTTGTTGTCCTTGACCCCAGCCCGTTCCAGAGCCTGCTGCATATTATCAGTGGTCAAAATGCCAAAAACCACCGGGACTCCGGTTTCAAGCATGACCGCCGCCACACCATCGGCGACTTTCTTGGCCACATACTCGAAATGGGGAGCCTGCCCCCGGATCACGGCCCCTAGACAGATCACCGCATCATAGGTCCCTTTACGAGCCATTGCTTGGGCCACGAGGGGGATCTCAAAACAACCGGGTACCCAGGCATAGTCCACCTGTTGCGCGAGGTCTACCCCGTGGCGACGCAGTGCATCTTCGCAGCCCGACAAAAGTTTTGTCGTGATGAGGTCATTGAACCGGGCAATTACAATCGCTACTTTGAGGTCTTTGGTATGGTCTAAACGGCCTTCGTAAACAGTCATGGTCCCGCCTGGATGCTCCTTCTAGCTTAACGCGCTCCTATGATAGGGTTTGTAACCTTGGTGCATTGGTTGCTTAATTGAGATGCGCTATCTGCTCTTTTGGAAGCCCTACGATGTGCTGTGTCAGTTCCAAGATGACCAAGGCCGTCTGACGCTCAAAGACTTTATCCCCGTCCCGCTGGTCTATCCCATGGGTCGTTTGGACCGTGATAGTGAAGGTCTTTTGCTCTTGAGTGATGATGGCCCCTTGAGCCACCGTCTGACTGACCCCAAGTACGGACACCCGCGCACCTACTGGGTCCAAGTCGAAGGTGAACCCACCCTGACCCAGCTAGCACCCCTGACCCTGGGCATTCCCATCGCCGATTATCAGACCCGCCCCGCTCGCATCGAACTTCTCCCCACCGTTAATTTACCGGAACGGCCCGTCCCGATCCGTTACCGCAAAAATAGCCCGACGACTTGGATCGCCTTGACCCTAACGGAGGGCCGTAACCGTCAAGTCCGTCGCATGACCGCGAGTCTCGGCTTTCCCACCCTGCGTTTAGTGCGAGTCCAGCTAGGAGATTTAGACCTCAGTGGACTCAGCCCCGGTCAATGGCGAGACCTTACCCCCACGGAAGTAAAACGCTTACACCGCTGAAGTTCTTCGCCTATCCTGTAAATACTGTCCTTTGAGGTCCGATGCGTCGGCTTGACATTCTCACCTATACCTTGGTCCTCCTCGTCCTGGGTCCGCTCCTGTATGGCGTCCTCCAGCTCGTCGGTTTGTCTGCCCTCAATGCTGGCTTGGTCGTGCAAGCTCTCTTTGTGGCGGGCGTCATTCTGTGGCTGGGGAGCTATGTGTTTCGCGTCTTCTTTCGGAAAATGACCTACAACCAGCAGATGAAAGACTACAAAGATGCCGTCCTTGAGAAGCGGGCTGAAGCGTACTATCAAAAACTCGCTGAAACCGAACAACAGGAATCCCACGAATCCAACCGGGGTTGACTTTCACAGTTCTCCCTGGAAATTATTAATAACGTTAAGTTAGATGAAGTTCAGGAAAAAGTGATCCCCGTCCTTGCTAAAAATCCAGAAATACATATTTTAGTTAAATATACCCGTTGAGAATTCAGCTTATCTTCGCTATACTCTCGTAAGGCTTAAGGGCTTGGTAATCAAGACTACATTTTCTGCAAAAGCCCGACCCAAGGAGGAATTCATTGGCAAGACGTAAGCGCAAGAGCCCGAGTCGTTTGGAGGGCAAGAAACTCCTGGAATCCGTGCCCAAGTTTCGATTGGACTGTGGTGAGGAGAAGTCTGTGACGGCGGCTCGCAAATATATCCGCGACTGTGAAATCCTACCTCCGGCCCTAATCTTGGTCCGCCGTAACGAACACACCATTGACCGTTATTTCTGGGCGCACAAGGGACTCTTCACCGCGCAGTACGTCGAAGAGAACCATTTTCTGTTCCCTTCGCTGCGGGTCCTCAAGGATGAAAGTGGGGAAACCGAGCGCGAAGCCGTTTGACGACCAATCTAGACCGTTTTCGGGATACTCCCTTTACAATAGTTAGAAGTCCGCAACCTTCCTTAACTTCGGGGAACTGTCCATGGTTTCGAGTGCCACCTACTTTGCCCTGGTCGAGGACGACCTAGAGCAATTATCTGAAAACTTGGTTCAGCTAGTAGGGGCCAAAAACCCGGTGCTTGCCAAAGCAGCGGAGTACCTCTTCAAAGCTGGGGGCAAGCACCTCCGGCCCGCTTTGGTTATGCTCGCGGCCCGTGCCACGGCCCTAGATGGTGAACCCACCGCTCGTCACCGTCGGTTGGCTGAGATTACCGAGATGATTCACACGGCTTCCTTGGTCCACGATGATGTGATTGACCGAGCGAGTCTGCGCCGTCAGCAACCCACAGTCAATGCCCTTTTCGGTGATAAGGCGGCGGTCTTGGCGGGGGATTTCCTGTTTGCCAAGTCCTCAATTTATCTAGCCCGTCTGCGGAATTTGGAAGTCGTAGAACTGCTCTCGACCATCATTGACCACTTTGCCGAGGGAGAAATCCGGCAGATGCAGCAGGCATTTGACCCGGACTTGACTTTTGAAGATTATTTGCTGAAAAACTTTTATAAAACCGGCTCCCTCATTGCCAACAGTTGTCGAGCAGCTGCTGTCTTGAGCGAGGTGTCTGAGTCCCAGTGCCAGAGCCTCTATGATTATGGGCAGCACTTGGGCGCGGCCTTTCAGTTAGTCGATGATCTCCTGGATTTCACCGCCACGACAGAGACCTTGGGTAAGCCTGTGGCCTCAGACCTTGCCAGTGGACATATGACCGCCCCAGTCCTCTATGCCTTGGTCGAATATCCCGAGTTGCGGGGGCTGATTGAGAGCCAGTTTGAGGAGCCCGGTTCCTTTGAAGAGTCCCTGGTCTTAATCCACCGGAGCCACGGGGTCGAGCAGACGATGACCCTAGCGCAGAGTTACGCCCAACGCGCCCGCTTTGCCCTAGAAGCCCTGCCGCCCTCGCCTGCCCGTCACGCGCTGATGGAAGTGACGGACTATGTGTTAGAGCGCGTGTACTGATACAAATTTCTAAAGTTAAACTATCCCGTCATCGGTTACGTGGATGACAAGCAACTCAACTTCATGGGTATCAATCCAAGCGTGATGAGTGGGGGAGAGGCGCAACAGGTATTTCCAGCCTTGGGGATGCCGTTGGACGTCGGTGATAGGGAACAAACTGTTGGGGGTACAGCGCGGACTGAGGGCGTACAGGCGGTTGGAGTGAGCGCGGGCTTTAGCAAAGAGCGTGGTCATGACCGGTGGAATCGTATGGCTATCATGATTCCGTGTTGTCCCCTAAGCTACGTAAAGTCCCATTAAACAAATGGTGTAGTTCTGATGAAGTTAACCGACCGGGGTTCTTTGCTAACCGAGCAACCCAACCCAGCGAGTCAGCAGTTAGGCCAGATGAGTCCTGAAGCTTTTGTCCAGTTGATGAATGAAGAGGATCAGAAGGCTGTCCAGCAGGTCACCCTCGTTGCCCCAGTGATTGCTGAGGCGATCCGTCAGGTGAGTGCCCGACTGCGGCAGGGGGGAAGGCTTTTTTACGTGGGTGCGGGAACTAGTGGTCGCTTGGGGGTGCTGGATGCGGCGGAATGCCCGCCTACATTTTGCACGGACCCCGACTTAGTGCAAGGCATTATTGCGGGTGGGGTTTCTGCACTGACCCGGAGTGTTGAGGGCGCGGAGGATGACGAGCAGGCCGGACGGTTAGTGATGACCCCGGTCACGGCTGCCGATGCGGTTTTGGGGATTACGGCTGGGGGTACAACCCCGTTTGTTCATGGGGCTCTGGCGGAGGCTCGTCGGCGCGGTACTCTGACCCTATTCTTTACCTGCGTCTCAGTGGAAGAGGTCCCGGCCCGTTATGACCTTGAGATCCGGCCCCTGGTTGGCCCCGAGGTATTGACTGGCTCTACACGGCTCAAGGCGGGGACTGCCACCAAACTCGTTCTCAATATGCTCTCCACCGGGGTCATGGTGCAGTTGGGCAAGGTGTACGGCAACTTGATGGTGGATGTGGCAGTTACGAACGAGAAGCTCCGGGACCGGGCTGTGCGGATTTTGATGCGGCTTACAACCCTTGACCGCTCTGCTTGTGAGAGCTTGTTGGTTCGTGCTGAGAACCGGGTCAAAGTTGCTCTAGTCATGCACCACCGTGGTTTGGATAGTCTGGCGGCGCGGGATTGGTTGGCAGCCCGTGGGGAGTCGCTGATGGATTTGACTGAAAAGGGTGCCTATCCTTAAAGACACGCACCCTAGACGTTTATTTGCTAGCGGTTTCTTTCGCTGCGGACTCTTCGGTAGTCAGTTCGCCGCCGGTTTGAGTCAGGTACTCGCTCAAGACATGGAGCTTTTCGCCGGTTGCGGAAGTGAGCTCTTTAGAGACTGCTGCAACTTCTTTGCCGAGTTTGCTCAGCAGTTTACCTAGAGTTTTACCATTAACTTTGTCTTTTTCGAGTTCCCCTTTCAGTTTTTCGAGGTCAGCGACGACTTTCTCGAATTTGGGGTCTTCCATTTGGGCGAGGTCCTTATGCCACGCTTCAACGTTACGCAGGGCCTTACCAATGGCGAACTCGGTGATATTGTCCTGGAAGGCGGCAAGGGTAGTGTCTAGCTTGGTGGTCATGGCAAATCTCCGTGGTTAGAAAGGTTCCAGTCAGGCTGCAAGCAGCATGTGGAGCCGTGGTAGTCTCCTCGAATTTTGGCTCTCCTCACGATGCAGGGGCTTCTGTCATGGGGAAGAAGGTGACTGTAATAAACTCATCCTTAAGGGTTGGCTTTACGATTGCGCTACGGATTCCTTGACGGGGAGTGCCAAGATGAAGAAGAAGACTTGAGGACCCCCGTGCTGCCGGTCAAATTACAGCAGTTACAAACCCTACTCGCCAGTCTCGAACGGTGTGTCATCGCCTACTCGGGTGGCGTGGACAGCACCTTGGTGGCGAAGGTGGCCTTTGATGTCTTGGGGCCACGGATGCTCGCGGTAACGGCGGCCTCGCCTTCTTTGATGCAGGAAGACCTGGATGAAGCCTATACTCAAGCTGAGTTTATCGGGATGCCCCATCTGGTCATTGAGACCCACGAACTAGAGAACCCTAACTACACCAGCAACCCAGCGAACCGTTGTTATTTTTGTAAAAGTGAACTCCACGGCAGTCTTGTCCCCCTAGCCCAAGAACGCGGCTACGGCGTGGTGCTAGACGGTGCGAACCTAGATGACTTAGGAGATTATCGGCCCGGATTCCAAGCAGCCCGTGAACGGGGGGTGCGCTCGCCCTTAATTGAGTGCCAGATTGCCAAATTTGAGGTCCGCCAACTTTCAGAATATTTGGGATTGCCCTGGTGGAACAAGCCCGCCATGCCCTGTCTGGCCTCCCGCTTCCCCTATGGTGAGGAGATTACCCCGGCTAAATTACAGCGGCTGGCCCAAGCGGAGAGCTACCTCAGACAACTGGGTTGGCGTAACTTCCGGGTGCGCTCTGACCGGGATACCGCCCGGATCGAACTCACGCCCGACCAACTATCAGATTTTGTCCAGACTGTACCTCTACCCGAATTGGTGGACCGTTTTAAGTCATTCGGCTATACCTATGTCACTTTGGACCTAGAGGGCTACCGCCGGGGCAAACTTAATGAGGTGCTGAGTTTGGGAGACCGTGCCTTAACTCACTGAGCGGTACTTCAGACCCGGTAGCTGGACTGCTAATCCTTTGAGTTCCAGTAGTAACAGTACCGCCGTCAGGTCCCCGGTCGCTAACTCAGTAGCTTGGAGTAAAATTTCGACGAGTTGTGGTTCTGGGGTGAGTCGGGCCAAGACCTGTTGTTCGACGCTGGTTAAGTCTGGTGGTGGTGGGGCAGGCAGCGGCAGAGGGGCTAAAACAGGACTACCCAACTTTTGTAAAAGGTCTTCTACGCCTAGAACCAACTGTGCCCCTTGGTTCGCCAGACTCAGGGTCCCTTGGGCCTGAGGATTATCCAGGTTGCCGGGGAGGATAAATACATCTCGCCCGTAATCCACCGCGAGGCGGGCTGTAATCAGTGCCCCGGAGCGTTCCCCGGCCTCAACCACGAGGGTAGCCCGAGTCATCCCGGCGAGGACACGATTGCGCCGAGGGAAATTACTGCGGTCAGGCGGAGTCGTGCGCGGGTGTTCGCTGAGAATCACTCCTCGTTGGGCAATCCGTTCGTAGAGGGCTTGGTGTTCGGATGGGTAACAGCGGCCTACCCCGCAACCCAGTACAGCGGCGGTGGGTTTCCCGGCGGCTAAGGCTCCTTCGTGGGCGGCCCCATCAATCCCGGAGGCGAGCCCAGAGACGACCAAAAAGCCGGCTCGTGCCAGTTCAAAACCCAGTTTTTTGGCCCACCGCAGTCCATAACTGGTGGCGTGGCGGGTACCGACGATGGCAATGGCAGGAGTCCAGAGGGGAAGGGGTCCCCGGTGATAGAGCACAGGCGGACTGTCAACAACTTCCAGGAGTAAGGGGGGATAGTGGGCATCGGCGGGGGTGAGG
>NZ_JAAXLT010000039.1 GCF_013285555.1 Candidatus Cyanaurora vandensis | reverse complement strand
TAGACGATACTCTAGTTGCCTATCTAAAGGAGACCTTAAACTTATGTCAGAGTGTATGTCTGCAAGTAAACATTATCTTTAGTTTTGAAATTCGCCAAATTGATTTTATTTACGAGGCAGCGTCTCTACTACAACCCGGTCTTTTTCAGCAGCCAAGGAAAGCTAAGTTTAATTGTGCTATTCTCAATCCTCCCTATTGTAAAATCTCTAACCAATCAGAGACACGTCAGCTACTCCGCTCCATAGGTGTTGAAACTAGTAATCTCTACACTGGTTTTATGGCAGCTACCATTTTGTTACTTGAATCTGAAGGAGAACTCGTCACGATAACGCCGCGCAGCTTCTGTCACGGTCCTTACTTTAAAGATTTTCGTACGTTGTTTTTAAGAATTATGGCTCTACAACATATTCATCTATTTGATTCTCGGCAAGATACTTTCCGAGATGATAAGGTACTGCAAGAAATTATTATTGTTTCCACGATTAAAAAACAACTATTAAATCCGGTAAAAATTAGTTCTAGTACGGGAGAGGAAGAATTAGTTATTGAGTTACCCTACGTACAAGTCGTCAATCCTAGCGATCCAGAGAAATTTATTCGTGTCTTACTTGATCTTACTGCTGAGCAGGTGGTTGAGCAGATGAAACAGTTTCCAACTACACTAGTTGAATTAGGCTTGTCCGTTTCCACCGGACGAGTGGTAGATTTTCGTGCCCTTCCTTATTTACAAGCACGACCCACATCAAGAACAGTACCCCTCATCTACCCAGTTAATTTTACCAATGGATTTATCACTTGGCCAATAGATACTAAAAAACCTCAAGCTCTGCTGAACTCCTCAGAAACTGCTATCCTACAAGTTCCCAATGGAAATTATGTACTAACGAAGCGGTTTACGACAAAAGAGCAAAAAAAACGAGTGGTAACCGCTATTTATAAAGCTGAGCAGATAGCTAGTAACAGTATAGGATTTGAAAATCATATTAATTACTTCCATCAAGATGGGCATGGCCTCGATATAACTTTAGCGCAGGGTTTAGCTATCTATCTTAGTTCGACTCTCGTTGATATTCTCTTTCGACAGTTTAACGGTAGTACCCAGGTTAACGCAACGGATTTACGGAATATTGGTTATCCTACACTCAACCAACTACGCCAGTTAGGGCGACTGATTGGCGATAAGTTTCTTGAACAACACACCATTGATGTGCTGATTGAAAAGGAGTTACTGCCTATGTCCCTTGCTTCCGGTCCCAGTCCCATTGCTGTCAAAAATCGTGTCGAAGAGGCGGTTACAGTCTTAAAAGCTCTTGGCCTACCCAGAGCACAACTTAATGAGCGGTCAGCCTTAACCCTTTTAGCCTTACTCAATCTTGATCCAACACTACCCTGGTACCAAGCTAAATCTGTTTCACTAGGGATCACCGCGATCATGAATTACATGAAAGCGCAATATGGTAAGGATTATGCACCAAACACACGGGAGACCATTTGTCGTCAAACCATACATCAGTTTCGAGATGCCGCTTTGATTATCACAAATCCTGACGATCCAGACCGTCCCATCAATAGTCCCGCCACAGTCTACAAACTCGAACAGACCGTGCTTGAACTTTTACGAACCTACGGCAGCCCGACCTGGCATGAAACACTCTCCACCTACCTAGCTTCAACTGAGACGCTCAAACAGAAATATGCTCAAGAGCGGCAGATGAAGCGTATTCCAATCAACGAAACCTTATCTCTATCTCCAGGTGGTCAGAACATCTTGATCAAGGAAATTTGTGATAAATTTATTCCTAACTTTACCCCAGGCGGTAAGTTGCTCTATGTGGGTGACGCTGAAGAAAAATTTGCCCTTTTTGAACAGACTTTCCTATCTAATCTAGGCATAAATATAGATGCACACGGTAAAATGCCAGATTTGATTATTCACTATTCAACGCAAAATTGGATAGTCCTGGTGGAAGCTGTTACTTCCCATGGACCGATTAGCCCCCAGCGGAGAACTGAGCTTGAGGATCTTTGCCAAGGTACTCTTGCCGACTTAGTATTTATCACCGCTTTCTTGAGCCGTAAGGCTATGGTTCAGTATTTATCTTCTATCTCTTGGGAGACCGATGTTTGGGTAGCAGACTCCCCTGAGCACTTAATTCACTTCAACGGTGAGAGCTTGCTGCAAATTTATAAGACTTTACAGTAATTTTTCGCGAGGAAACGGATTTTCTGGTTTCTCTAAAAAGAGGATGACCGCACCTGTCGGTGGTGCTAGTCTTCAGCCAGCCTTGCTGCCGAGGCGGGGCATTTCTAGGGGCTAGGACTAAAAAATTTCCCAGTGGGCGGGGGAGATGCGGGTGGCTCATCCAGGAACTTAAGCACCCCGCTATTCCTCTGGCTCTGACTCTGGCGTAAGTCCTGATACAGTAAAAACCTGTGGATGAGCAAGTCATGAGCGTCGGAGTCGTTACAGTTCAGGAATTAGCGGCGCGGTTGGGGCAATTGGACGCGGTGCAGTTGGTGGATGTGCGGGAGCCGGAGGAACTGGCCTTGGCAGCCTTGCCCGGTTTTCGCCGCTTCTCCTTGAGCGAATATGGGACTTGGGGACCGCAGATTACTGAACTACTGGACCCAGACTGCGAAACCCTGGTCCTCTGTCATCACGGGGTCCGCTCGGCTCAGATGTGTGGTTTTTTGGTCAGTCAGGGGTTTACTCAGGTCAAGAATATCTGGGGCGGGATTGCGGCCTACAGTGACCTAGACCCGACCGTACCCCATTACTAAGCCAGCCACTCTAGTAGCTGAGCACGCGAACGTAGAGCCGCTGTTGCACCCAAGGCCGTAACCGTGATTGCCCCCGCCGCATTCCCCCACTCCACTGCCCGAGGCACCCCATAGCCCGCCAACACCGCCGTCAAAAACCCGGCACAGAAGGCATCCCCCGCCCCCGTCGTGTCCACCACTCGCCCGACCGGGAAGGCCGGGAGTAAACCCTCACTCCCCTGCCAATGAACATAACTGCCCGCTGCACCCAGCTTGATGACTACGGTTTTTGCCCCCGCTGTGGTTAGGGCGTGGGCTATTTCCTTGGGTTGCTCAAGTCCAGTGATCCGCCGCGCTTCCTCCAGGGAGGGTAAGAAGTAATCCACATGGGGCAAAGCCGGATAAATAGATTGCCAGTAATCATCCTGGGTCCAGACCGTATCCAGACTAGTCCCCACCCCCATTTCCTTGGCATAGCGCAAAAGAGCCGCGAGGTTCTCCCCCATCAGATTCCGTAGTGAGTAGCAGCCACCAATATGCAGATGCCGCGCTCCGCTGAGGTCAATCTGGTCTAAGTCCTTCAAGGAAAGCGCGTTACCCCCCTCCCCGGTGCGAATCAAAGAGCGTTCGCCACGACTGTTGACCACGACTAGGGCCGCTTTGGTGGGAATCGTCGGATCGAGGATGAAGACTTCGGGGAAAACTTTTTCTTCTTCAAGTTGCGCCTTCAAAAAACGCCCCAGGGTATCGGCCCCCAAACGGCCCCAAAAACTTACTTTCAGCCCCAACCGGGCCATCAAAATCGCTGTATTGACCGCACAGCCCCCGACTTGGAGGTTGACTTGTTCGACGGTGACCGATTGACCGACGGGCGGCAACTGGTCAAGGGGTCGTACCAGAATATCTACCACCGCGCCCCCGATACAGATTATCTCGCGGGTCATTGCTCTACCCCACCTTTGTTATTAAGAGGTCATCATCTCAGATTGGGTGAGCAGATGGCAGGTCGGGACGTTAAACTTTTACGAGCTATGGCAAGCCGATGAACGCCTTACCCCCGCCCAATAGTCCCGGTCAGTTTTTTTTAGGTGTCATCTTGGGCTTTGGCCTATTGCTGGGGGCGGGATTAGGATTATTGCTGGCTCTGGTGACCCTGAACAGCTTGGGACAAGCGGTCATCTTGGGTCTAGTCGTGGTTTTGGGTCCACTGATGACCCTGAGCTTAACTTTTGTTGCCCGGAAACAGAGTTTTTCTTATTGGGCAGGGGCTTTGACGATGCTGGTGCCCGGTCTGTTGTTGGGGGTTTTGGGTGTATTGGCGGCGACCTTGGCCCAATTGCGCGGGGGCAGTTGACCACCGCCCCCGATTCAGCTAGTTCACTTGAGCGGTAACCCGGAGATCAGACCCGGCTTTATCAGCAGCAGCAGGAACGATGGATTCCCCTTCAATGAAGGAGCGCAACATCCACGCAATCTCCTCATGCTGTTCCATCAACCCGGTCAAGAAGTCGGAGGTTCCCTCATCTCCAAATTCCTCAGAGGTCTGGTCCACATGGTCCCGCAGGTTACGGATGACTTGCTCGTGGTCATCTAACAGGTTCGCTACCATGCCGTAGGCCGTGGGCACATCCCCAGCGTGTTCCTTGATGGAAGCGTATTCTAGGAAGCCTTTGGCGGTCCCGATGGGATAGCCACCCAGGGTACGGACGCGCTCGGCTAGCGCGTCAATATTCTCGGTCAGGGCTTCATACTGTTCTTCCCACAGTTTATGTAGGGAGCGAAACTGAGGACCGACCACATCCCAGTGGTATTTCTTCGTTTTGATGAGGACCAAGTAGGCATCGGCTAGGTCATGGTTGAGCAATTCCACCACGCCCTGACGCTGCTCGACACTCAAGCCAATATTGGGCTTACGCATAACTTCTCCGGGGTTTGACACTCCTCTCAGTAGACCAAACCTCAAGCTACCAAGCCTCTACCCCGTGACAGGTTCATAGGCAGGCCCCTCCCCCATACCCTGCCAGGCACAGGCGTGGTGGGGTATGGGAGCAAGAAGAACTTTCTTTTTGCCTTTTTCGCCTTGGTCCCCCACTAGCCTGTGCCCGTCAGGGTATGGGGCGGAGGGGCCGCTTGGTTCTTATCAGTCACGGTGATTAAAGATGCTGCCAACCGTTAGTTCCTGAGCTTTGTCGTAGCGGTTGAGCCTGTCAATGTTGCCGCCGAGCACCAAAGTATCGGTATTGACTTGGGGATTAAAACCTTTGCTGTCATGAGTAATGGCGAAAAAGCTGAGAGTCCAAACTACTCAAAAGCAGACCGAAAGATTCGCAAGCTCCAAAGGAAGCTTGCGCGTCAAGTGAAAGGTTCCAATCGGAGAAACAAAACTCGGATTCAGATTGCTAAATTGCACAATCAGATTTCAGATACCCGTAAAGCCTTTTTGCACAAACTGTCGACCTCGGTTGTTAGCGAAAACCAAGCTATCGTTCTGGAGGACTTGAACGTGTCCGGAATGGTCAAAAACCGTAAGTTGGCACGAGCAATCAGCCGGCAAGGGTGGCGAGAATTCAGAAGTCTGTGTGCGGCTAAATCTGAAAAGTTTGGTCGCCAATTCAAGATGATTAGTCGCTGGGAACCTACCCGTCAGATTTGTGCTGATTGCGGGTTCAAGTGGGGCAAGCTCGCTCTCAAGGTCAGGTCTGTAACTTGTGTGAGTTGCGGTACTAAGCATGATAGGGATGAGAACGCAGCCAAGAACATAGAAAAAGTCGGCATCGGGCCTGGGCACGATTCTAAATGGGCGGGGAGCGACAGTAAGCCTACTTCAGTAGCAAGTTGCTGTGAGCCGTCAAGAATCACCGTGGCTTCAACCCGGTGCGTATGTCAACTAGAGCTTTGGTTCCAGCGTAATCCTGACTAGGAGGACAGGGCTTCTCCCTCGGGTAGCGGCTGAAACAACGCCCGCACGCCTTCATTAATTAGGATGACCGCCAAGACCAACAGAGCCAGGGAGATCCAGCCCACTGGGTCAGCCCAGGAACGCGTCCCGCCCGTCACGCCGTTGAACCATTTCTGCGTGGCAAGCCCCAAAGCCCAGAGCGTGACCGTCATCATGAAAGCCATCGGGAGCCCTACGAATACATAGGCCAACTTTTCTTTTTTACGACGGATGAGCCAGACAAAAAGACCCAGGAGACTCAACGCTGCCAAGAGTTGATTCGCTGCCCCAAAAACAGGCCAAATCACTAAATAGCCAGGAATTGTTTTGCCGTCCGCACCCGTAAACGTCAAGGAGAGCAAGATAGCGGGTAATAATAACGTCAACCCTGTGGCAAACGCCTTACCCCAGTTATCACGCCAGTTAAAAATCTCTTCCAGTAGATATCGTGCTAACCGTGTCGCTACATCAATCGTATCAAATACAAACGTTGCAAAGGCCAGCAAGCCAAACCCAATCGCAAAGGAACGGTCTACTCCCAGGGCACTGATGAAGTTGCCAATTCCCCGCGCAAATACTTCATCCGGTCGCCCCGCACTCCCCGGCACCAAGACCATCACGCAGGCCAGGGCAATCAGGGCAATTACCGTTTCCAACAACATCCCCCCGTAGCCAACCAGCGGCGCGTCACATTCGCACTTGAGTTGTTTACTCGTCGTCCCACTACAGACCAACCCATGAAAGCCACTACAAGCTCCACAGGCAATCGTAATAAACAAAACTGGGAAGAGCGGTCCCAACTTCTCACTGGTAAACCCCAAAAAAGCCGGATAGACCACTGGGAAATTGCCCTGACTGGTGCCCACGAACATCCCCACCAAGCCGCCAATTAAAATCACGTATAAAAACAATCCCCCCAAGAGACCACGGGGCTGCAACAATAACCAAACCGGTAACAGACTCGCCACCGCACAATAGGCCAGGATGACATAACCCCAACTCACCGCCGGGTCCGCCCAAGCTGGGTTTCCAATCGCAAAGGGCAGGAGATCTACCACGGCGGGTAACTGTACTGGGAAGGACTGACCGACCACAATCGCTGCCCCCACCAGGACCATGAAAACTCCAATTAACCCCCGCCGGACCCAGGGCCAAGCCGCCTCGCCCACCGTCTGGTCTAATATTTTGAAACAGACTCCCAACAACAACCCCAGACTCAAGTACAAAATCGAACTCGTCGCTGTTCCTGACCCCAAAGCCGTACTCACTACTTGCCCTGTGGCATCCTTGAGTTCGATATTATTGACCAATGTCCGAGCCGTAACATCTGTAAACGCCGATAGCACATAGACTAAGGTGAACCAGATATAGGCCATAAATAGATAAAAAGCGCGGGGACTAGTATTAGCCCGGACCACCTCAGCAATCGAAGCCCCCCGGTGCCGCAAGGAGGCCACCAGCGTCGAGAAATCGTGGACTGCCCCGATAAAAACACTCCCGCCGACAATCCACAACAGCGCCGGCAGCCAACCAAAGGCCAACCCCGCAATAATCGGCCCAAAAATTGGTCCCGCTGCTGAGATCGCCGAGAAATGCTGCGCGAGTAAATAAAACTTATTCGTCGGTACATAATCCAAGCGGTCGCTGAGCAGGACCGCCGGAGTCGGAGCCTCGCAGTCCAGCCGATAAAAATTCGCCACCAACCGTCCATAGGTGAAATAGGCCAGCAGCAATAGAGCCAGAGCGACTAGAAGAATCAGAGCGAGCATGGGTCTGGGGTGAAAGTGTCCACATCGTACCCCATCCGCCCGCCCTAACCCTTCAGGCCTTCCCCGCTCCCCGTGGGCAAAAAGAAGCGTTGACTGAGCGCGAAAAATAACAGAATCGGCGCGATCGAGATCACCGAGGCCGCCCCAATCAACCGCCAGTCCTCCGCAAACGCACTCGCCAAGGTCGCAACCCCCAAGGGCAACGTAAAATATTCCGGTTTATCCACAATGATTAGGGGCCAGAGAAAATCCCCCCACAGCCCGACAAATGTAAATACGGCGAGTGTCGTCAAGGCCGGCCGGATCGCGGGTATCAACACAAACCACCAAGTCTGGAGTAGACCACAGCCATCGAGACGAGCCGCCTCCTCCAACTCCTTGGGTACCCCCATAAAAGCTTGGCGCAACAAAAAGACCCCAAACGCCGAGACCAGATAGGGGAACACCAGTCCCAGATAACTATTGGTCAACTGCAACTTGACCGCCAGGATATAGAGCGGGATCATCGTGATCTGAAAAGGGATCATCAAGGTCCCCAGCACCGCCCAGAAGATCACCTTACGCCCCGGAAAACGTAACCGCGCTAAGGGGTAAGCCGCCAGCGAACAGAACAATAAATTAAACCCCACCGCCAAGACCGAGACCACGATGCTATTCCAGAGGTAGCGGGCGAAGGGATAGTTGTTCCAGACCCACGCGAAATTGGCCCAGGTGGGCGACTGGGGGAAAAATTGCGGCGGGTACTGGAAGATATTCTCCCCAGGGGCCTTAAAGGCGGTGCTGACCAGCCACAGCAAAGGACTCATCAACAACAACCCCAAACCCCCGAGCAGCAGGTAATACAGGAACACGTTACGCTTGGTCATGGAATCAGTGTTACACGCGATGCCCACACCTTTTCACCTCGGTTATCGGATGCCCGCTGAGTGGGAACCCCACGCCGCCACTTGGCTCAGTTGGCCCCATAACCTGGAGACCTGGCCCGGTAAATTCGACCCGGTGCCCGCCGTCTTTGCCCAGTTAGTCGGTCATCTCCAAGAGCCAGTTCACATCCTGGTGACAGGTGAAGCTATGGCTCAGGAAGTCCAATCACTATTACAGGCCCAAGGCGCGTGGCGAGCAGATATCCAGTTGCACCCCATCGTTACTAATGACTGTTGGGCACGGGACCACGGCCCGATTTTCATTACCCGGCCCGGTGAACTGGCCCTGGTGGACTGGGGATTTAACAGTTGGGGCGGCAAGTACGGCCCCTGGGATGACGATGACCAAGTTCCCACCCAGGTTGCGGACCTCTTGGGCCTCCCCCGCTTTAGTCCCGGCATTATCCTCGAAGGTGGTTCCATAGATGTAAATGGACAGGGCCTCGCGCTGACCACTGAACAATGCCTGCTCAACCGCAACCGCAACCCCCATCTGACTCGGACGGACCTGGAGCAGTATCTCCGGGACTATCTAGGCGTTGAACAGGTATTGTGGCTAGGGGAGGGGATTGTGGGGGATGACACGGACGGGCATATTGATGACTTGGCTCGTTTCGTCAATCCCACAACGGTCGTCTGTGTCCTAGAGGAAGACCCGGCAGACGAGAATTACGCCTTACTCCAAGCTAATTATGAGCGTTTACTCAGACTCGCTGGGGACCCTGGGTTAACGGTTCATGCTTTACCTATGCCGAGTGCCCACTATTACGACGGGGTGCGGCTCCCGGCAAGTTACGCCAACTTTTATATTGCTAATGGTGTAGTTCTGGTTCCGGTCTTTGGCGACCCCCAGGATGCGATAGCCCTAGCGACGTTACAAAAGTTGTTCCCTAACCGCAAGGTGATGGGGATTTACTGTACAGACTTGGTTTGGGGATTAGGGGCGTTGCACTGTGTCACTCAGCAGCAACCCAGGTAGGCTAGCCCCCGGCCCATTTTGGGGGTAAAATTTACCCACACACGCAAGGTACATAGACCATGGGAGTGATCCGCGTCGGGGTCTTGGGGTTTGGCGGTTTAGGGCAGGCAGCGGCGATGGTCTTGCATCCGAAACAAGAAATGCAGTTGGTGGCGGTGGCAGACCGGGGCGGTTGGGCTTACCGGGCGGACGGATTACCGCTCCATGAGCTTTTGAGTGCAGTGAAAGAACGAGGTACAGTCGCAGCTTTACCGGAGTGGGGCCACACGGATAGCGACGGGATTGCCCAAGTGATGACCCAGGCGGTAGACGGGTTCTTTTTGGCCCTACCGAACCTACCCAATACCTTCATGGCCCGGGTCGCCCAGCAATTTATCCGGCAGGGTTGGCAAGGCGTACTGGTGGATGCAATTAAGCGCACCAGTGCCGTGGAGCAACTTTTACTTTTACACCCAGCACTCCAGCAGACGGGGATTACCTACCTCACGGGTTGCGGAGCGACACCGGGGCTTTTGACGGCGGCGGCGGTGCTCGCGAGTCAGAGTTTCGCGGAGGTATTGACCGTCAAAATCACCTTTGGGGTGGGGATTGCGTCCTGGGAACAGTACCGTTCGACGATCCGTGAAGATATCGGACACCTGCCGGATTACACCCTAGAGCAGGCCCGGGCCATGAGTGACGCTGAGGTGGAACAACTACTGGCCCGGACGGGCGGCCTACTGCACCTAGAGAACATGGAACACGCCGATGACATCCTACTGGAACGGTTGGGGATCTGTTCACGGGACCAAGTGACCGTGGGCGGGGTAGTGGACACCCGTAACCCCAAGAAGCCCCTCAGCACCAATGTCCAAGTGACCGGGCGGACCTTCGAGGGGCGCACAGCGACTCATACCTTCACCTTGGGCGATGAGACCTCCATGGCAGCTAATGTCTGTGGTCCGGCCTTTGGCTACCTCAAGGCGGGCGTGGCGTTACAGCGGCGGGGCAGTTATGGGCTATTTACAAGTGCTGAAGTGATGCCGGGATTTGTACGCTGATGCAGAGTATTACCCCTGAGCAGTTGGACCGGATTGGGGTCTTTACCTATACTGACCGACTCCGGGCGTTGGTCATCCTCAATCAGTTCTACTGGGACAACTTCGCCAAAACCTACCGCAACAGTGCTGACCTGATTACGCTCAACTACGAACAGGCCCAGCAATTACTCGAACGGTTGGAGTTGGACTGGAACAAAGAGGAGTTTTCTAACCGGAATGTCTGAATGAGATTTGGGATTGGGGGCTTACTAAGTCGGCCCCTTTTTTTGTAATTAAATATAACAAGACTTACGCACAGCCGATAGCCCCTAAGGAAGAAATAGCCATCGCACTTTGCATCAGAAAAAACAAAGTCTGGAGGAGCCAGAGTGAGCCGCTGGCTGGCACTTTAGCCTTACTGGTTATGGCTTCTGCTCGTTAAAAAACCGCTGTGAGCCGCCTCTTGGACCCCCTCCGGGCTTAAAGGGGCAAGGTGCCACCCTGTGGGTAACCGGTGCTTGGCGAGGAGTCTCAGCCAGGGTTCTGACGAACATCGGCTATCATCACCCGTCTCTTTGCGTAAGTCCTGCCCCTTAAGGACGGACTCAATGGCAGGCTTTTGACCCGAGCGCAGTTGTTTGTACCCAAAAGCTGTCCGTGCAACCTGTTGAATACTACGCATCAATAGAACGAGCAGCGCGGGCGACCAAGAATAGAGCCACCGCTCCTAAAGCCGCCCCAGTCAACGCCTTAGCAATCGGTTGACGGTCCAAAACTTCTAACACACTAGGGATGGTCAAGTTTCCATAATCACCCTCGGCCCGGTCATAGCCCTCAATCGGCTCAAAGAGTCCATCGGGCACGGATTCGGGTTTGGGTTCGTTAGTACGCTGACCGACAAAACCAATCGCCACCAGGAGGCTATCTACTAGGGAGGGCGAGAGCTTTTGCATCCCGTCCAGCACCCGGCCCACATCACCGACAATTAGCTCCCGGTGCGGGTGTTGGGCGGCGTGGAGGATAGCTTCAGCGACCACGCTGGGCTGGTAATAAGGCGGTACGCCAGTCGGTTTGACCCCAAGCTTAGTGCGGGCCTTGTTATAAAAAGGGGTGTTAATCGTTGCCGGGAGAATGCTCGTCAGGTTCACCGGGCTACCACTATGGGCGAGTTCCACGCGTACCGATTCCAACAGACCTTCGAGGGCGTGTTTGGAGGCAGAATAGGGACTCTGGAGGGGCAGAGCGCGGCGGCCCTCCACGGAAGAGACACTGATGAAAGACCCGCCGTGTTTCAAGTGGGGTAGGGCCGCCCATAGCCCATGAGCTTGACCCATTAGGTTGACATCCATCACCCGCTTAAATTCCTCGGGGCTAATCTCTGCAAAGGGCGCGAACATCCCAATCGCCGCTGCATGGACCCAAGTATCCATGCGTCCATAAACTTGAAGAGTTTGTTGGGCGACTTCTTTCACTTGGTCAAACTCGCTAACATCACAAACCACAGCAACCGCTTCGCCCCCGGCGGTTTTAATCTCATCTACCAATGAATCAAGTGCGCTCTGAGTCCGGGCTGCCACTACCACTTTGGCTCCCCCCTGGGCAAACTGACGGGCGGTCTCCCGTCCGATCCCACTGGAGGCTCCGACAATAACCGCCACCTGTTCGTTGATGGGTTTAAGTTGCATAGTGCACTTCCGTAAGGTTCCTTAGCTCAATTTAACTCGCTTGGTCAGTCGTCAACCTCCTACCCATGGCATAAACCACTCAGTGCGGGGTGAGTTTCTGTTACCGCCGCGCTAGGTCCGTACGCGGGTCAACAACCGTCGCCACTGTCGGCGCGATGTAGCTGCGTTTCACGTCTTCGAGCATGGCAATCAAGACATCCTGTACATCTTCAACGGTATGTTCAGCCTGGAGCTCGGCGGTGAGCTTGAGGCTGAGTTTATGGACGAGTTGCTCAGTCAGGGCTTGGGCGGCGGGGTCGGGGCGGTCGGGAGCCTGGAGGTTAGTGAGGAGGGTGCCATAGATACTGTGGAGCGATTGTTTCAAGTTGTTCTCGACTAGCGGCACGACGAGTTGATGACCGGGAGCTTGTTTGAGCGCGTTTAAAATCGTGTGTTGCAAGAGTTGGACGAGTTCGGTTTCGATATCAGGTAGGACACGGTGGATGATGGCGTGACTCTGCCGTTTAAAGAGTTGTTCCCATTGTCGTCCGGTCCGGCTCTCCGGTTGACTGTCTGTCATTCGTAAGAGGGTCTGGGTGTCGAGCGTACGGATCGCATCTTCCAGATTACTGATGATATTCACAATCACCAAATCCGTAACCCGGTTAGCGAGATAGCTCGTGTATTGTCGATTGAAATAATCTACCACCCGGTCAAAGGGTGTACCCAGTTGGTCTGAACGCACCGCGTAAGGAATGAAACGAATCAACCGCAACCAGGGCCAGTGGACGAGATAGCCCGGTGCCGGAATTAACCAGAGCAGGTCATACCAACGCTCTCCCAAGGCTTCACCAAGCGTAATCCGTTTGACCCGTGCCATGTAAATTATCCGTAGAACCAACTCCAGAGCAAAAAACCCGATGAAATATAAATCAATTTGCCAGAAATGGTCAATGAACTCGCCATCTTCGCCGTAATCGCGGTAGTAATTGGCCCCAAGCAAAGGTTCGAGTTGCTCTTCATAAAAACGAATACTATTCTCTGAAAGATACTGGCGCGTCCAAAACTGCTGGAAAGACTGGGTAGAACTCTCAGTATTCATTCGTTCACGAATTCGGTTCTTGAGCTTCTCCAATAAACCCGTCTTACCCACCCGCGCGTAGGGATCAGTGTCAATTAAAGTCTGACTCTGGACCCGTAAACTCAATAGCAATTCAGCCAATCCTGGGTCCTGGGGGTCAGCCCGGAAGCGGTCAATTGTGGCTTGGGCGGTGTCGAGATATCGCTCATTAATCCAATGGGGTTCAGCCCCCTTAATCGGATCGTAGCGTTGGACCATAGTCGTAAGGTTGAGGTATGGGTTAGTCAGGTAAAACGTTCGTAAGGAGAGGTAGCTCAGGTCAAAAATGATCAAGAGCATATAGAAGGTAGCGACCAAATAGAGCAACCATTCGAGGGGCCAGGGGAACAGGAGGGGGCGCGGTTTGTAGAAGCGAGTACGCACAGGGAATCCACTAGAGATTCTGCTAGGGTAACGGTTAAGAAGGCCCCTCCGCCCCACCTCGTGGGGGACCAAGGCAGAAGAGGTAAAGCAGAAGACAGAAGAGACTACTATTCTTGCTCCCCTACCCTGCACGTGGGGGCTGGGGGTAGGGGGCAAGAACCTAAGCTAGCCGGGAAGGTTCGGGAGCGGGCTGTTCTTTGGTGAGGTCAGCGAGTAGATGCCGTCCCGCAACGGTAAGCCGGACATGTTCTACATCAATCGCTCCGTCAATCGGGATCACATCCTTGGGGTCTGGGGCGGCTTCAATCTTGTCTGGGGGTAGGTCTGGGCCGTTGATGTCCTTGATGATATCGGGGGGATGGTTGAAGGAACCCACTTCAAGCTCACGGTCACCGTAGGAACCCCGCTCAAATACGCCCCGGAAACAGCCCTGCTGATAGAGGTAGTCCATATGCCCAATAACCTCGGCTGGGGTCGCGTTCAGATGACCAAAATCGCGCTCCGATAGGCTGGGGATGGGTTCTAGATCAGATTCATCCAGACCTTGAATATGAGAAAGAATCGCGTACATCAAATCGCGTCGGATATGGATCGCCATCATCGTCCCCTCAAGTACACCTTCTACTATTTTGGAAACGCTATTTTTATACCTCTAGCTCCAGACAGAATTACAGGCGGATGTGAGCGCAAAGACCCCGCACAAATTAACGTCCTTTAGCCAGATTGACCATCATCCAGGCTAGTTGTCTAAGCTCAACGGGCTTCGTCACGCAGGTTTGAAACCCCGCCTCCATCGCCCGCTGTTGTTCTACCTCACCCCCGTAGCCAGTTAGGGCGATCGCGGGAATTTGTCCTCCGGCTTTAGCACTAAGCGATCGAATTTGTCGAATCAGGAAGTAGCCATCTTCCCCTGGCATGCCGATATCCGAAATCAGCAGATCATAGCGGCTGGCGCTGAGAGCGGCAATTGCGTCTCTGGCAGTCGTCACGGTCAGCACTGCTGCCCCGTAATCTTCCAGCGTAAACTTCAATAGTTCCAGCGCATCGACCTGATCATCCACCGCCAGAATCCGCAAGCCTGCCAGATCAGGGGGCTCCGGCGAGACGGGCAAGGTCGGTGCTATCGGCGGCGAGGTTGGGGCGTGCAAGGGCAACTGCACGGTCAGCGTCGCGCCTTGTCCTGCACCCGGACTCTCTGCTTGCACCGTGCCCCCGTGTAGCTCAACGAGATGCTGCACGATCGCCAAGCC
>NZ_JAAXLT010000038.1 GCF_013285555.1 Candidatus Cyanaurora vandensis | reverse complement strand
GTGAGCGTTATTAATAACAATCCCACTCTCATCTTGAATACTCGTCATGTCCTTGTAAGCATTGTCGTAGAAATAGTAAGTCATCCGTCCCTTACCATCACGGTAAGCAGAGAGTTGACCGTAGTCATTATAGCTATCAAAATAGTCATTCTGGGGAAGTGAAGTGTTCATCTCTTTCAGTAGAGCAGTTTGAGTGTCATAGGTGAAGCTTGTCGTATTTTGATTAGCGTCTGTATAAAGCTTAATCTGTCCATACGGAGCGGAGAAATCATAGGTTGTGACAGCTCCATCAGATGAAGTAACAGTCTGCAAGTTGTCGTAAGTTTCGTTAAAAGTATAAGTATATTTGGTTTCCTGGCTGATAGGATTCTTTTGGGATTTCATTAAACGGCTAGTCGTGTCGTACTCGTAGGTGGTAGTACTGTCGTCGGCTTGGTGCGTCTTCTGGAGCAAGTAAAGCTTCTCAAAATCATATAAGTAGGAAGTGGCAACACCGTTAGTATCTTTGACATCCGTTACATTATAATTGTAGGTATAGGAAGTCATGATGTCATCAGTAGTACTAATCGCATCTGTACCTGGCTTCACCTGCCTGTAAACTTTCCCATAGCTATTTGTATTCTCATAATAATTTTTCAGAGCAACTACGCCTCTTGGATTTTTGATTTCTCTCATGTAGTGCGTGTCGTCGTAAGTATAGATGGTTTTACCGTTGGCAATTCTGTAAGAGCCGTCACTAGTAGGGATAGATTGCCCATCTATCATGTTAGTAAAAGTTGTCAAGTCTCCATTTGTATACTCGTATTTTACATGTCCATAACTTTGATTGAGATTATCAAATCTCTCTGCTTTAGCAACTTGGTCTGGGTAAATTAAGTCATAGGTAAAAGCAATATACCTTCCAAACGGATCGGTTACACGGGTTAACTTACCACCCATATAGGTCATAACTATGGCTTTATCAAAGCGGTCGGTAATACTACTTATTCCATAGTTATTGCTGGCAATGAAAACTAGTTTAGTCCCATCCTCATAAATGAAAACAACAGAATCAGCGGTGGTGGTAACTTTGCCCTGTAAGCTATCGCCACGGGAAGAGTTAATGTACAGATTCGCACTGCTGAATTTAAATACTGTTTTCTCACCAGTAGGCATAGATAAAGTAATTTGATTAGGATTGGCTTGTCGCTGTGCTTTGAGACTGTATATGCCCATATGAGTGCCAACGCCAAAGGGTCCGGCCTTCAGGTGCCTAGGTTCAATAAAGTCATCTTGTAACTCGCAAGAAGGTGTATTGGGACCACCCCCAACTCTGGAAGAAACATAATTACACTGCCGACTGCGAACAGTACCAGCAGTTTGGTAGTGACGATTGACGGTTAAAGGGTACAGACCATCAATTCTTAAGTCAACGCTGTCATAACTGAAGAAGCCACCCTGGATATTGACATAAGCTGCGGCCCACACGAGCGAAGGATTCGCAACAAATGTACCGATAATAATTACGCATATTAGCTTAAGCAGTACACGCCATAAATATTTTGTTTTACTGTGCATGGTGAATCCTGTCTCCTGATTTGTTTTTCAAGCTACAGGAGCATATCCTGAATTGTTTGTTTAGACAAGCTATATTTTACTCGTAATTACACTTATCCAGACAGTAGCCGGAACGAACTTAGACCAACTACACAAAAGTTACACACTACCGACGCTTAATCTTTAGCGGGGGGAGCGTTCCGCTGAGGACGGAGAGCTTGTGGCGGTGGCGACGACGGCGGGTTCGTCTTCTTCCTCGTCATCGTCCCTTTAATTGTGGATATGGGAGCCGACTCTAGGTCAAGCTCCCCCCACTTGCGACTCCAGAAGCGGGCAGGTGCATCCTTAGCTTGGAAGTACACTGCCTCTTCGTGGTCTGGTTGCTTCGCTTTGGTGCTGCAACGCAATAAAGAGCGCACTATCCCCTCTTTCCGGTAGAAATACTGCTCCAGCTTGCTCTTGGACTTACAGATAGGACAGGGATGGGCCGTCTGCTTCGGCCCTGGTAACTCTGGGTCCTTAGTACGACTGGTGGGTGACTCCCATTGATTCGTGCGACTGCTCCAGAACATCACCGTGTCCGGGCACTTCTCACATTTGAGGAACGCCCCCCCCGTGCATTTGGCATTGGGGATTTTGGTCAATAGCTGTCCACACGCAGGACACGGCTGGTCACTCGTCTCACCTTGGCTCTGGGCAGGCGGTGCCTGTTTACACGCTACATCCAGCATGGGTTGAAACTGCGTCCGGTTCCACCCGGTCAAAAATTTTTCCCAGGGTTGTGCGCCTTGGGCAATCCGGTCTAGGTCCGTCTCCATCCGCGCTGTCGTCTCGATATTTGTAAATAAGGGCAGGTGAGCAGCGAGGGCCTCATCCACCTGTAAGCCAAGGGGCGTGGGTTCGAGAACTTTGCCCTGCAACACGACATAGGTCCGTTCCTTGAGGGTCTTGACCGTGCTGGCATAGGTACTCGGGCGACCAATACCCACCTTCTCCATCTCAGCCACCAGTTTCGGTTCTGAATACCGGGGCAAGGGTTGGGTCCGTTTCTTCTCACTCCCGGCAGTCTTCAGGGTCAGCACTTGGCCTGGGGTCAGCGTGGGTAGCAGCAACTCCTTGGCTAAATCGTTCCAGTAGCGCGTGTAGCCGGGGAACTCGACGGTACTCCCCCGGCTCTCCCACTGCACTTGCGCTGACTGGGTACGAATGACCACTTTACGCAAGCGGGCCGGGGCACACAACGAGGCTACCGCTCGCCGCCAGATGAGATCGTACAGGCCATGCTCCTCCTGACTCAAGGCGGACCTCAGCACTGCTGGCGTTAGCGTCACCTCCGTCGGGCGGATAGCTTCGTGGGCCTCCTGCGCGTGGGCCTTCGCTTTGTGCGCCGTCGTCTTGGTCGGCAAGTTCGGCGGGTCGTGGGCCTTCAGGTAGCTCTGGACCGCCGTCTGGAACTCCGGGGCCAGGGCGGTACTGTCTGTCCGCATATAGGTAATCACCCCCTTGGTTTGTCCATCGGGGAGCGTCACGCCCTCGTAGAGTTTTTGCGCCACTGCCATCGTCCGTTCGGGACTCAAACCTAATAAGGTTCCCGCTACTTGTTGCAGGGAACTGGTGATAAAGGGCGACGGCGGTAACTTCGGCACACTCTTCCCCTCACAAGAGAGGACCCGGTGCGGTTGAGTACGCGCCACTTGTACAAGCCGGTCGGCTTCAGCTTGCGATAGAACGCGGGTGGACTCCTCACTCTTGGCTTGCTCCGCCTCGGGTTCTAGCGGTCCCGTCTCGGACTGCTGGCCCGACGCTATCGCTGCTTTGGGGGACACGCCTTGACGGTAATAGGCTCTCAGCACCCCACCGCCATCCAAGGTGTAATCCACGTACACGCTCCAGTAGTCCAACGGCACAAACGCCCGGATCTCCCGTTCACGTTTACACAACAGATGTAGCGTTGCTGACTGCACCCGGCCCGCACTTTTGGCTCCCGGTACCAGCCTTCGCAACACACTACTGCCGCGATACCCCACTAACTTATCGAGACACTCGCGGGCGCGTTGCGCTTCTGCCAAGGGTAGGTTCAGGGTCCGAGGCGACTTTAAAGCCGCTTGCACCGCTTCACGAGTGATGGCACTGTAGACGACTCGCTGGGGATTCTTCAGCTTCAATACCTGGGCCAAGTGCCACGCTATCGCCTCCCCCTCCCGGTCGGGGTCCGAGGCCAAGTACACCTGCGGGTCTCCCTTGACGGCAGCGCGTAACTGGGCAATCACTGCCGCCCCGCGTTCAGCCCGTGGCACATAGCGGCAAGTCACCCGGTCTTCAATGAGATCAAATCCCAGATTGTCCGCCCCATCCTGCGCCAACTCCGTGATGTGGCCCATACTCGCCAACACCTGCCAGCCTGCGCCAAGGATAGACATCAGGGTTTTTTTCTTACCAGGGGACTCCACTATCAAAATCGGCATGGTGTGACGGTTCCGTAAAAATGTCTTAAAAAGCCATAGACGAAGCAGTTTTAACTCGCTTTATTGAAACTCAACCCACCGAGCAGGCGCACCTAGGTGAGCCACCAGCAGGTCCCACAACTCTGCTTGCGTACAGCGTAGGAAGCATTTCGTGGGTAGGCCCACCCGATAGGCAAGGAAACGCAAATGACGCAAGGAAGGCACGGGGAACGCCTTCATCCCCCACCTCCCACTATGTTCCAGATGTCCTTGACACTCAAGGCCGCCCCCAGACTCAACAGCACCACCAGACCCACCACCGCAATCTGCTCCTGTCGCTCTTTCGCTAACCGCTTGCCTGTCACCGCTTCTACTGCCACCCACAGCAGATGTCCCCCATCCAACCCTGGTAGGGGTAACAGGTTGATGAGGGCTAGGTTCAGCGACACTAAAGCCGCAATCAGGGCCACATTCCAGGTATCCGTCCGGGCTACCCCCGCCGTCCCCGCCACCACACCGATGGGACCGGATACTTGGTCTAAGCTCAGTTGGCCCGTCACTAGGGCCGTCACACTACGCACTGTTAGGTTGACCAACTGCCCATAGGTCCGGTTTGCTTCCGTCCACACCTGGGCGGGCTGGGTGGCAGGGCGGTAGAACAGCTTGCCATTGGGAGCCAGTCGCATCCCCAGCCGACCACCTTCATCGGGAGTCAAGGTTAGTTCTAGGGGCGGTGTAGCTAGACGATGAATACTCATCACCACTGGACGGCCCGGACTCCCTTGGGCCACCGCCGTCACCTGGGTTACTTGCTCCACCCGTTGACCGGCGACCGCAAGAATCACATCCCCGGCCCGGACTCCGGCGCGTTGGGCACTGGCACTTACCTTGGGTAGCAGTTCCTGCACCAACACCCCGGCTAAGGGCTGCATCTGAGGTACCCCCGCCACGGTATAGAGTCCCAACAGGATGAGATAAGCACTCACGGCATTGGCGACCACCCCGGCAACCATCACCAAGGCGCGGTCCCACAGACCCCGATTGAGCAACAGGTCCGGCTCCTGGACGGGGAGTTTATGGGGGTGCGGGTCCAAGAAGCGCACGAAGCCCCCCAAAGGAAATAACCGCAGGGCGTACTGCACCTTGGGACCCTGGTAGGCGCACAGCACCGGGCCAAACCCCACATTAAAACTAGTGACTTGGATACCCAGGGCACGGGCCATCCCAAAGTGACCGAGTTCATGGACCAGGATGACTGCCCCCAACATCAACAAAGCCAGAAGGTATTCCATTACCGTCGTCTCCCGCGCTTATCCCGAAACAACCGTGCCCCCCGCCAGAACAAAAAGGAGCCAAACCCGCTAGCTAACAAAGCAGGTCCCGCCTCGAAGTACCGTCCCGTGAGGTGGAACATCCCCCAGGCAAACAAGAACGCGCTCAGCGTGGTCAACACAACGCGCACGAGTTCATGACGCAGCAGCTTACGCACCAAACCTCCTAGGGATTACGCCAGCCAGCGGGCGGGGTGGGAGCCAGGACCCAGGTGCGACCCGGATAGTACCGTGACCCGCGCTGGATAAAGCTCCCTGAAAAGAAGCCCACCCCCTGGCCCTGGGGGACGAAGCGGCCCTCCAGGATGAGCGGCTGGGTCGCCGGGGCGTTATTGCCCATGGGTAAGAGGTTCATCGTCGTTGGCGCGGCCTGCCGACTGAAGATAGCCTCGTTAATCTCAATTAGGACCGTACCATCGGGCCTGATACGTCCCGTGCCATTGCCCGTGCCCGCCCCGGCCCCATTCGCTTCTTTGGTGCCCACCCAGGCCAGCGTGAACTCCACATGGTCAGCACTCGGAACCACGGCTGTGATACGGCCTATCCAATAGACAGGTTGTTGTCCCCGGTTCTGCTCAAACCCATAGAGCGGTCCCCTGGGCACATACGGACTCCAGGGCGAGCGGTCGGTGGGGGGCAAGATGAAGGGCAGACCCAGCGGTACCGCCATCGCCGCCGCCACCCCAACGCCGCCCGCCCATACCCAGGGGTTCTCCCATAGCGGTCCGGTACCAGACCGTTGTGGTCCGGCTTCGGACTTCTGGGCCTTGGTCTGCTTCACTGGCTGGTTGACTTTAGCCTGTAGCCAACCTAGAGCCTCCACGGGACTCGTCACACCCTCCGGGGCGGACCCCCCCGCCAAGTACGCAATCGTGGCGTGGATGGCTGGGGCCTGCTCCACGTTGCTCAAAATCAAGTCCCCCTCCACCGAGGTCAGGTTATTGCTACTCTGGGCGGCGGTCTCCAGCACAATCGAACCCAGGTCAGGACCGGGCAACCAAACCTGGACTTCCCGCTTGAGGATGCTGCCCACGGGGATAGATTCACTATTTTTAAACCAGATGCCGGAACACTTAGTAATGTTCTCTGGGGTCAAGATGTAGTAGGTGTTGAGGTAGACCAACCAGCACCACAGGGCATAGCCCAAGGGCACGACAAACAACAACAGCAACAGAGGCCACCCCAAGCCCACCGCCAGGATGAGCAGCAATAAGGTTCCCACCCCTGCCGCGCCCCACTGGGGGAGCAAAATGAAGGTGTAGCTATAGCGGATGGTGCAGCTCGGGGTCATCACCTAGAACCTCCTTTTAAGGGGCTACCTTGAGGGCTTTATCCACGGTGGCGGCGGCTTTCGCACTGGGGTTGTAGCCCACATGGACCACCGATGGATAGTTGGTATAGAGATAGTTGGTCGGCTTACATTGGCTCCAAATGAGCTTCATTAGCTTGAGGTCGGGCGCGGTGATGGGTAGCACTTTGTCGGTAAAGCCGCTGGCCTCCCCGATAATCTTGCCGTCTACCCGGATGTCCAAGGCCCCCACCAAGTCACACACCCCCGTACTGAGGGCATCCACACAAATACCTACTCCGCACTCCTTTTGGGATTCCAATAATCCCTTAAGTTGACCTTTGACCTGACTCACTGAGCGGATACCTTCCACCTGAGTTTGCAGGTCACGGGACTGGGCTTGCACAGGGAGCAACAGTGCGAAGCATAGGCTCCATCTCAACCACAAGGACATGGGCTTCTCCTAGGTACGACTACAGGAAAGTTTAGCCAGGGCGCGTTTGTAATTGGCTAAGGCCGTTTTGCCGTAGCCATAGACCGACAGACGGCCCAAATCATCGGAGCGGCCCCAGTCAATCCGGGCGCGACTCGGACCGGAAAAGTGAATCTGGGCAGCCCGCTCAATGAGCCGGTCCCCGGTGAAAGGCTGGCCTGTGGTCGGGTCTATTTGTCCCGACGCGATTTTCAAGTTGTTGCAGGTGTCGGTCCTGAAGAGGCTGTCCTGTTGCGCCGGGGTGAAATTCTTGAGGACTTCTTGACCACTGGGACGTACTCCACTGTCCACTTTGGCAAGGAACGCGGCCCCACCGGGATTCTGGAGAATCACCGCCCGCACATCAGAGCGCGACCCGAGGTACTGGTAGCGACCCAAGGGCCGGGTGCGATACCGCGCTATCCAGATCCCCACGGAGGCATAGCCCCCCTCAATCTGACTAATCGCCGTGGCGTAGGCTTGCATCGCCACCCCATAGCACCCGGAACAGTCCCCTGGATCTAGAGGGTTATTCCCTGGGTTCGCCGGGATGTTGCGGTTGGGATTGTAGACCACGGGCGGCGGGTAGACCGGGATGAAGTTGTTTATCCCAGGGGGGATGTACAGGGCGTAACTCTGCTCATAGGCCGTGGGCCAGGGCAAGGGCGGCGACCAGAAGCAGATGCCTGGGAAGGGACAGATGAGGATTTCCAGGTGGAAGGTAGCCGTGCCCGGTACCTCGGTGGTGATGGTATCGAGCTTCACGCGCATATTGGAATTAAGGTAGCGGTACTCCCCGGTGTGCCAGGGGTGGCCCCGGTCTATGGCAAAGATGGCTGCATCCCCACGCTGTACCCGGCGGGCCACCACTTCCACCATGCTCGGGAAGAGACCGACGAATAACGGGAGGGGTATCCCGGTGAGGGACTGAAAGATCTGGCTGAAGGGGAGGGTTCCCAACCCCGGCATCATGGCAAAGGTCAACCCCGCCAAGCTTGGTAGCTCCCCCAGAGTCAAGTTCAGCACCGAGGGAAACTTATATAAATAGTCCCAGTTCAGCCCCTCGACTTGGCCCAAGGTGGTGAGGGTATAGTCACAGCCGTAGCGGGTAGTCACACAGGGGATGGTGTAGCCCAGGTTGGTCAACTCTGTCTCCAACCCCGGTACTTGGTCAATCTGCATCATCATCAAGCTCGGGATGTCCTGGGTGGCGTACCAGTCAATGTTGTTGAGTTGAGCAATCGGCAGCAGCGGTAGGTTGCTATTGGGTAATAGCCCGTCGAGGGACATCTCGGCGAGGTAGGCCGTTTCTTGAATCAGGATGTTACTGGGGTCGTAGTAGTCCCAGGTGAAGTTTGGAACCACCAGGGGGAGCGTCTGGCCTTGGGTTGAACCGGCACAGCCACAGGCACAGGCTGCTATCCCCTGACGCATTAGGTCACGCCGTCTCATGGTTCACCCTCCTCTTCTAAGGGCAGGGTGGAGTCAGGTTCGCCCTGTTGCATGACGGGGGCAACCACGGGAGCGGGAGAAGCAGGTAAGGATTGGACCACCGGGGCCTTGAATCCGGGCTGACGGACCACGCCCTGGGGCCTTAGTGCTGTCCGTTGTTGAGCCTGTTCTTGATTGCGCTGCTGATACGCCTGGATTGCCGGGGCTAGGGTAGGACCAGGGGCCGGGGGACTGTACAACGTCAGGATGGGAGTCTTGGGCGGGGTCGGGGTGTACTGAAGTAGAAACACCAGGACCCGACCGCTTTGCATCTCCACCGTCAAGGTGCCCAGGGTCCGACCCAGTTGGGGCAACACCCGCAACTCTTTGGGACTGGCGGTACTCTGGATGACAATGACCGCCCCGCCCTTGTTAAATCTCGGTAGAAACAGCACCGGGTTGGAGAGCCACGCATCTAGGATGCTGTCCCCCTCGAAGCGGATAATGCGGTCAAAGTCGTGGGTGACCACCAAAGGCAGCCCCTGGGTGGCTTGGGAGGCGGGTATCCGTAACTCCTTGGCACAGGCTGGGAGCGCAATGAGCGTCAGAGCTAGCACGGCTGGGGCAAGGCGGTATATGACCGGGGCCTGGAGATAGTTCATAACGGCTCCTTGAGAAAGTGTTCCAACAGCATCGTGATGGCGAGACACAGGCAGGTACTTTGGTAAGCCGTGACCAGTAGCTCTAAAACAGCGTCCTCCATCAGATGCCTCCGGGTAGGTAAACGACAAACTCCGTCCCCGTGGGCAGCGTGTAGATGGCTCCCCGGCTCTCCAACTGGTTCGCACTGCGGTCGGCCCGTTGGGTCTGCCGGGTGAACACACTCGATACCCCGTCAGCGGCAGCGCGGGTGAGGGCGGTGTTGATGTCCCCACTCTGGGAGGCCACTTGGTAGGGGGCACCCGTCAGACTACTGGTGGTGGTGGTCACGCTCTGTCCGTAGCTCTGGGCAAACTGGGCGGCTCCGGTCCCTAGGGCACTCGTACCATCGGAAACAAGATAGTTGGGCTGACCCTCTAGGTTGAGGGCTAACCCTTCGGCGAGGTCCCCCTGGGCGTTCAGCACCCAGGCATTCGCGCCGGGTAAGGGGTAGGACTGCCCGTTGAAGCTCAGTTGGTTGAACTGGAGGTAGACGCGGCCTAACCCCTCATCCAAGCGGTTGACCGTCCCGGTGAGCATCGCCCCATCGGGGATGACCTCCCGTCCGTCCACCGTCACCGGACCCGCGACACTGGCGAGGACCACCGTGGCTCCTTGACGGCCCTTCAGCAGTTGGACCAAGCTGCGCGAACGGACCCGCACCCAGTTACCGGGGGGGACCAAGGACCATGCTGAGGTGCGTTGGACCCCTGCACTGAGGTTGGGCGTGGGGTTGTAGCTCCCTACGGCTGCACTCTGGAAGGCGGGATTATTCTGAGCCTGGGCATAGGTCGGATAGCTTGCGGTCGGGGGCAGAGTATAGCCAGAAGGCGGGTAGCTTCCGGTCTGCGGTGGTGTGTAGCCCACGGTCTGGGCACGAGACGATGGTGGCGGGGGCAGGGGCGTGAGTCCTGGTGCCGGTAGACTCGGCAGCGTGGAACCCGCCACCCCGGTGTAGGGGGTGCGGTTGGCAGAACGCAACTGCACCATCGCCAGGGCTTCGCGTTGAGCTTGCTCCTTTAGCTCGCGGGCCGTGGGCTTGACGAGGGCCGAGGGCAGGGCACGAGCGGGTAGGGTGGCGACGGGGAGCGGTTGCGGCTGGGGAGGACCGGGCGCGGGTTGGGGGACTACGGCTCCTGCCACGGGGACGGGTTGCGGGATGGGGACCGCCTTAGGATCTGGGACCGCAGGCTGGACAGGCTTGGCGGCAACGGGTACAGGGGTTGGGGGCCGTCTCATGCTCAGCAAAGCCCAACCTGCTCCCCCACCCGCCAGCAGGACCCCCGCCACGATATAGATAGTGACCTTGGTGGTATCGAGATAGTATTTCCCGTCCACCGCGTTCTCAGTAAATAACAGGGGCCGCACCCACCCAAAGAGGGTTTGCTTGAAACTGTTAGCACGGTTGGCCCCGTCCATCGCCTTTGCTGGAGCTACCACAGGTTCTGTCGTGGGGGTCGGCGGTCCTGACGCTTCTGCTCCTGGATCTAGGGCTGTACCCACCGGGGGTACGGTGGTATCCGGCGGGGTGCTTGTCAGGGGTCCGGTCTCGGACCCCTCTGTGGGCTTGGTCATGATTTCCTCGCAAAAGGTAAAGGGTAGGCACGGGCAATGAACTCCGGGCGTAGCACCACCCCAAACACCCGTGAATCAATGGAAGTCTGGGCGTTGTCGCCACGCACCCAATACTCTTGGGCTTGCAGTTGGTAGGGCTTGCCCTCCCGCAAGACGGTCTCTCCTGGTAGGGCCACCACCCGCTTGAGCAGGCGCATATTGCCCACCGACACCCGGCCCACCATCTTTTCCCTGAATTTTGGATACCGCTGGAAGAAGCTCTCTGGCACCCGCAATAAGTAAAAGTCCCCGCGTCTTGGCGACTGGGAGCGCACCAAGATAAGCATCTGACCCGGTGGCAAGGTGGGACTCATACTCATGTCCTCCACCCATGCCAAGGTGACGATAGCGGTGAAGAACCACCCACCCACCAAGCCGAAGGCCACCGCTACACTCCAGCGTTGCCAGGGGGGGCGCGACCACCACCCTTGCCCAGGCTGACGCGGCCCCTCCTTCATGGCGTTTCTCCTTGATTGATTTGACCCGGCTGCACCACCACCAGTCCGTCTTTCTGGCTTTCGGCTATCGCGCCTTGCTGCACCTGCAACCCTTCACCACGCCCGACGGCAAATATCCCACCTTGCTCAGTGGGTTGGGGTTCACTGCCCGGTACGGGCAACAGCAGCATCCGGTTCTCGGCGACGGGCATTCCATAGAACCCACCCGCTGCATCCGGGCGTACCGTGGCGGCTCCCCCTTCGGTCTTTTCACCCAAGCTGTAGCGTTGGGTCTCTTGGGTGAAAGCAAATATTTCAAACTGCTCGCGGGCCTCAGCCTGGGGCCGACCTTTGCCCATAATCCAGTTGAACTCTTCTACAATCCCCGCTTCCCTTTGTTTGGCAGAGAGCGTGGACTTGGGGTTAGGCGGTGGGGCCATGGGTCCGCCTTCCGTTGAGGAACGAGCATCGGCTGGGACTCGTGGCTCCTGGGGGCGGGCCACGGCCCCCATTTCGCGGGGCGCACGAGTATCGGTCAGGGTAGTCGTGGCCCCCCCACTGCCGCTGGGGTCCAGACCCGGTAGGTTGGGTTCTCCCCGCAGTGCGCCGCGCAACCCTTGGTCCACCTTGCGCGTGGGGCGCGTCTCATTGAATCGCTCCGTACTATCTGCCATCGCCTTGAAGGTCACGGCGGGTCCCGCTGTCCCCCGGTCAAAAGCTTCACGGGTCCCCCGGCCCACAGCTTGGGCACCCCGGCCTAGGGGTTGGAGGGCCTCTTGTTGGATGGCTTTACCGAACGCCTGCCCGGTACGCCCCATCTGGGTTCCCAACTGGGTTTTAGCAAATGCTCCACCCGCTGCTTGACCTGCTTTCCCAGCAACTTGACCCGCCGCCTGACCCACTTTGGCGGCTACTTTACCCGCAAAGCCTGCGGGTCCGGCTAGGGCACGGGCGGTGTTCTGCACAGCCCCCAACCCCAGAGACCCAGCCTGGAATAAAGCTCCAATTAGACCCCCACTGCCGATACCTCCCACCGCCCCCCGTGCCGCTATGGTCAACAGACGGGCGGTGGTCGGGACCTTGGACTGGAGCAACACCCCAAAGACAATTACCAGCAGTAACCACGCTATCTGAGTCAAGAGGCTCTGGATGCCGGAGGGTAGGGCTTGACTGCGCTCGGTCCCCACCTCAAGCAAGATGAGCGTCAACCAGAAGAAGACTTTACCCAGCAGGGGTTTGAGCATTTGCTCTAGAGCCAAGTTGGTGATGCTGCCAAACCAGCCGCTCGTCTGGGGTAGCAACAGACCCATCACCCCGGCCCGAGCCAAGAACGGGAAGATGATGAACAGGTAAAACACGGCCTCGCCCAAGTTGACGAGGTAGAAGACCCCCATCAGCACCAAGCCAAACATCAGCACGAACCAGGACAGGCCATAGACTATCGAGAGCGGGTCAAAGCTCTGGGCTTGGATAGAAAGAGCCGTGGTGTTGATGAGACCGAGGATGTCTATAGCAGTCCCCGCCGTCCCACTAATGAGACTGTTCCCCAGGTCTATGAACAACCGGAACAAGCTAAAGAGAAAATCCACGAAGACGTGGACATTGATGATGCACAGGACAATGATGATGCCCTTGACGTACTCCGCCAGGATGTCGCTGAGCACTCCCGGCTTGTTGCTGATGTAGAGGTAAAAAGACTTGCCGATGACTTTGTAGAGAAAGAAGAAGCTCGTAAAAATGCCAATCAGGTTGAGCCATGTCCCGTACCAAGTGGAGGTGAAGAAGGTGTTCCCCAACTCCACGATGGTTTCATACAGACTGTCCTCTAGCCCCTGGAAGGGGTTAGCCGTGGTCTGCGCTAAGGGGGAAGGCCACATTGCTTAGTAGCCCGTGGGCTGTAGACCAGGGGGTAGCCCGGTGGTGGTGGGGGCAAGCCCACCCAACAGATTGCCGAACACCGACTGCATCCCGTAGACCGTCCGCCCCTGCTGGGCCATCGCTGCAACATTGGCTTGCTGTTGGGCGGCGGAGGACTCCTGGAGTTGACCCGTGGCCTTCAACAGTTGGGCGGTTATGTCGGCATACACCTTGGCTAAATTGACCTCCGTGGCCCGGTAGCTATTGGTGCATTCCATATCCCGGTTACTGGCCTCAGTATGGAGGTTTTGGGCTTGGGCTAACTGTTGGTAGGCTGCGTTCTGGGCCGCAATCTGGTCAAACACGTAGGGGGCAGCAGCGGCACTTTGGAAGGCCGCCGCTGCATCGCTATAGCCCTGTTGGGCCTGTTGGTAAGCTTGGTAAGCCGTCTGGTTACAGGCTTGGTCTACCAGGGTGTCCCCTGGGTCACCGTGTCACTGGCTTGCTGGGTGAAGCCGTCAGCCTGTTGCTGGTTGGTCTGACCCAGGGTGATGGCCCGGACCAAGAGTTCCTGCTGACGGTTGTACTCGTATTCATCCCCAGGACGGCTATTAACCAGACCGGGGGACTGGGTGTAGCTGTAATCCTGGGGATTGCTCAGCTTGAGGTCACAGGTGTAGGTGTAGGTCTGTCCATTGCTATCGGTGCCGATGCAGATGTTAAAGGTGGGAGTTTGGGCCTGCACGGGGTTCATGAAGAAAGTCGTAAGCATCAACCCCAACCCTGCCAAAGCCGTCCCGAGGGCACTTTTGCTCTCCTTGCGGGGGATGGTCGCTTGGGGGGGTTGGGCCTGCACGGGGTATTGGGCATCGAATCGCTGTACCATCGCCGCCTGCCGGACCCACTGCTCAATCAGGGACACCGCCACGGGCATCCCCTCCGCCTTGGTCCGCTTCTCGGTATCGGTACTATCGGTGGGCAGACCATTGGGCCACACCTGACCCATCACCTGTGACACTAGGCGGCATTGGTCGGGGGTGGCGGTGGCTAGGCTCTCCGCCCCTGCTACCTGTAACAACTGCTGGCGCAGGTTGCACTCACTGATAGCCCCGGTCAACACCGGCAACCAGGAACCTTGACTGGTGCAAGGAATCGGGTTGGTAAGGAGATTTACCTCCTGGTCGCCGTTGTACCTAGCGCGTTTGAATAACACCTGTCCGTACACACCGGGGACGCGTCTCAAGTTCGTGATAGCGGTGGTCTCCGTCGCCGTCAGCTTCAGGGCTTCCACCAGTCGCTCCGGGTTCTGACCCACCCCCAGCAATAACCATTGGTTCGCTGCCGCTTGGACAATCTCCCCGGCTTCACTCAAGAGGTCATCTACGAACTGGGTGATGAAGAAGACGTTCATCCCGAAGTGCCGACGGCGGCGGGTCAACTCCATCAAAAAGGCCCCGCCATCTAAGGCAAAGAAGCCCCAACCCTCATCAATGAACAGGTTCAGGTAATAGTCGTTACCCTCATCCTTGGCTTTGTCCTTGAGCACCTGGGCGTAGCTAATGATGACCTTACGGAGAATGGCGGCGGTCTTCATCTTCAAAAAGGGGTTAATCAACTCCACCAAGGACCAACTGACGGTCGGGTAGTCGGCTAAGTCCCGCACCCGCAAACCTACGGGTTTACCAAAGTAGCTGTAGAATGCCCCGTCTGGGTGGTCGGTGATGTTCTTGATGCGCGACAAGAAAGGACCAGAACAGAAGCGTTCCAAGCTTCCCGCCCACTGCACGAGCTGGGGCCGCTGGTTGCGGTACCGCTCGTCCTCCACCCATGCCAGCAGGATCTCCACCAAGGTGTCGTAGGTAGGCTTAGGCGTACAGCGGTACATCAGCAGGAGCGCGGTGGTGAGTAAGGACTCTTCCTCTCCCTTGAGCTTGAGCAACTCCCCCTGGATATCCAACCACAGGTTCTTGATTAGCTCCGTCTGCTCCTCCCCGGTCGGGGTCGTCCCGGCAATGTCAAAGGCCGGTAAACAGATAGCCCCGTCATTGCTGAAACGGACGTTGAGACCTCCATTCGCCAACGTCTGGAAATCGTAGCTGGTCAGCGCAGTATTGTTGTCAATCGTCCAGGTGTACTGGTTCTTTTGGAAGGCAAGCTGTTGGATCATCGCCTTGGCTGCCACCCCCTTACCCGTCCCCGGTGGCCCGAACATCAACATACAAGTGCCACTGGTCGGACCCTGGAGAGCTTTGCGGCACAGGTTCCCCTCGGGGGTCCAGAACAGGATGTAGGGAATACCCGGTGTATAGGGGTCGCTGGCGGGTGCGCCGTAGCGGGGGACGAACCAGGCCAATAGGTCACAGCGCACGATATGGGAGCGGTCGCCGTAGTCCACCAAACCCTGGGGCACGGCGGGACTGGCTTGCAAGAAGGTCTGCTTGATACGGGCACGGCCCGTCTCGCGGTGCAGGGCCGCGCCGTTGTAGGTCCCGATTTGGTTCTGCACATCCGAGATGGTCTGCTCTAGTTCCTCTAGGGAGTCGGCGGTGACACGGATAGTCAGGGTGTAACGGGCACAGTTGGCAAACCCGGCAAGGTCGCGCCGTAGCTCAGCCGTATTCGCCACACTATCGGCAAGTCCCAGGTTCGCCACCCGGTCGCCAAAGGAGTTTTGTAAGTCAATCACCGTGCGATGGCGTTTCTCTAGCTCGTTGGCGATGCTGGTCTTGCCACTCATCAACCACGTCTGACTGACGTAGAGGTTGGGGTTGAGCGTAAACAGTCCGGCGAGGCCGTGGGCCGCTTCACCGGGTAGGGTTGCTAGAGACAGAAAGGCTTGGTAGGTGCCGTCGCCCACCACGTAGGTCGGGCTGAAGGCATAGTCACAGGCTGCCAACTGCCGACGCACCGTGTCCACCGCCGCGTCTGGGTACCGCGCTAAGGTGTGTCCGTCCAACTGACCCAGGGCAATCTGCTGGCTGGGGTAGGGGGCCTCGACCCGCTTGGATAACCGGGGGTTGAAGTATTGGTAGATGGGGTTTAAGGCTTCCACCAACGCCGTCACCCGTACCGCTCGGTACCCGGCTTGGGCGAGAGCCTGCCCCATCTGCTGCGTCCGCCGCTCTAGGACGGCCTTAGCCCGCTCTAGTTCCTTACTTGCCACAATCTTCTTGCCCAGGTCAAAACTCAGGAAAAGATAGGTGCAGACCTCCGGCATCGCCCCTGCCGCCTGTTGGTTGCGGGTGAAGTCCTGGTACACGGTCTTGGGTGGGGTGGGCGGTTGGTCGGGGTCAAAGCTCAGCGATTCAGCCACCAAGGGACTGTCTTGCGGTTGGGAGGGCCGCACGTAGCGGATAATCTGCATTTGTTGACCCACGCCCACCGAGTCCTCACTGGCAAAGTGGTTGACCAGGGGCAATACATGGGTCAGGTAGATTTCTTGCTGGTCCAACAGGCGGGTATCCGGTTCCCACACCCGTAGCACCGTGGCGATGGTCTTGTGGCTCCTACCCTCGGCACTTACTAGATAACCCCCTGGTAGAACGTGGTGCAGGGGGAGTTGGTGGGCAAAGTTGGTGTTGCGCGGTAACTTCTCAAAGAACATCTAAAGAACCTCTGATGGGTACAGGCCAAGCAGGAAACATCGCTCAAGGCTGGGTATCGTCGTACCAATAGCAGTCGGCCTCTAGGTCAGGGCTGCCCCCCTCCCAGTAGTGCGGGTTGTAGGATATCGCCTCTAACGCATCTTGAATTTCGCGGTATACGTCCTTGAGGAATCCCCGTGGCTTGCCCTGCCGGACCTGGAGATAGACCGCCGAGATGAAAAGCCACAGCAGCCCCCCTGGTCCCCAGGGCACGAGGTCCAAGGTGGGTGGGATGGGGCTTGGCTTGCCCCCCAGCCAATGGGTCACGTCAAAATTCAGCAGGATGGGCGGGAAGAAGAGCTTGATGGCAAAGCACACTGGGATAAACAGAGCCAAAATGAACAGCAGGTCGTTGAACTCAATGCCAAAGATGCGGGCGGTGGGATTGAGGTCGCGCACAATCGTCGTATCAGGGACCATCCGGCTGACTCCAACGCTCTAAGGTTTGTGTGGAAAGACCCAAGGCGGGACCCGCTGTCACCCCCGCTGCCTGCACAATGCTCTGGGTAATGGACAGTTGACCCGTACCACTGACCCAGCTTGTGACCCCGGTAATACAGGTGGTGGTCACCACGCCCGAGACCATCGCCATCAACAGACTGCCTAAGCGTTCCTTGCCCAGGACCCCGGCTAAGGCATGGACAACCACGGCGACGACGAGGCCCGCCAGCCCCGCAAAGTACAGGAAGGCCGAGAGGTTAGCCCCGTTGCCCGCTAGCTCCGCCGCCGCCGTGGTTGCCAAGAAGGACATTTAGAGCGCACCCAGCTCGGACTGCTCCAGCAGTTGCGCCAAGGTCGCTTCCGTCATCCCCGAGGAGACACCGGGGGTGAGGCTGGCAATGGAACCCCAGGTCCCGGTAATCATGCCGGACGCAATCGCCCCCTGGCCCGTCACGAAGGTGGTGAAGCCAGCAATGACGACGGTGGAAACCACTCCCACCACCAGAACCTCGACCAAGGCCAGAAGTTTGCGTTGGGCCAGGGCACCCGTGGCAAGAGCAAAACCCAGCGAGACCAAGATCCCCAGCAAGGCACTGAAGAATAGGGTGGTACCGAGGTTAGAAGCGTCCGTTGAAAAGGACTGGAAGTTGGTGGTGGCCTGGGCCGGGAGCATCAATAGTGGGGCACTGAGGAGTAACCCAAACAAAGCTTTGCGGGACCGCAAAGCTACGAAGCGAGGAAGAAGGGCAGACTTAACGCGCAGCAAAAAAGAAGAAGTGGACATCAGGGAAGCTCCGTGGGTGGGGGGCGAGGTACCCCCCTGGATGGATTCCCTTGCATGGTGTCTTAGCTAATGGCGGTTGTAAATATGGGGGCGGTTAGCCAAGATGTACCGCTGTCATACTTTTTTCTAAGCATTAAGTGTGTATCATACTTTTTTGACACAAAAGCATGACATCCATGCTTTTGTGTCATACTTTTTGTTACAAATATTTATACATGAAAACTTCCACATCCTTTGACCGGAAATATGGGATTCAAGCCCCGCTCCTTTAGGACGGCTTTTCTTGATTTCTACTGTAGTCCTTTAGAACCTCTAAAGGTGCCCCTCCC
>NZ_JAAXLT010000037.1 GCF_013285555.1 Candidatus Cyanaurora vandensis | reverse complement strand
CGGTAAACCGAAATCCCCTTAGCGGTGAAACGGTCAAGAACCCCGGTGTAGACCTCAATTGGGTGCGGTGTGTAAACTAATGTCGTCGGGCTGAGCCAAGCCGCTCGCCCGTCGGGGTTGCCATAGGTACAGAAGGCATTGGTTGTTGTGGGCCAACGGCGGCCCCGTTCGAGGACCAAGGTCGTGATACCTTGCTCACCCAAACGCAACGCCGCCACAGAGCCGCCAAAACCACTACCAATTACAATCGCTTCAATATACTCATCAGCCCTAGACCCCAAGGTGAGACTTGCCGCTGCAAGACTAAACAATGCACCCTGCAAAAAGTAACGGCGGCCTGCCCCACCACTCGTCATCTTGTGCACCTGTTGTTGTTCGATTTGATCGCCAGAATACAAGCTAATTCAGAGTAGTTACTATCCTATTAAGCGCGTAGAATATTGACTGCCCATCTCGCAAGTAGGGCAACTGTTTTACCCCAGCACCTAAGTCCTAGGGTGGGTACCTGAGTTTATGGGTAATTAACTGGATACCAAAAGGTGTTCCTGTAATGAAAACTGAGGTTCATCGGCAGCCGGGGTCCGCCGGCGGTAGGTCTCATCAGGTTGGAGTGCCCAGGCTTGGCGGTTGTCCTTCAAGGAGAGGTGCAAGTAGTGCATCAGGTGCTCCTTAATCGTCGGCTCACCAATGGGAACTAGCACTTCCACCCGCTTATCGAGGTTGCGCGTCATCCAGTCGGCACTGCCGATATACACTTCATCCGCGCCGCCATTCCTAAAATGCAGGATGCGGGCGTGTTCGAGGAAGCGACCGACGATACTAATGACTCGGATCTGCTCACTCAAGCCTGCCACCCCCGGACGCAGGCAACAGATGCCCCGGATAATCAGGTCAATGCGGACCCCCCGTTGGGCGGCAGTGTAGAGTAATGCAATCATGGCTGGGTCTACGAGAGAGTTCATTTTGAGGGCGATGTAACCGGGTTGTTCGTGGGTATGTAAGTCCATCTCCCGTTGGATCAGGTCCACCAGCCGCGTCCGCATCGTCACCGGGGCCACGAGGAGACGACGGTAGGTGTGGAAGGAGGAATAGCCCGTTAGGTAATTGAATAGGTCCGTGGCATCGGCTCCAATCTCAGGATCGCAGGTGAATACGCCCACATCGGTGTAGAGGCGGGCGGTTTTGCTGTTGTAGTTACCCGTGCCGATGTGGATGTAGCGGCGTAAACCCTGCGCTTCACGGCGGACCACCAGGGCGACTTTGCAGTGAGTTTTGAGGCCGACGAGTCCGTAGACGACATGGACCCCGGCATTCTCTAAAGCCCGTGCCCAGGTGATGTTGTTAGCTTCGTCAAACCGGGCCTTGAGTTCGACGAGGACTGCCACTTGTTTCCCATTTTCTGCCGCCTCAATCAACCCCTGGATCATCGCGGAATCCGCTCCCCCCGTGCGGTAGAGGGTCTGCTTAATCGCCAATACCTGGGGGTCTTGGACCGCCGCATGGATGAACCGCTCTACTGTAGTCGCAAAGTTGTGGTAGGGATGGTGGACCAGCACATCCCCGGCCTTAATCGCCTCAAAGATATTCTCAGCTTCAGCAAAACGGAGGGGCGTGTGGGGGACGAAGGGCGTTTCTTTGAGGTGGGGGAAGTCCAACCGGGTCAGGGCAAACAGCGAACTGACATCCAGCAACCCTGGTACCGCATAAACAAACTGCCCCTCCAGGTCCAGAGCCTCCATCAACTGCTGACGTAATTCCTGGGGCATCAGCGGGTCCACCTCTAGGCGCACCACCTCCCCAAAGCGACGGCGGCGCAATTCCTGCTCAATGGTCAAAAGTAAATCCTCGGCCTCATCCTCCTGGATCTCAATATCGGCGTTGCGCGTCACCCGGAAAACATGGACCGCCCGGACCACCATGCCCGGAAACAGACTATCTAAGTGGGCTGCAATCAGTTGTTCGAGGGGTAAAAAGACCAGAGGCCGCCCCACCGGGACAAATCGCTCCAGGAGTCCATGGGGGACTTTGATGCGGGCTAGCCGATGGCTCCCTTGAGCATCTACTACCGCAACTGCCAGGGACAAACTCAAATTCGACAAGTAGGGGAAGGGATGGGCCGGGTCCACCCCCAAGGGCGTCAACACCGGGAAGATCTGTTCTTGGAAATAGGTGTGGAGGTACTGACGGTCACTCTCCGTTAACTGTTCATAGTTCAAAACCTCAATTCCCTGGGCCGCTAACTCGGGCAACAGATCCTGATAACACTGGTACTGAGCAACTCCCAGCACCGTTAAACGTTGATTGATCTGCTGGAGTTGTTGGTCGGGGGTCAGACCGTCGGGGGTTTTGCTGGTAACGCCGGTGGCGAGCTGCCTTTTGATCCCCGAGACCCGGAGCATGAAATACTCATCCAAGTTACTCCCGTAGATAGCGAGAAACTTCAATCGCTCCAACAGGGGCGTACGAGGATCTTGGGCCTCAGCAAGGACCCGCTCGTTGAAACTCAGCCAACTGAGTTCCCGGTTAATGTATTCCATTTGCCCATCGCCAACGTCTCTACACATCCTAGAGGTTTACGCTCTATTCAGACTTTAAGAGCTATTGCGGTCCCTCAAAAATCTGGTCTATGGCCTGTAGGGTCGCCGGGGTGAGCTTCTTACCCACGGCCCCCGCGTTATCTTCCACTTGGCTGGGCCTAGTTGCGCCGATAATGACACTGCTTAATTCCGGCAAACGGAGACACCATGCCAAAGCTAACCGCGCTAGGGTCAGACCCTCGGCCTGAGCGAGGGGAACAAGCTTTTGGACGCGGGCGAGTTGGTCGGCGTCTAGGGTCAAGAAACGATTCTGGCGTGGGTCGCTGGCCCGAGAATCGGCGGGGACCTGTGCGCCCGGTTTGTATTTACCTGTCAATACCCCTTGGGCAAGGGGCGAGAAGTTAATAATCCCAATCCCTGCTTGGCGACAGAAGGGCAGGATTTCCTTTTCAATCTCCCGTGCCAAGAGGTTGTAGTAGGGCTGGTCCGAAATAATTGGCGCGAGGTGGTGTTGCTGGATTAGGTCATGGGCTTGGGCGAGTTGTGCTCGGCTCCACTCCGACACTCCGTAATGACGGATCTTTCCTTGGCGCACTAGCTGGTCAAAGGCGCGGAGCGTTTCCTCTAGGGGTACAGTCGGGTCATAGCGGTGGGCTTGGTAAAGATCTAAATATTCCACCCCCAAGCGGGTCAGGCTAGCGTCGCACTGCTCTAGAATATGCCGGCGTGAAAGTCCCCGGTCCTGGGCACTCGGACCCATGGGGAAATACACCTTAGTGGCAAGCACATAGCTCGGGCGCGGGAACTGGCGCAAAATCCGGCCCACCACTCGCTCGCCCTCACCCTGGGCGTAGACATTGGCGGTGTCAAAAAAGTTTATGCCTAATTCGTAAGCCCGCTCAATACAGGCGCGGGCCTGGGCTTCTTCCGTCGCCCCGCCGTAGGTCAACCACGACCCTAGACAGACGGCTGAGACCTTGGGTCCATACTGACCGAGTTGCCGATACTCCACTTCATCCCCCCGCAATTAATTCACCTTAACGAGCTATAGCTGACCTGACTACTTCCTGGGGAGTGTGTTTTGCCATACCAAAGAATTCGAGATGACTGGCGTACTATCACTGAAGTATTTCAACTTAGGTCCTCCCAATGTCTCTCGCTTCTCGCCTTCTTACCCTTGCTCTGAGCGTATGTCTAGTTGCACCCCTGGGTGCTGAACCTTTTGTAGTCGAGGATACGGTGGTTTCAGACCCCCGCTCTTCGTTATCAGACCTGGAATTTGACCAAAAGGGCTTCCGGTTTACTTGGCAGGACAAATCCCGTAACCTCTGGGTAGCTCTTGTCGATGCTGTAACCGGAGACCTCATCCCCCGCAATGGCAAGGGGCAGTGGATTGATGACAATCTCGTGCCGATGCGGATTTCAGGCAATGGACCCGAGTGGAGCTATGGTGCAGCGGGGACACGGATTGTCTACTCCAAACTCGTGGGTAGGACTGGGTTCCTGGGTCTAGCGGCCTTTGATGGTACGGTCTGGCAGGGGGGCGTGCTACCAGGAGCTGAGGGCCGGACCCCGCTAGCAAGTCTGGACTCCGACGACCCGGCCCCCCGCGTCCGTTACCGCAGTACAGCGGGGGATGCCACGGTTTTTTGGGGCGAGTTAGATGACAATGCACCCCCTGCGGCGATTCCCTTGGCGAGTGGGGGCCGTTGGATTGGGGGGGAGCGGGCCTTGAGCGTCAATGTCACGGTGGGCGAGGTCTCCCAGGTGGCGCGTTACGATATTGACCCCGGCACCTTCACCCAGGTCAGCGCGGATGCAGGTACTAAGTACGACCCATTTATTTTCCGTGCCCCGGAGTTTAACAACGACTGGGTGGCGATTGCGGATATTGACCACCAACGGATCGGGGTCTGGCGGGAAATCGCCGGGACTTGGACCCGGATTAACACCCTCGAAGCCCCTACCAAGCAACCACTTAGCCTCTCGGCGGAACCTTTTATTTATAGAGGGCGGTCCTATATTTTCATGGTGGATGCTGACACCAACCAACACTCAGACATCTGGATTGCCACGATTGACCCCACCCGGCCCTTCTACCGCCAAGTTAGTGAGCCGTCTTTGATGGTCCGCCAAGACCCAGAATTCCTGGTAACGGCCCAGGGTGCTTACATCTATTACACTGAAAAAGCTCTGGACGACACTCGGATCATTCACCGCTGTGCCACGGGTTTGGGGCTGCCCCAGTCTAGGTGAGCGATCCCTGATTCTGCTTTACAATTAGAAACATCCGTATCCGTCCGGGAGGATGTATGAAATCTTGGTCTTTGCTGCTTGCTTTGTTGCTGGTGGGTTGTGCCCAGACCCCGGCTCCCGATGCGACGGTTGCTGCGGTTCCAGCCACGGCGACGGCTCCAAAACTTGCGGGTGACGATACCGGTACGCAATGGCAAACTGCAACCCTGGCGCAAAAACTAGAATTCTGCCGCGCCTCTATGCTGTCCTATCAAGCTTCGGGTACTTCAAGTTTCTCCATCAGTGCTAAGACCAATAGTCTGACCCCTGAGAATCTCTGTAAAGAGATGGATGGTTATTTCTCCGGTAAAGGGACGGGCTTACAGACGGACCGGCTGGGTCACGCCGCTGGCATGGCAGTTATCTTCGCGGGTAAACCCTACAAAGCGGACAAATAATTAATCATGGGGACGGTTGTACAGATACAGCCCTAACCCAAACCGCGCTGCTGCTCGCCGGAAGGCCATACTCTCCGCCCGCGAGCCGGGGTCCCCGAAACTTAATTCCCGGACCTGTCCATTACGGTCGAGTTCCTTGAGGACTTCAGTGCCCGTGGCTTGACGGGTGAACCGTCCTTCTAGAGCAGGAATGGTCAAACTGTAGACGACGAATACCCGTTCCCCGGTGAAGCTCATCTGCGCGACACTTCCTTCCCAACCGGGCGCGAAGCGGTCTAGAAGTCGGTTTACGGTATACCAAGGGATATAGGTAATCGTTTGTCCACCTTGTTTGCGGGTTTTGAGGAGGTTGGGGGGAAGGGGTCTACTTAGATCAGCAGTGATTTCGGCAAGGGGACGGAGGAGGGGGGGCTCAACTACTTCCACGGGCGGTGGGGGT
>NZ_JAAXLT010000036.1 GCF_013285555.1 Candidatus Cyanaurora vandensis | reverse complement strand
GTTTCAGGGAGTGGATTATTTTAACGGGGGGTTATTTGCGACGATTTACCTGTTGGAGTTGCGCCCGGAGGAGTTGCGGTTATTGGAGTCGGCGGCCTTGGAGAATTGGAGTAAGGTGCGTCCGGCGATTTTTGGGAGTTTGTTTGAGGGGACGATGGATGAGCAGGCTCGTCATGCCCACGGGGTGCATTTCACGAGTGAGACGGATATCCGGCAGATTGTCCGCCCGACGATTGGTCGGTTTTGGGAGGAACGGATTGAGGGGGCGGGTTCGGTTAAGGAGTTGAATGGGTTGTTGTTGGCGTTGCAGGGTTATCGGGTCCTTGATCCGGCCTGTGGTTCGGGGAATTTCTTGTATATTGCCTATCAGGAACTTAAGCGTATTGAGAAGTTGTTGCTGGATAAGATTAGTGAGCAGGGGAAGGGTACGGCTCAGGTGGGGCTGGGGTTTGTTACGCCACAACAGTTTTTTGGGATTGACCTCAATCCGTTTGCGGTGGAGTTGGCGCGGGTGACGCTGATGATTGGGCGTAAGATGGCGATTGACCGCCTGGAACTGACGGAACCTTCGCTACCTTTGGATACGCTGGATGCAAATATTATTTGTGCGGATGCATTGTTTACGGAGTGGCCCAAGGCGGATGCGGTGATTGGGAACCCGCCATTTTTGGGTGGGGCGCGGATGCGATTAGAATTAGGAGATTCATACGTTGCAGGAGTGCGGGCCAAATTTACAGAAGCTAAAGATAAGATTGATTTTTGCACCTACTGGTTTCGGCTAGCACATGACCATATTGGAGAGAGTGGGAGAGCAGGACTCGTTGCCACCAATTCTATTAGTCAAGGGAAAAGTAGGATCGCTTCACTAGACTATATTATTAATAATGGAGGATTTATCCATGAAGCAATTGCTAGTCAACCTTGGTCAGGAGATGCAAATGTTTACGTTAGCATAGTTAACTGGAGCAAAAGGGAGCCGAAGAATTTTTACCTTAACAATGCATCATGCCTACAAATTAATTCGTCTCTTAAATCAGAGATTGATGTTACTCATGCAGTTCGTCTCAAAGCAAACTTAAACATCTGTTTTAAGGGAGTACAACCTACAGGGAAAGGTTTTTTTGTTTCAGAAAAACAGGCTGAAGAATGGGCTAGAGACAGTAAAAATGAAGAACTGCTGAAGCTATTTTTAGATGCTGATGATTTGGCTAGCAGAACGAATGGACTGCCAAGCCGTTGGATTATTGATTTTAATAATAAGCAGATTGAGGAAGCGAGTAGTTATAAGCTTCCATTCAACCACGTTCATAACACAGTTAGATTAGAGCGGAAAGATAACCGGGACGAGCATGCAAAGAATTACTGGTGGCAATTTCCACGTCCTCGTCCTGCTATGCGTGAGCAATTAAGTTTGTTGCAGTTTTACCTTGCTGTTCCCAGGCACTCAAAATGGTTTGTATTTCTTCCTAGCAAGCTTGAATGGCTTCCTGGAGATTCAGTTGTAGTCGTAGCTCTAGATGACTTCTATATTCTCGGTATTATTACCTCAAATCTCCACCGCACTTGGGTCAAAGCTCAAAGTTCTACTTTAGGAGAGACCACCCGCTACACCCACAACACCTGTTTTGAGACCTTCCCTTTCCCTCAGACTGCAACCCCGCCCCAAGTCCAAGCCATCCGCGACACGATAACCGCCCTGCACGAATACCGGACCCAGCGCATGACCGCCAAGCAGTACGGCATCACCGATCTCTACAACGAGTTTTTCCACGAGCCCGCCAGTCAACTCCACAAACTCCACGCTCAACTCGATGCCCTAGTTTTGAAAGCCTATGGCTTCACCGCCCAAGATGACCTATTAGAAAAGCTCCTCACCCTCAACTTAGAACTAGCTCAGCGAGAAAAAGACGGACTTTCGGTAATTGGGCCGTGGGTTCCTACAGTTACCATTAAGACGCATCCGTGAAGGCCATTCCATGAGTGAACTCAGCCTAAAGATACCGGATTATCTTTACGAGCAAGTGGCGGCTCTGGCGGCTCAGAACGATCTGTCTACAAAATAACGATTTAACGAAGGTCACGAGCCGTCTGTTTGATACCGGCAACAGCGGTCAAAACCTCATCAGCCGTGAGGACGGCAGCAGTGGGCGGCATGGGGGCGGGCCAAGCTCTCGCTAGACGAGTTAGGTCCTGCTGGATAGTCTTGTCCGTAGCGGCGTTAGTTTTGACCACTTGGGTGCGGACGGACCGGTAAAGCTGCTGAGCACAGAGGACAAAACCCCGCGAGTCCTGGTACTCAATTGGTTCGGCTATCTTGCCATTGACTAGGGCTGAGCGGTATTCGCCCCCAGCCGCCGCTAATAATCCGTCAATCACTTGGAGGACAAAACGGGGCGACTGGCGTTGGCTAGCGGGTAGGGTTGCTTCGGCTCCGGTCAGGGCACTCATCGCTTGCTGGTAGGTGGTGGCAACGGCGGGACTGGTGGGGGTAGCCTTCACTAGGTCCTGGAGCGTGAGCAGGACGGGCTTGAAATCGGAGATACCGCGCACGGGGAGTTGGTCCGCGAGGTCGTCATAAATTTCTTCGATGGGGTGCCCGAGGTGGGGTAGGGCTTGGTCTACTTCCTTGAGGTCCAAGAGTTCACGGGCGACCAGTAAATGCCCCTTCATCAGGTTCAACTTGACGGCAAAATCTACGTCTTGATCTTCAGGGGCCATGACTACTGAAACAGCCTGATCGGTAACGGCGGGCGGATTCGCTGCACCACAACCCGTCAACAAACATAAACTCATCGCCCAAATTATACGCTCCATCACAAACTCCACCAGGAGGCTTGAATAGCACTGTACCACATCTCATCCGCTCAGTAGTTGCAACTCTTAGCTGAGAAATCCCACTAATTTACCACTGGAATTTTCAGGCCGGGGATGCTCTTACCGCTTGGTCCTTGTCATTAAACAAGCTGAAACTCAGTTGGAGAGCGAGTTTTAGCAAATTAATTACAGGTTGAATTCTTGCCATAACCACCGGTTCCACAAAATTCAAGCGGGTTTCTTGACAATTACTTGCATCTAGTCCTAGACTCTCTATTGAGAACTACTACCAACACGTCAGGCGAATTCCGACGCTGTTGGGCCTAGTTCAGTGACTGTTGCCTGAGCTACCATCCCCCAGCCCTGGGGGGTGGCTTCCTATCGCCAATTCTGCCTGCGGGAAGGGTGTGGCGGTCAATTTCGTTTACCTATTTTGGAGACCCCGACCATGTTGAAATTCTTCGCGCTCCTAGCCTTAACCGTTGCTCTACCCGTGCAAGCTGAGATCACCAGTTGCTACGCTCAGCGCAACCTCGTTGCTAATAATCCCGTCTTCCAACCCCAACTGCTGGACCCCTTGGTCCGCAATGCTTGGGGGATTTCGATTCGTCCGGCGGGCTTGGGTGGACATTTCTGGATTGCCAACACGGAGACTGGGACTTCTAGCACCTATGTCGGGGACACCGAGACCACCCCGCTCTACCAAGACGACTTGAAATTTGTCACGGTCGTGGGTAGCCAACTCCCCTCCACACCCACGGGACAAACCTTCTCCGGGTCTGCCACGGATTTTATGGTGACGGGCGAGGGGATCACGGGGCCGAGTCGCTTTTTGTGGGCCACGGAGGACGGGACGATCTCCGGTTGGGCCGAGCGGGTGAATGAGGACGGCAGTATTGCGCGGATGACGAGTTCGGTTGTAGTCCAGGACCGTTCCCAGCAAGGAGCGATTTATAAGGGCTTGACCGCCTCGACTTTTGCGCGGGGGAACCGTCTCTATGCCGCCAACTTCGGGCAAGGGCAGATTGAAGTCTACAACGAGGCTTTCCGTCCGGTGCCTCGAAACTGGACAGAGCGCGGTTTTGAGCGTCCTTTCTTGAGACCGGCTGACATCCCCGGAGGCTACGCACCCTTCAATGTCCAATACCTAAAAGGCCGGGTTTTCGTCACCTACGCCAAAACCACAGCTGACCCCAACACCGAGGAACAGGGACCGGGACTGGGCTATGTCGCGATTTTCGACTGGTACGGCAACCACATCCGCACCCTTGACCACAGCCCTAAACTCAATGCGCCCTGGGGGTTGGTGATTGCTCCGGCGGACTTCGGACCCTTGAGTGGTGCCCTACTGGTCGGGAACTTCGGAGATGGCACGATCGTGGCGTTTAACCAAGCGACGGGCGAACAACTCGGTTACTTGCTCGACACCACCGGTGCACCCCTCAAAATTGACGGACTCTGGGGGCTGATTTTCGGCAATGGTGAGTCCCTCGGTCGTGCTGATTACCTGTACTTCACCGCCGGTCCCAATGGTGAGGAAGACGGCCTCTTTGGGAGCTTAAATCTGGTTCCTTGTCTTTAAATATCAATTGAGGCGTGAGATGAAATTTGTTTACCTGGGTCTGGCCTTGAGCTTGACCCCCCTGGCCCACGCGGTCCCCCACAAAGCCGATCTCGAACCCACGGTCCAACTGGCCCAAGCCCTAGAAACGCCCCCCGACCTCCTGGATGAAGTGACCGTCACCGCTGACCGCGACCAGAACCGTCCGACCACGGGTGGGACCCGCTTCGTCACCGAAAAAATGGGTAGAAGCCTTGCCCTTCAGGGCGACTTTTAAAACTTGAAACAACATGAACGGGTGAGATATAATATAGCTATGAACCAAGTCCTTACGGTGTCCTGCAAACTCAACCCATCGCCCGAACAAGTCATAAAGATTGAGGCGACGCTTAAAGCGTTTGCAGATGCTTGTACTTGGATTAACCTCAGCACTCCTGAGAGACTGACCAATAAGACCACTATGCAAAAGCAAGTGTATCCACAGGTCAGGGAACTCTTTGGACTCTCGGCTAACCTGACGATTCGCGCTATCGCTCGCGTCTGCGCTAACCGTAAAGCGGCTCGGCTCAAAGGCTTTGCCATTAAGGGATTTAGCCCCACCAGCATTGACTACGATGCAAGAATCTTCTCCTTCAAAGAAAAGGATTGGACCGTTAGTTTGACGCTTTTGGACAGTCGGGAGCATTTCGGTTTGGCGATTGGCAACTATCAACGGGGGTTGCTCAAAGGTCAGCAACCGACTTCTGCCACCTTGACCAAACGCAAGGATGGCAGTTTCTACATCCAAATTCAAGTTAAACCCTTGCCACCCACCGTTAAAGAATCTGTGAATTGCCTTGGGGTTGACTTGGGCAGAACCGACATTGCTCACACCAGTACCGGAGACCAATGGAATGGACAGCAGTTGAC